>CAUJHL010000058.1 GCA_963204705.1 Pseudomonadota bacterium | reverse complement strand
GACCCCTACAATCACTGGCTGGCCAATATGATCGTTGCCGGCGCTACGCTTTTGATCGTCGTACTGGTCGTTCTGGTGCATTATGAAGGGCTTAATGTGCTCAATCAGCGCCTGACCCGCCTCAGCAAGACCGACCGGCGGCACGACCATCGACGCATGGTGCTCTATTCGATCATTTCCGTCATCCTGCTGCACATCGTGGAAATCTGGATTTTCGGGCTGGGTTACCACGGCCTCATGCAGTTACAGAATACGGGGCGGGTGCTGGGCGCGCATCATCAGCTGCTGTTTGATCACGTCTATTTTTCGGCAGCGGTATACACGACAGTGGGCTTTGGTGATTTATCCCCTACAGGCCCAATCCGGTTTATGGCGGGGACAGAAGCACTGATCGGCTTTGTGCTGGTGGGATGGTCAGCGTCGTTTACCTATCTGGAAATGCAGCGCTACTGGCAATTGCAGGATCAGGCAGGCGAAGAATAACGGTCAGTGGCTGACAACGACTTACCATGACTTACCACGACTTACCACGACTTGCCACCAATTACCCCTTAGTCCACCATCATCTTCAGCTTGCGCAATAAATACAGCAGGGCATCGCGAGCAGGCCAGTAAAATGGGTCGTTTGGGATGCGTCGTAATGTATCCTGCTGGCCGGACTCCCGCACAATCGACCTAGGGCTGCGGGCATCCAGCGGCAGCGACATGGCACGATCACGAATGGTTTTTCCGATACCCGGCATCACCACGATACCCGTCCGGTGCTCCAGTTCCGTCAGACTCAGCACAGTTACTTGACCACGCGCATCATTCGGTGACCAGTAAGCGCCTGCCTGTTGCTGGCCGGGGAAGTAGACTGCCTTGTACAGAGCGGTCGGGACCAGTACCGAGCCTGCCATACTCAGGGTGTCTGTTTCAAACACCACACCAGTGACTACATAGGCGGCATCCCGCTGCTTAACCAGTGCACGAGTGGCTTCTTCCAGCTTGCGCCAGACGCCCTGATTATGGATGCGATTCTGCGGGACAATATTGCTCAGGGCAAAACTGTCAAACTGCTGATCGCGGGTGCCCATGTCGCCATTGGGTGCCAAATGACCACGATCAAAGCCACTGCCGCGATAGTCTGCCAGCGTGCTGCGGCTCTCCACAGGGACCAGTTCATCTTCATGAAAATCATTGGTGCGCGACAGTTTTGCGGCGGCGGCAAGACGCGAACGATCCAGATACTCTGCAGACCATAGCGGGGTGCGGCTTTTGGCCGAATACAGGGTTGCCTGCCCCGCATGGCACAGTTCAAAGCTGGAATCCAGTAAGGCTGGACGAGTGACGATGGGCGGCATGCCTTGCCAAAAGTGCTGTGGACAATCAAATGCCAAGGCCGGCTGGCTCAATACCGCCAAGGCCCACAGTATCACACCGCGCAAACAGGAGGATTCGAATCGCAACCCCCTCAAATCTCCACCTGACTGCCCATCTCCACCACCCGGTTAGTGGGAATCTGAAAGAAATCACTGGCGGCACTGGTATTTCGGGACATGGAAATAAACAGTTTTTCACGCCATGGCGCCATGCCATCGCCCACCGTATGAATGATGCGTTCGCGTGACACAAAGAAACTGGTGGTCATCAGATCCAGCTCCATATCCAGCGAGTGCAGGGCTTCGCGCAGGGAGGCAGGCACATCAGGCTGCTCCTTAAAGCCATAATTCACCACTACCCGCCAAAAATGCTCGCTGAGCTGGCTGGCCTCAAAGCGCTGATCCTCACTGACATAAGGAATGTCTTTGGTATTGACGGTCATTAGCACATTAATATTATGCAAGACCTTGTTATGTTTAAGGTTATGCAACAGGGCATGCGGCACAATTTTTTGACTGCCCGTCATAAACACCGCCATACCGGGAATAATGTGCGCGGTAGTTCCGACACTCTTGATAAAAATATCCAATGGCAGGGTTTCGTTTTGCATTTTGGCAAACAAAATATCGCGGCCACGTTTCCAGGTCATCATCAGGGTAAACGCAGAGGCACCAATCAACAGCGGCACCCAGCCACCCGCCAGCACCTTGAGCGAGGTCGCGCCAAAAAAAGTCAGATCCAGCAGCAGAAATGGAATGGCACCCAGCAACACCTTGGCCAAAGACCAGCGCCAGATACTGTAGGCCACCAGTGATACCAGAATCGTGTCACAAATCATGGTCATGGTCACCGCGATACCATAGGCCGCGGCCAGATTGGAGCTGGTACGAAACATCAGCACCAGCACAACGATAGACCCCAGCAAGAGCCAGTTGAGAAATGGAATATAAATCTGGCCAATTTCCGATTCGGAGGTATGCAGCACCGCCATACGAGGCAGATAGCCTAACTGCATGGCCTGCCGGGCAATGGAAAACACGCCGGAAATCACCGCTTGCGACGCAATGACGGTTGCCAGAGTCGCCAGAATAATCGCCGGATACAGTGCCATGGAGGGAATGAGCCGGAAAAAGGGATTTTCCACGGCGGAAGCATCAGTCAGTAACAGCGCACCCTGACCCGCATAATTGAGCAATAAACAGGGCAGCACCACCACAAACCACGCCCAGCGGATGGGCCGGCGGCCAAAATGACCCATATCGGCGTACAGCGCTTCGCCACCGGTAATGGTCAGTACCACGGCACCCATGGTCAGAAACGCGGCAAAGGGATGCGCCAGCACAAAGAGCACCGCATGGTGGGGACTGACCATCGCCAGAACGGCGGGATACTTGAAAATACTCATCAGGCCCAGCAAGCCCAGGCTCAGAAACCAGATCAGCATGATGGGGCCAAAGTATTTGCCCATCGAGCCAGTGCCCTTGCGCTGAATAAAAAACAGGCCAACCAGCACACTGAGGGCGATTGGCAGTACGTATTTATCAAAAATGGGGGTGGCTACATGCAAACCCTCAACGGCGGACAACACTGAAATCGCCGGGGTAATAATGCCATCCCCAAAAAACAGGGCTGCCCCAAACAGGCCAATCGTCACCAGAAAGAGTTTATAGGCGGCACTGATCTTCTCACCGCGCATATTCAGCGCCAGCAGCGCCATAATGCCGCCTTCGCCGTTGTTATCCGCCCGCATGATGAACATGACGTATTTGATCGACACCACGCTCATCAGCGACCAAAAAATCAGCGACAGAATGCCCAGAATATTGGCTGGCGTAATGCTCAGGCCATGCGAAGCGTGAAAGCATTCCTTGAGGGCATATAAGGGACTCGTACCAATATCGCCGAAAACCACACCCAAAGCACCCAGTGTCATCAGAGGCAGGGAGGATCGTTGTTCAGTGTGCATGCAGGACGAATCCGCAACCAAGTTGGCTGCATAGTAGCAAATTTCTGCCCTGTAGAGTCCCAGCGATGCCAGACGATCCGCGTAATGCGCTGAAAAATACCATTTGGCATTAGAGGATGTTTTGGGTAGAATCGTCGGCCTTGGTGAGGTGTCCGAGTGGCTGAAGGAGCACGCCTGGAAAGTGTGTATACGTTTATAGCGTATCGAGGGTTCGAATCCCTCTCTCACCGCCAATTATCAAAATCCGTTACTATCCGGTACGGCCAAAACCCCTGAAGAATAAAGCTTCGGGGGTTTTTTGTTTGGCTAGAAAATTTCGGGAATGTAAGAAACGTTCGTTATTAAGGGGTATTTTTGGGGTATAACGAATTTTGGCAGGATTGGAGGAATTTTACCCCATGATAATTAAGGGCTATATTTGTTACCAAATAGTGGCCTTAGCAGAGTGTAAAGTCATGGATACTGTACAAGCCTCCGTGTCCGTTAGCATCAGTGAACTCAAACGCAACCCTACTGCCATCATTGAGGCTGCTGGCGCTCAGCCCATCGCCGTACTGAATCATAACCGGCCAACCGGTTATCTAGTCCCAGCCAGTACGTTTGCAGCGCTTATTGCCAATCAAAAAACCTATCAAAACCGATTATTAGCCGATTTTCTCACTGACTTGCCCAAGGCAACCAGCTATGGGGATACAGACCCACTGACGATTCAGCAGGCGCTCAGGGATGAGTGGTAGTTTACTGCTGGATACCTGTTTTTTGGTTGGTCTCCACAAAGCAGATCCAGCGACCTTGCAATACAGCAGCGAAAAGCAGCTTTCACTGTCTCAATGCGACTACATTCTCATTAACCGATTGGAATTGTTGAGTTTTTAGTGGGCTAACCGCTACCGATGAAAATTCCTTATTAGTCATCCTAAGCCGCATGGCGTGCCTACCCTTAAGTGAGGCGGTACAAGCTAGAACTCTCCTACTGAGGAAACCTCATTCCATAAAACTACCGGATGCGATCATTTTGGCGACCTCAAAAACGTATGACCTTGAATTATTGATCTTTGTCAAAGTCTGCAACCGTTCAGCCTTATGGGCTAATTTCCCTTCCCCCACCGCTCTTGCTGGCGCTGGGCATCGCGGTTTTCCAGTGGGTTATCCCCCGCCTGATAAAATCGGGTGCCTTTCAGTGCGGGAGGCAGAAATTCCTGCTTTACAAAGTTTCCTGGGTAATCATGCGCATACAGGTAGCCCAGGCTATTGCCCTGTTGCTTCATCAAGGGCGTCGGCGCATTGCGCAAATGCAAGGGGACAGGAAGGTCGGCGGTTTTTTCGGCCATGGCGAGAGCTGCATTGATCGCCAGATAGGTACTGTTGCTCTTGGCACTGGTCGCCAGATACACGGCGGTTTGCCCCAGCAGGATGCGTGCTTCTGGCATGCCGATCACCTGCACCGAGCGTAAGCATTCGCCCGCCAGCAGCAGGGCATTGGGATTGGCCCCGCCAATGTCTTCACTGGCCATGATCAGCATACGACGGGCAATAAACAGCGGATCTTCACCGCCCTTGATCATGCGCGCCATCCAGTACAGCGCCGCGTCTGGATCACTGCCGCGCAGGGATTTGATAAACGCAGAAATGATGTCGTAATGCTGATCGCCCGATTTGTCGTAGCGCGCCACCGTCTGCTGAGCGGCGGCCAGCACACGGTCATTGGTCAACACCACAGGCTCGGAGGGGTCAAAGGTGGAAAGCGTTAATTCCAGAAGATTCAGCAGCTTGCGTGCATCGCCTGCCGCCAGTTGGATCAGCGCATCGCTTTCCTGCACGGTGATTTGCCGGTGTTTCAGTTCCGTATCCTGACTCAGCGCACGTTCCAGTACCGTCAGCAGTTCCTCTTTGCTTAGCGGCTCCAGCACATAGACCTGACAGCGCGACAGCAGGGCGTGATTGACCTCAAATGAGGGATTTTCTGTGGTGGCACCAATCAGGGTAATCTTTCCGCGCTCTACTGCTGCCAGCAAGGCATCCTGCTGGGATTTATTAAAGCGATGAATTTCATCAATAAATACCACCGGTGGCATTAATTCACCGCTTTGGGCGATCAGTTCACGGATGTCTTTGACACCAGCACTAATCGCCGACAGGCTAATAAAGGGCCGGTCAACGGCTTCTGCCAATAATAGGGCAAGTGTGGTTTTGCCGACACCGGGCGGCCCCCAGAAAATCATCGAGGGCAAATTGCCGTGGTCGACCATTTGCCGGAGCGGGCCCTGTTCACCCAGCAAATGACGCTGACCAATGACCTCGCTCAGGCGCTTGGGTCGCAATCTCTCGGGCAATGGTGTCATGGCAACTCTCAGGCGAAATGGAGGACGGACTAAGGACAACGGGGAATTCGTCACTGGTGATTTTAAAGCAAAGGGGGTAGGGTGTGGGTGTCAAACTGTGAGGGAAGCGCAATCGCATGTCAGCAATCCGTGCACTCAACACCCAGCAACTTCCTCAACAACCTTCTCAGCAATTCACCCAGCAACCTCAAGCGCTAAGTAGCGTAGCCTTCAGGGCCGTCATTCAGCCCTTGACCTCAGCTTATGTGAATAAAAAACCCAAGTCTAGCCAATCACTTAGTCCTCTTTCAGATTCTGATAGGGCTTCAGGTATCGCAGATTTTGAACGCTGGTCAGGATTTGCAGTGGAGACTATGCTCAAGGCCTTGCATCCCGCTGCCCTGCGTGCGCGATTGCATCAGCCCGCCACCTCACACAGGGCACAGACACAGATCACTACAGGAAAGTGTCAGGATTTTCCTGAAGCAGGTTTACGACTGATTCCAGCACCCCAGCATTCGGCTAAACCGACACCCGAGCAGATTCTTTATGGCATTTATCCGGGGCCCTTTGGGGAGATGCTGATTGCCAATACCGAAGACGGCGTGTGTTTTCTGGCCTTTGTGGATTCAGGTGTAGGGAAACAGGATGCCATGGCAGACCTGAAGAAACTGGCTGGAATCCGGCTGTGTCGGCAGCAAGCCCATCCATGGCAGGAACACGCACTTGAGCATCTGGCGTGGGCACTGAGTGGTCAGCCGAATACCAACGCAAAAAAACAGCAATTGCTGCCACTGATGGTGGAAGGCACCAAATTTCAACACGCGGTCTGGCAGGCGCTGGCGCGGATTCCGGCAGGGGAGGTGCGCAGCTACGGCCAATTGGCGGAGCACATCGGACGGCCTCAGGCGGTGCGGGCGGTAGGCACCGCGGTCGGGGCCAATCCCGTGTCGCTGTTTTTGCCCTGCCATCGCATCGTGCCAGGCACCGGCATACTTGGCAATTATCGCTGGCTGCCCGAGCGCAAACTTGCCCTGCTCGGCTGGGAACTGGCGTATCAGGCGCACCGCCAGGGCTGAGGTCATGACAGGGGCAATGACGTTGACCTTGGCTTTGACCTTGCTGTTGACGTTTACACCAGCCATGCGAATGGCAGTGAGATGGATTAAGGCTGAATCGTCTCCGGTGGTACGCGCACCCAGCCTTCCATCAGGATACGCGCACTGCGGCTCATGATGGCTTTGGTGACGACCCACTGACCGTCCTGCAGTCGGGCTTCGGCACCCACCCGCAATGTCCCTGAGGGATGGCCAAAGCGCACCGCCTCACGTGTGCCACCCCCAGCAGCCAGATTGACCAGCGTTCCCGGAATGGCCGCCGCCGTGCCGATCGCTACGGCACAGGTACCCATCATGGCATGGTGCAATTTACCCATCGATAAGGCACGCACCAACAAATCGACATCGGCGGCAGTTACGGTTTTGCCACTCGACGACACATAGTCTTTAGGTTTGGATACAAAGGCAATTTTGGGCGTGTGCTGACGGGTCAAAGCTTCTTCATGCCTTTTGATCAAACCCATGCGCAGTGCACCTGCGACACGGATTTTTTCAAACTTCGCCAAGGCTGCCGCATCGCCGTTGATCGCGTCTTGCAGCTCGGTGCCGGTGTAGCCAATGTCTTCGGCATTGACAAACACGGTGGGGATACCGGCGGTGATCATGGTAGCTTTGAGCGTGCCAATCTCTGGCACGTCTAGATCGTCGATCAGATTGCCAGTGGGGAACATCGATGCACCGCCCTCGCTTTCTCCTTCGTCGGCAGGGTCTAAAAACTCCAGCACGATTTCAGCCGCCGGAAAGGTGACGCCGTCGAGTTCAAAATCACCCAACTCTTGCACTTCACCGTTGGTCACTGGCACATGGGCAATGATGGTTTTCTGAATATTGGCTTGCCAGATCCTGACGACACACTGGCCATTCGCGGGAATACGTTCGGCATCCACCAGTCCCGCATGAATGGCAAAGGCCCCGGCAGCGGTCGACAGATTGCCACAATTGCCACTCCAGTCCACAAAGGCCTTGTCGATCGAGACCTGGCCATACAAGTAATCCACATCGTGATCGGGCTGGGTACTTTTGGACAGAATCACACACTTACTGGTGCTGGAGGTAGCGCCACCCATGCCATCAATGTGCGCGCCATACGGGTCTGGGCTGCCAATCACCCGCATAAATAACTGATCGCGGGCCTTGCCTGGCACCTGACAGGACTCCGGTAAATCTTCCAGACGAAAGAAAACACCTTTGCTGGTACCGCCCCGCATATACGTGGCAGGAATACGAAGCTGGGCACTGCTAATCATGGCTATGGCTCACCGATGGAATGGGCAATGACAGGGCATTGACAGGACAATGAGGATGACATTGTTGATTACATTATGAAGGACATTGTTGAGTACCGTGTTGATTACATTACGAAGGGCACCAGGATCAGCATGCGTTTTCTGGTGTGATTACGGATCTTCGTCATGAGTCTGTTCACGATGGTGTCGGTTAGTGGCTACCAATTCCAGCTGATCCAGAATTTCTGAATAGTTGAATGGTTTGATCATGAAATGATCCATACCGGCATTTAAGCTACTTTTTCGATCCGTTTCAAAGACATTGGCAGTTAGTGCAATGATTCTGGGCTGATGGGCCAGCGGTAACTCCCGAATCAGGCCAGTGGCCGTGAGTCCATCCATTTCCGGCATCTGCAAATCCATAAAAATCAGATCCAGCGGGTGACTACGGGCAATCTCAACGGCTTCCAGGCCATTATTGGCCACCCATGCAGTCAAGCCAGCCTTCTTCAAAAATCCGCTCAGAATTTTTTGATTGACCAGATTATCTTCTACAATCAATACCTGAATGGAGGGGTCTATTTCTGGCTTTCTCAGGGGAAGCTGTGCCTCCGGTACCTTGGCAATACCTTGCTCCAGCAGCACGTCAAAACGAAAACAGGAGCCTTTACCGGTCTCACTGCTCACGGTCATGGTGCCAGACATTGCCGCTATCAGCCGCGCACAAATCGACAGCCCCAGCCCTGTCCCTCCATAGTGCCGCGTGATCGACGAATCTACCTGACTGAAGGGCTGGAATAACCGGTGCAGGCGGTCTTCCGGTATGCCCATCCCAGTGTCTTCCACTTCAAATCGTATCCGGCTGTGCTGCTCATCGCAGTGTTCAGCGGCGGCCCGTAATGTTACGGCTCCCCGATCCGTAAACTTCAATGCATTCGATAACAAATTGGCCAGCACTTGGCGCAATCTGAGCGCATCGCCTATCAGTATCGGCGGCAATTCACCCAAAATCAGATTAAATATCAGCCCTTTATTGATAAATAAAGGTCGGAATTGTTGATCCAGACTGCGCAATTGCAGCGCCAGATCAAACGGCTGTATCTCCAGATCCAGCGCACCTGCTTCAATTTTGGATAAATCCAGAATGTCATTAATCAGCGCCAGTAACTCACGGCTACTCGCGCGAATACTCGTTAAATACTCGTGTTGCTCTTCATCCAGCTGCGTCATTTCCAGCATCTGGGTCATCCCATAAATGCCATTCATAGGCGTACGGACTTCATGACTCATGACGGCGAGAAAATCAGTTTTTGCTGCCATCGCTGCCTGTGCCTGACTCAGTGCCTGACTGAGCTCCCAAGTACGCTCGGTGACCTTTGCCTCCAGATTCGCCATCACATCCTGAAGCTTGGTATTGGCCTGGGCCAGCTCACGACTGCGTTCCTCCAGCAAGCGCGTAGCGTGATAGCGCTCATCAATATCCACCACCATGGCCAGAGCACCGGTGTAATTACCCTTGCCATCGTGCAGCGGATTGCTGGATATGCTCACCCAGAGCAGGCTGCCATCCTGCCGCTTGAGCTGCAAATCATGCTTTTCGGCAATGCCCTGTCTTTGTCGCTCAACGAAACGATTGGCGACGTTGTGCAAATTTCTGGGAATAAACTGATAAATGTGCTGACCCAGCATCGCCTCAATGGGAAACCCCAGCATTTCAGCCAGTTTTGGATTAACAAAATTGGTGATGCTGTTGCGATCTGTCATCCAAATGCCTTCCTCACAGGTTTCGACGATCGCACGATAACGCATCTGCTCTTTGCGCAAGCGCTCATCCGTCCTGTCTCGCTCGGTCGCAATCGCAGCAAGCTGGGCAGAATGAATAATATTATCAATATCTTGCTGGGAGGGAATATGAACATCCCTGTGATAAATGGCAAAAGTTCCCAGCACTTTGCCATCACTGTCGGTGAAGGGCTGGGACCAGCATGAAGCAAGATCCGCAGAACGCGCCAGCTCCCGATAGGGTATCCATAAGGGATCGCTGTAAATATCCGTTACGATGACACGCTTATTAAAATAGGCAGCTGTACCACATGAGCCTGCGACAGGGCCGATCGGTGCACCATGTATGGCTTCCGAAAAGTGCCTGGGCATGCTCGGCGCGGCACCCGTCAGAACATGCTGCATCGTTTCATCCAGAAGCAACACCGTACAGAGGCTGCCGGGATTGGCGGCTTCAAATTCCAGCACCAGCGCCTGCAATACCGCCGCCAGCGGGGCACCCTGGGCGATGAGCGATAACACCTGAGAGCGCACCCGGTCGCGCTGTAGGCCTGCCAGATAGTCACTGACATCCAGAATTTGGGCATGAAAAATACCCCTCTGGTGACGGGCGGGCCAAATATGCAATTGAATATGGCGGGCATGAGGGGGGAGCAAGGCCAGCTGAAATTCAGCCTGAACGGGAACCTGCTCTTTACGAACTCGCGACATCAGCGCCTGAATAGCGCCAGAGCCAATCACTTTGGAAGACAGTGAGGTTCCGACCAAATCCGAATGAGCGGCCTGCAAGAGCTGCGAAGCCGCATCATTGCACTGCAAAATGGTGCCTTGCTCATTGAGGAGCAAACTGCAGATCGGAGATTCAGCGAGACTTTCATCCAGTTGCAGAACTGACTCCGGTAGGTGTTGGTTATCCAATCCCGGGACCTCTCTGGTTTCCTTTACCATGGCGTGAGTGGGTTGACTCAGTGACAGTCACAAAGCATACCAGATAGCCAAACGCGATGGGGACTGTTTAGGGTATTGGCTTAGCCCGAACTCACTTTGGGCTTGAGCACCATCAGCACCACACCGAGTGACACGAGCGCCAGTCCTATCCATTCCCGTTCGGTCGGTCGCTCATCCAGAAACACAAAGGCAAATACGCCCACCAGTACGATGCTCAGCTTGTCTACAGGCGCGACCTGGGTGGCATTGCCCAGTTGCAGTGCCCTAAAATAACACAGCCACGAGGCACCGGTTGCCAGTGCAGACAACATCAGGAATACCCAGTGTCCTGGGCGCCAGTGTCTGCGGATTGACCCATTTTCCACTAAACACCACAAAGGGAATCAACAACAGAAAAATAAACGCTGTCCGAATCAGCGTCGCGTAATCCGAATCCACACCCCGAATGCCAACCTTGGCAAAAATGGCCGTCAGCGCAGCACAGGCAGCAGAAGCCAGTGCCCAGAGTAGCCATGGCGAGCTGGCCGAAGCGCTCATAAGTGTGTTCCGGCGAGTGCGGCTTCAATGGTGGCCACGTCGATTTTTTCCATGGTCATCATCGCTTCAAAGACCCGTTTGGCCACCACCGGATCAGGATGCGTGACGCCTTCGATCAATACTGCCGGAGTTATTTGCCAGTTGACGCCCCAGCGATCCTTGCACCAGCCACAGGCGCTGGTTGTACCGCCATGGTTCACCAGTGCATCCCAATAACGGTCGGTTTCGGCCTGATCACGAGTGGAAATCTGAAAGGAAAATGCCTCGGTATGCGGAAACACCGGCCCGCCATTCAAGCCGACACAAGGGATTCCGCAGACGGTGAATTCTACCGTCAATACATCGCCTGCCTTGCCGGAAGGAAAATCTGCAGGTGCCCGATGCACCGCCTGCACCTGCGAATCCGGAAAGGTCTGTGCGTAAAATCGGGCAGCGTCTTCCGCTGTACCGTTGTACCAGAGGCAAATGGTGCTTTTGGCAGGAATGGCTTTGGCGGGGGTCGGGTTAGCAGAGGGGGGCATGGACTAGGCTCCGGCAGAGTCAGAGCCTTATCCTACGCCGAGGGTATGGGGGGATATGTTGGGGGTTTGCAAGCGTATTGCTTAGGCTAAGCTGGAAAGAACTACTACTGAGTGCTCCCGCAGAGAAATCCTTTATCAATCAATGCAGTCGATAGAATTAGTATCCACTGGACGCAGAAGGCAACACTCAAAGACGAATCGTGCATGGCTTCTATGCAGGTCTACACTGACTGTTTACCGGCCAGCCCCTCTCTTTAGCGAAATAAAAAAGCCCATGACGAATCATGGGCTTTAAGAAATTGGCGAGGGAGGGACGCAAACATTATCGCTAAAGCCTTATGTTGAATCGCCCCGGGAATCGTGGAGGCTATTTGATTTAAGTAAAGGCTGACAACTCATGCCTTTCGGCGAGTTGCCGCCAGTAGTTTGCCTCAGCTTCAGCCGGAGGGATATACCCAATTGGCTCCAGCAGGCGTTGATGG
>CAUJHL010000057.1 GCA_963204705.1 Pseudomonadota bacterium | reverse complement strand
AGTTATTCACGCTGAAGATACTGTAATGGATGTTAGCTTAGATTCACAAACAGGGATGGTAACTCAGCTTTTTCTCAGCAAAGGTTCGTCTCAATCGGTTGATTTTGTCATAGATGCCACAGGTTTTGCTCGTACACTAATTCAAAAAAAATTAGGTACTCCCTGGCATTCCTTGAGTGATATTTTGATTATGGATCGTGCGATCCCTTTTCATTTATCTCATCCAAGAGAAAATCCGGACCTTGTAACTCGTGCAACGGCTTTAAGCTCCGGATGGGTTTGGCAAATACCTCTGCAAAAACGTGTAGGAGCCGGTTATGTGTTTTCGAGCCAGTACCTGAGTGATGATAAGGCGGTTGCGGAACTTGAATCTTGGCAGGGCAGGCCGATTGACCCTATTCGAACGATTCAATTTGAAGCAGGCTATTTTGAAAAGGTATGGCAAGGGAATGTAATGGCCATTGGTTTGGCTTCAGGTTTTGTAGAGCCTTTGGAGGCCACATCTATTGGACAGACCATTCATCAGATTGAGTTATTCTGTAATGTATTGGTTGAAAATGGATTTGTCGTTCCACCGAAAACAATCGATTTCTTTAACTTGCAGCACCGGCAAGCATGGAATGGTATCGGTGATTTTGTTCGTATGCACTATGACACCAGCCGAAATGATTCGGCATTTTGGAAAGATATTAAAAGAGGGAAACTTTCTGAAAAGTATCTTGAGCTGAAATCATTATGGAAGCTTAGGACGCCACGAAAGTGGGATTTTGTGGATTATGAAATGGATGCCAGTTCCCAATTTGGAGTTTATAGCTGGCTTACTGTCGGTCAGGGGGTAGGTATTATACCGCCTGAAGCGACGGTACCTGAATTGTTGGCGTTGACACCTGAACAACGCCAATTGCTTGCGCTAAATTTGGCCAAGCGTAAAAAGGAGTTAAAAGTTACCTAGCCATTCCTAAACACCCGCTGTTTCTCGCGCTGCCAATCCCGGTCTTTTTCAGTGGCGCGTTTATCGTGGGCCTGTTTTCCTTTTACCAGCGCAATTTCGCATTTTACCCAAGGCCCTTTCCAATAGCAGGCGAGTGGAACGCAGGTATAGCTTTTTTGTTGCACCTGACCCATTAGCTTGTCGATCTGGCGACGAGACAGTAGCAGCTTACGGGTGCGCACCGCCTCAGGCACCACATGCGTCGATGCCGAGAGCAATGGCTGAATCTGGCAGCCAAACAAAAAGGCCTCGCCGTTTTTAAAAATCACATAGGCTTCGGTCAGGCTCATGCGGCCAGCACGCAGGGATTTTACCTCCCAGCCTTGCAGCGACAGGCCTGCCTCAAATTTTTCTTCAATAAAATACTCATGCCGCGCGCGTTTATTTTGCGCAATGGTGCCACCGGTGGCCTTTTTTTTGACCGTGGTGCTTTTAACGGGACTGCTCATAACCAAAATTCCTCACTGGTGCCTAGTGTGCCTTAAGTCCCTGCAGGCTGCTGCTATTTTTTGTCATCTGTTCTTTTCATCGGATTGAGTAATCTGAATATTGTCCGCTGATTTTGGTCATTAATCGGCGCGATCCTGCGTGCGTACCCAGCGGCGCCACAGTTTGCTAAGATGCATCCACTTTTCTGTTCGAGTGCGGAACATGACGCGCGTAGTCTATCCCGGTACCTTTGATCCGATTACCAAGGGCCACAGTGATCTGGTCGCGCGTGCCTCGCGCATGTTTGATGAAGTGGTGGTCGCCATTGCTGCAGGCCATCACAAAAATCCGGTGTTTACGCTGGATCAGCGGGTAGAACTGGCCAAAAAAGCACTCGGTCATTTGCCCAATGTCGAAGTGATCGGCTTTAGTGGGCTGCTGGTGAATCTGTTCAGCGATCAAAAAGCCACCGCAGTGCTGCGTGGCTTACGGGCAGTGTCGGATTTTGAATATGAGTTTCAGCTTGCCAACATGAACCGTCAGCTGGATAGCCGTTTCGAGACGGTTTTTTTAACACCGTCAGAGCATCTGTCGTTTATTTCCTCCACACTGGTGCGGGAAATTGCCCGCTTGCATGGCGATGTGACCAAGTTTGTGCCTGCCTGTGTCGTTGAAGCGTTTGCGCGTCGCCATGCTGAGGGAGGCTGGTAAACAGGCATGGCGCTGATCATTACCGAGGAATGCATCAATTGCGATGTCTGCGAGCCGGTGTGCCCGAATCAGGCCATTTCAATGGGCGAGGTGATCTACGAGATTGATCCGGCGCTGTGTACCGAGTGTGTGGGTCATTTTGAGGTGCCGCAATGTCAGCTCTATTGTCCGGTAGACTGTATTCCTCTCGACCCCAATCATGTTGAATCGATTGAAAATTTGCAGCAAAAGTTTCTTAGGCTGACTACACTGCCAAAACCCTGAATCGACAAAACCCTAAATGCTAAGGTATGTGCGGCCTTAATGGGTGTGGTCCTCGTGGTCATTCGCATGGGGATGAGGGCGTGGATGCGTGTGGCTGTGAGGGTGAGACTGACTGGCTAAATGGTTGTCTGAATGATTGTCTGTATGGCTATGTGCATGTCCATGCGAATGCCCATGAAAATCCGGTTTGGTCTGGCGTGCGGGGTCTAGTAAGGCACAATGGTCTTCCCGATGCGCTAATTCGATCTGAAACGTACAATGCTGAATCCCAAAGCGTTGAAATACCCGCTCAGACAGCTGATCCAGAAAGCCCGATGGCGGGTAGCCTTCCGGCATCACCAAATGCGCGGTCAGTGCCGTATCCGTGGTACTCATGCCCCAGACGTGCAGATCGTGCAAGCCTGTGACACCCGGTTGCTCTGCTAAAAACGCATGAATATCTGCCAGTTCCAGATGCGCAGGCACCGCGCCCATGGCGAGTTGCAAGGACTCCCTGAGTAGGGACCAGGTGCCCCACAGGATCACCGCGACGATGATCAGGCTGATGGCCCCATCCAGCCAAAACCAGCCCTGTAACCACCACATGCCGATACCGGCAAGCATCACGCCTAGCGATACGGCAGCATCGGCCACCATATGCAAATAGGCACCGCGAATATTGATGTCATTTGCCTGACCCCGCATCAGCATCAGGGCAGACAGGCCATTAATCACGATGCCAATGGCGGCGACCACACTCACCGTTAGCCCAGCAACGGTTTGCGGGGAAATCAGGTGACGAATGGCTTCAAACGCAATCGCAGCACAGGCACCTAACAGGAGCAGGGCATTGGTCAGGGCCGCCAATATGGACGCACTGCGCAAGCCATAGGTATAGCGGGGTGAGGGTGGGCGCCGGCCCAATATCACTGCGATCCACGCAATGATCAGTCCCAGCACATCGGAAAAGTTGTGACCAGCATCGGCGAGCAGTGCGGTAGAGTGTGCTACCAGACCATAGGCTGCCTCTACTCCGACAAAAAGCAAATTGAGTCCAATCGACCATCCAAAAGCCCGGCCGTAACCGGACAGGTCGTGGTGATGAGGGCCGTGCCCTGCCATGAGTTCGGAGTGCGTATGTGTGCCAGTCATGTGAGATTCACGAGGGGGGTGCTGATTTAAAAGCCGAGTTTAGGAGCCGATTTTTAAAGCCAATTCTCAAAGCGCCTTTCAAAAACCGATTACAGGCGATGGATCCGACATGGCATCCATGGCATCGTTAATCGGCAGTATCGACCAGCCCAAGTTGCACCGCCATTTGGTACAGATTATTCGAACGTGCACCGCTACGGCAAAACATCAGCACGGGCTTGGGTAATTCCTGAAAATGTCGGGCAAAGGTTTCCACATCAAACTGGCTGATGGCTCCGCTAATCACTGGCTGGAACACATAGGATAAGCCCGCATTGCGTGCAGCTTCTTCAAGCGCGGCACTGGGCGGCTGATCTGGCCCATGCTCAAAGTCGGGGCGATTATTGATGACGGACCGGAAGCCGCGAGAGGCGACTTCGGGCATTTGCTCGGGATGAAGCTGAGCGGCAAAGGAAACAGTCGTCGTCATGGGGAGCTCCAGAATGAGGGCTAAGCGCAAACAGACTACGAGTCTGCACGGCATGAAAGGGTATGAGCCAGTGTGCGGTCAGTACTTCTCTCGGCCGATGACTGCGCTCAGCAAAAAACGGTCAGACGCACCACGTGCGCCTGAGAATGGGGAAATTTTTACATGTTTTGAAGAAAGTCGCAGCGTCTATTTGGTGTTATTCGTGTGGCGCGCGGCGTCATTTATTCGGCGCAATACAACTGAAACAACGTCTTCAAGACGGCAAGGGCTTCGTTGCTGGCAATACGATAGTAAATGCGTTTACCATCCCTGCGGGCTGTCACCAGTTCTTCCTGCCGTAATATTCCCAATTGCTGGGAGAGGCTGGGCTGGGTAATGCCGACCCGTTGTTCGAGGTCACCTACGCAATACTCTCCCTGACTCAGCTGACATAACAGTTGCAGGCGGTCTGGGTGAGCAAGGGCTTTAAGCAGCTGGCTGGCTTTTCCAGCAGACTGATGCAATTTTTCCAGATTTGGGGGCGGTAGTACGACTTCGGCGCTGCCCGTAAGTATGGACTCGGCAGCCGTTGCCGGTAAGGCAATGGTTTCGGGAAAATGTCCATCATATCGACCATGGCTACGCATCACACTGTCCCGCAACTGTTCCTGATAAAAATAAGGGTATCCGTGGGAATACCGCAGAGAAAGTTCCTGTTCGCTCATAATCGTTTCCCTGAAAGAGCTTGCCATCCCAGCAGGATAGGCTTGTATTGACACTGTTCTGTCTTATACGAATGTGCACTGACGGATTCACCCGTATTGAATCGTTGTGTGACAATAGCTAGGGGAATGCCTTGAGGATGGCCTGGCAGGGTGCTATCCGTTTTCCCCTTTTCCCCTGCTCCCGCTCAGCCATAGTTAACGGGCACTGAAAGTATGCTAATCCAGTTAGTGAGACAGTGCTATTCCCCAAATATGGTATTCGCAAGTTAGCTGATTGAATAAAGGGTGAGAAAATTACGCCACCAGGTAGTTGTTTAACGGATTCTATCGGCAGGGTGGCAACACAGTTCACACACGTCAGCGGCTGGCACTGAGGCCGGAATCTGGCATGATCAGGGCATCGAGTTTTTGGTCGGGTTTGCTGTATGTCGAATTATTCTGTCGAGCCTATTTATCTCAAGTCGGGGGATGAAACACTGGGGGCAGATTTGTATCGCCCGGTGATGCGTTTTCGCAAACCACCGCTCATCATTATGGCGCATGGTTTTGGTGCCGAGCGCAAGTTTGGTCTGCCAAAATTTGCCGAACGCTTTGCTGAAACGGGTTACGCAGTACTGTTGTTTGATTACCGCTGCTTTGGTGGTTCAACTGGAAAGCCGCGAGAGCTGGTGTCGCCCACGCTTCAGCTGGAGGACTGGCGCTCGGTGATTCATCAGGCCAGAAAACGTAAAGACATTGATACTAAAAGAATCTATCTCTGGGGAACTTCCCTGAGCGGGGGGCATGTGCTCACGATGGCTGCGCGGGAAAAGGGTATTCGTGCAGTTATGGCCATGGTCCCCCATGTAGACGGCTTCGCCAGTAGCCTGCTGTACCCCAAACATCATCTGCCCAGTGTGCTAGCAACCGCAACCCGCGATCTGGCGGGCTCAAAACTGGGCCGCGAGCCGATACGGATTCCGGTGGTAGCACCGCATGGTGTACGCTGTCTGGCCGGCGATGACTGCTATGCCGACTATATGGCACTGGTGCCTTCGGGTGCCTCGTGGACTGGGCGGATACCGGCGCGAATCATGCTGTCGATCACCCGTTACCGGCCAACACGGGAAATGCCGAAAATTCGGATTCCAGTCCTATTAATCGCGGCGGCGATGGATAGCCTGATCCCGATTGAGGCGACGCGACTGGCTGCGCATCAGGTCAAAAGCTGTGAATACACCGAATGGCCTATGTCGCACTTTGCCCCCTATCGCGGCGAATGGTTTGAAAAGGCCATCACCACGCAGCTGAATTTTCTGCAGCGCCAGCAATAATCTGCATAAATTGAATGACACTCTTCTTCTGGAGACTATAGCCATGATTATCGTGTGCCCGCATTGCCTGACCAAAAATCGGCTCCCCGAAGAACGCCGTGAAGAAACCCCCCGCTGTGGAAGCTGTAAGCAGCCACTGCTGACGGGCAAGCCTGTGTCGCTGGTTGACGATAATTTTGACCGGTATATCCAGGGCAATGACTTGCCGGTACTCGTCGATTATTGGGCCAGCTGGTGTGGGCCCTGTAAAATGATGGCGCCCCATTTTGAGCAGCTGGCGAGCCGGATGCCTGATGTGCTCTTTGCCAAGGTCGAAACCGATGCTGCTCCGCAGGTGAGCAGTCGTTTTGGTATCCGGAGTATTCCAACGCTGATTCTCTTTCAGCAGGGTAGGGAAGTGGCCCGGCAGGCCGGTGCGATGACTGGGCCGCAATTGCAGGGCTGGCTTGCCTCGGTGGGTGTCAAGGGCTGATGCGTCTTGTGCCCCTGTCGATTGAGCATGAGTTGGTTTTGCCGCTGGCGTTTTAGCATTGACTGGTTTTGCTGACACGATGTTGACTAGTCGTTTTTGCTGAGACGTTTTTGCCTGGCCCGTTTTGCAGTGGTCGGTTTTGACTAATGGATTGTACAGCAGTCCATAATGGGTGTTTTTCCGTGTTTTTTTGAGCTTGCGTAGAGAAGTTGAGCTGAGTCCTATTTATGAGCGCTACCAATTCTGAACTCCCTGTTGCCGATGTATCGACAGCAGATGCCTCTGTCACACCTGCCACCCAGCCTCCGACAGCCAACAGTAACGAGATTGCCGCTCTGCCGCAGGGTGAGTTGACCCTTCAGACCGTTGCCATGCCGGCGGATACCAACTGGTCGGGTGATGTGTTTGGCGGCTGGTTATTGTCCCAGATGGATCTGGCGGGTGCCGTCATGGCCAGACGACGGGCCATGGGGCGCGTAGTGACGATTGCGCTGGACAATATGGTGTTTCATGTGGCGGTTAAGGTAGGGCATGTGATTGCCTGTCATTGCCGCCTGCAAAAAATCGGCCGTACCTCGCTGCAAATTTTTGTCGAAGTCTGGGAAGTACATGATTCCCTGAAACCCCCCGTCAAAGTCACTGAAGGCCTGTTTACCTATGTGGCCATTGATGAATTTGGCAACAAGCGTCTTGTTCCCGTCATTGAATAACACCAGACACTCGTGTAAAACCTGACTAGGTACGGGATTCCCGTTCCAGGTACGCCAGCCTGCGCCATCCTTCTGTGACACGGTTGCTATGAGGGATGCGCCACGCCAGAGTCAGGGCTGAAAATGGCTGAACCCAATTGCGTGCCGTGACCCTATGGACAGTCAGGTCTTCGTCTGGATGCATTATGCCCCTTACCCTGCATCAACAGCTTTCGCAGTCTGCGGTACGCTCCTCTTCGCCCATCGGACGACATTTGTTGCTCGATATGCATTATGGTGAAACGTCTGCATTGCTGATGGTGGTGATGTTATTGCAACTCGCCAGCTATGTGCTCTGGGGGCTGTATAACCTGAGTACGCCGGCGAATCATGCCTTTGTGCATGTGGAGGTGATCCTGCGGGTGATGGGTTGGCTGAGTGTTTCAGCGGTGCTGGGTCTGATCTGGCTCGTGCTCTGCTGGACACATCGCCGTGAGCCACGCTGGCAAATGACCCTGAGCATTGGCGCTGTCGCCCTGTATGTGATCACCATGGTCTATGCGGGGTTTATCAGTGGCTTGCTGGCTATGTCACTGGGGGTGATTCTCGGTTGTGCGCCGATGCTGGGTATTCTGATTTTTCCACCGCTTGTGATTTTTATGGCGATTGTTGTTGCAGGTGTGGTGCTGTGTGCGCTGACCTGGCTGACGGTCAATGGCTCACTGCCTTATGCCCCCCTGTTTCAAGAGGCTTTGTGGTCGCAGTCTCCGGCTTATGCCCGATTTTATGTGCTCAGCCAGCTGTATTTTGTGCTGCCTTTCTTTGTCATGACTGTCACCATGGCGCATTACCTGCTGACCCAATGGCGTTCCCGTGAAGCGACCATTTTACATCTAAGCCAGACCGATGCCCTGACCGGTCTATACAATCGGCGGACGGCCCATCTGCATCTCCTGTCTTTGTTGCAAGAGTCCCTGGGTATGCCGATTTCAGCGGTGATCGTGGATCTGGACCATTTCAAGCACATCAATGACCAGTTTGGCCATCTGATAGGGGATCGTGCATTGCGGTGTGCAGCGCAGAGCTTACGAAGTAACCTAAGAAATGAGGATCTGATTGCCCGATTTGGTGGCGAGGAATTTCTTATCATTTTCAAAGGACTGGGGTGCCACTCAGCTGGTCGTATTGCGGAGCGTTGCCGACAGCAGCTTGAACAACTGAACATTCAGGATGAAACGGGACAACGGGTGCCAGTCACCGCCAGTTTTGGAGTGGCGTGTATGCTCAGCGAGGCTCACGCGGATCCAGATGAGGTCCTGCGGCAAGCCGACCATGCCCTGTACGAGGCAAAATCGGGCGGTAGAAACCGGGTGGAAGTGCATCCGTGCGCAACAGCAATTGCCGAGCAGATCAGCCCAGAGGCACGGCGCCAGCTCATACGACCTCAGGGCTGAACCAGTGACTGATCCCTACAAATGAAACTTTGCCTGCGCTGTGTGAGGCATAGAAATTTAAGTCTCTGTACTGTGGGTTTCCAGTGGCGCGATGATTAGCCGACTTACCAGGGGTTCAAAATTTTCCTGAACCTTTAGCGCTACCATATTCCAGTAATGCCCTGACACCGACCGATTGATCATCATGGTATCGCCAGAAGGTTGGAAGCAGTCCCAATATTTCAACGACTTGCGCCCCAGTTTCACCGCTTCATGGTGCAGCGTGCTCTGAGCAAAATCAAAGGGCTCATTCACGGGCGGGAGCAAGAGAGATAGCCACTGTTTATAAAATTCTGCCGGAACCTGACCCTGTTCCGTCCTCACCTTTAAGCCGCGCAGCTCGGTTTCCAGATCAGGTATGTGATTGCGCCGCGCTGCACTGACCAGTTTGCGGTAATGCTGTGCCACCGATTCCGGCAACACTTTGGTGCAGCCGAAATCGTAGACCACCACCGAACCATCTGGCCGGAAGGCAAAATTGCCCGGATGCGGATCGCAATGAAATTGCCTGAGAAAGAAAATTTGTTGGCCCATCATGCTAAACAGCCGCTGGCCAATCTGATTGCGCACTTCGAGGGGATACTGTGCAGCCTGCTCAATGCTATCGCCTTTTTCTTCGCTCAGCGTCAACACCCGCCGGCTGGAAAACTCCGGAAATACCCGTGGAATCACCAACTGAGCATCCAGCGGCGCATGGAATGCCGCAAACAACGCCAGATTATGGGCTTCGTGGGTGTAATCCAGCTCTTCGTGCAAGCTGGTTTCAATTTCGCGAAACAGCTCATCCTGCAAGGCCCGGTCAATTTTCAATACCCCCGCCAGCCGCAGCGCCATACGGATCTGTTTTAGGTCACTCTCACAGCATTCATCGACGCCGGGGTATTGCACCTTGACCACCACAGGCTGCCCAGAGTGCAACACGGCGCGGTGGACTTGTCCAATTGAAGCAGCGGCAAACGGCTCCTGCTCAAAACGGGCAAACAGCGAAGATAAGGATTTGCCCAGTTCTTTTTCGACCTGCTGCTGAATGGTGGCAAAGGGCACGGGAGGCGCTTGCCGTTGCAGTCGAGCCATCGCTTTGGCAATTTCGGGCGGAAAAATATCCTGATACTGCGAGGCAATCTGGCCCACTTTCATCACCGCACCTTTCATCTCGCCCAGGGTATCGGCAATCTGGACGCCGATTTGCTCCAGTAATTGCTGGCGTTGGGTGGCCTTTTCCTCCTCGCTGGCATAGCGTGACTGAATGCGATTGCTGACTGCCTTGGTGGCAATGCTGGCCGTCATGCCAGCCAGTTTCATAAACCGTCGGGCAGGGGTACTGGCAGGTTTGGACATCACCATTTCCTCTTCATTACGACACAGCTAGAGTTCAACCAGCCAAAACTCAAGTCAGCCCGCAAAATCGCAAGGCAGTGCAGACCACGTTTGGCGGCTGGGGATACTCAGGAATACTTTGACTGTAACAGATCACGACGTTTGTACGTGACATAAACTGTGTATGCTCTGTCTCTGGATAAGCACAGTGAGCGCATAGGGCAGCCGCATGGCTAAGTTAGAGAATCAATAGTTGTACAGGTCTGTATAGTGCGCAGTGATGAGCACTTACTGGAATTCCAGACATATCGGTGGGGCAAACGTACAAAGCGGGGGTGTTAACAAAGTCAGAAAAAAAACAGAGAGATTAAATAAAAATTCAAAAAATTAATAACTTAGTCAGATGTTAGGTGCGGCTAATTCGGCAGGAAACCTGCTCCAGGGCCACTCAGTGTGGCAAATGCCCGAAGAAAACCAATGCAAAAAATTCGGACCAAGGAGCAGTAGAGTCACTGTGCTCTGCTGAAAGCCTGATAACCATATCACAGAATATGATGAATATTTTAAAGTGTTGTAAAAAAAATGGACAAATGTATTTAAATTCAAATTATGGCAGAAATTGTCAATAATTCATCTGGCTAGCTGCACTTAATCCGGTTTTGCCAACTCTGCTTCCATGGCTTTGATCTGCATGTCTTTCAGGGCGATCAATTGACCGGAATCGTTGACTTGCTGCGTTAGGTCATCCCGTTGCTCGGCCAATTGCTGGTTCTGATCCTTACGCCGGTCCAGCTCTTCTTCTGCGAGAGCCGTATTGGCTGGCATGGGCTCGGATATGGCTGCGTTGAGCGCGGGCGCAGGGGCAGTATTAGTTGGCAGCGCGGCGGTTTGCGTGGTCGTCGTCGCATTAGCCGCAGTTGAATTAGGCGATGTTGAATTAGGCGATGTTGAATTAACCGCTGTTGAACTGTGCGGTGTCGTTCCCTGAATGCGCTGCAAGAGCACCAGCGCACCCGCCAGGCCCAGCACCAGTAATGCCACCATCAGCCAGATCCGCTGTGGGGAATGCCACTGGCGTTTAGCAGTCGTCAGGGATTTGGATGTGAGCATGTGGATCACCTGTCAATGGCGCTGACGGGAGGTGGAAAAGGCGTTCATTTCCATAGAATCAGCCAAATCAACAGCTCTGGAAGCTGTCATAGAGACTGTCCTAAAAACAGGTTTTCCCTGCCGCCAGAAAGAACGGC
>CAUJHL010000056.1 GCA_963204705.1 Pseudomonadota bacterium | reverse complement strand
AAGCTTTGGCAGTGCATCGCTTGAAATTCATAGAACGCCAGTAGCTCGTCTTTGTCTTTCTGCAAACACTGAACGGCCTTGGGATATTTCGCTGAGAATAGCTGATCAAAGCGGTCAAAGGCTTGATGTGCATCACTTTGCATTTCTGCCTGCCAGATCTGATGTAGCGCATCTTTGACTTTGGGCTGCACCGATTTGGGCACACAATTCAGCACATTGGCCGTCTTATGTACCCAGCAGCGTTGTTGTTTGCTCTGCGGGTACACCTCATCAAGCGCCGACCAGAACCCCATTGCTCCGTCACCAATCGCCAGCTGTGGGCAATTCATGCCCCGCCCTTTGAGTCCCAACAGCACCTCGCGCCAACTTTGGGTGGATTCCCGAACACCGTCCTTAATGGCTAGAAACTGTTTGTGTCCTTGCGCATTGACGCCAATCACCACCAAAGCACACAGCTTGGTGTCTTCTGCACGCAAACCGCTGTAGATGCCATCAACCCACAGATACACCCACTGGTCTTGATCCAGACGACGAGTGCACCATGCTTGATACTCCTGTTCCCACTGCCGTTTGAGCCGTGCAACGGTACTGGCGGATAAACCCTGAGCATCTGCGCCGACCAGTACCGATAGGGCGGAATGCATTTCCCCCGTGGAGATGCCTTTGAGATACAGCCATGGTAATGCCGCTTCCAGACTGCGAGCTTTACGCACATACGGTAGCACTAAGGCTGATCGAAAGGTGACAGGGCTGCCATCTTTGGCGCGTACCTTTGGAATCTGTACCGAGATTGCCCCAATCCCTGTTTGAATCTGGCGCTCGGGCTGGTAGCCGTTGCGCACAACAGCAGCGCGTCCATTGGGGCACTGACGTTCAGCAAAAGCACTCATAAACACGGCAAGCTCTGCTTCTACCGCTTGTGCAATCAACTGACGTGCGCCTTGGCGCAACAGTTCGGTCAGTGGGTCTGCATTCGATTCTCGACTGGCAAACTCAATCAGGTTATTCTCGATCATGGTGGCGTATCCTCGGTCGGTCTTGTGTTGTGCAATTCACAATCAACCAGATACGCCGCTTCCCTTCAACTCAAACACCAGATTCAGTTATAGCTCAACATTGATTTGCTGGTATTTTATGGGCGAATTAGGGATTTCCTGTAAGTGCTTGTCATGGGACTGATGTTTTTCGTAAAGCTATAGTTTTTCAGTTTGAATGCAGATGATTCACCGCTATGGTCCCAGACATAACTATATGCTAAGGCAATCCTTTTACGTAGCGCTTCATTTTTTCCATAATAATCGGGGCAGAGCCAATAGTTGGCATCAGCTCATAATAGGGTAGAGATTTTCCAATTCTCAATAATACCGGAGCTTTGTCTCCTACTTTACCTGAACTGGTCATGATCAATCGGGTAGACCGAGTATCCAGTGGCTCAAATGTCATTCTGCCGACCATATATTCAATATCGCCGCCAGTTGCGACATAGCGTATTTGCGTGGGCCCTTCATTCAGGTAGCGCAATTGCAGCTTAAATGGAATCGATAAAATACCTAGTCCCAGTTTGATGCCAATACGCGCATCCTGACCCGCATTATTGGGAAGCGGGCTAACATCAACTTTATTAACTTGTCTAAACAGCTTTTGATAGGCCACGGGATCGGTAAGCGCATTTTTGGTGACAGAGAGAGGGGCCGGCATACGGTCAATCGTGGTGACAAAATGCATTTTTTCCGCACGCTGTTGCTGGGTGCTCATTAAGACTGGGCGATGAATAAAATACACCGCGCTGCCGGACTGATCCTGAATCCGCTGTAACTGTGCCATGTCTTCATCTTGCCAATGTGGAACCGGAATAACCTGTGGCACTGGCTGTACGGCCTGCTGGGTATCCGGACTAAAACGGCGGCGCAGTGATTCCAATACAAACGCGTTCACACTGGGTAAAATGCCTGTTTTAATTTCTGGAACGGATTTCATAATCGTACTTATTACAAATCCCTTGGTAACTTTTAAATCCCCCCATACGGTTAAGGTCACTAAGGTCTGTCAATTTTTTAAAGGAAACCATTCAAAATACCCCTGACCGTAAGGCATGGGCGAATCCAGAATCAGGCTGGTTAAACTATTGGCTTCCAAATGATGCTGTAGGGTGACATCTTCATTGAAACTTAGCAAAGGAATAGGAACGGGCACATGAATTCGGTATTTAACCTGCGTGTCATTTGCCTGCTTGCTGAGCACAGTTGCTTTGGTTAGCGTAGGAAATAATCCTACATAGCCCGGATAATGACTCAGGGTCTCTCGAATACGATCCGGCGGAATGGGCAGAATAATCGCCGCAGTGTGAAAATTGGTCGCGGGATAATAGCGTGGTCCACGCTGGGTCATTAAGGTATAAGGTTGGGACTTTTGAGCATAAATCAGTATGCCATTTCCAGTCAGTCGAGCCAGTGCTTCAGGATTTTGATTGACTGGGCCCAGAGCACTTGGCATACCATCCTGCATCGCCACCATGGCTGCCTGCGCAGAAATTCCCGCGCTAAATAGCCCAATAAACAGGCTTAACGTAACTCTCATGACGAAACCTTTGCGCCATGTGTGCGTAGAGGAATCATGGGTAATTTGAGTGGTTTTTAACTGTATTAGTTGCTTATGCAAGAACATACTAAAATCCTTAAAGTCTAAAACACGCTCACGCTGACCAAAGTGTACCCACACGTCAGGGGGAAATAACACGAAGTGTTCAAATAGCAGCAGAATGAAACAGGCGCACTGCCTATTGGGCGCATGTTCTTCGCAAGTGGTTGAATGAATCGGTCAGAGCAGTGGTAGGCGATTGGCTGGTTCCAGTAAACTACGGCTACATCATCAACATCATTAACATCACAGTCATCGTCGTAGGGCTGCCATCGCGCTGTCGTAGCATCTTTTGTAGGGGTATTGTCGCATGGTGGAAAGCCGTTGGGCGCCTGAGATTATTTATCAGGATGATCATTTGCTTGCCGTTAATAAACCCAGTGGTTTGCTGTCAGTACCCGGTAAAGGCCCGGAGCTGCGGGATAGCCTGCTGGTCCGGCTGGAAGCGTGGAATCCTGCGGTAAAATTAGTGCATCGGCTGGATCGCGATACGTCGGGAATCCTTGTCTTTGCAAAATCACTGGAAATTCAGCGCGCTTTGTCGCGTCAATTTGAGCTTCGCACCAATCAGAAACGCTATCAGGCACTGGTGGAAGGAGAGTTGACTGGCAGTGGCGAAATTACCGTTCCTGTTCGATATGACCCTACCAGACCACCCCTGCATATAGCCGATCCAGAGTTTCCAAAGTCCGCGCAGACCTTTTACGAGGTGATTGGTCAGTATGGCGCTCACACCCGCGTCGCATTAAAACCGGTGACCGGCAGATCACATCAGCTACGCGTGCACATGCAATACTTGGGGCATCCTATTCTAGGCGATCAGCTGTATGCCAGTGAGCAGGGGATCGCTGCAGCCCCCCGACTGTGCCTGCATGCGGAGGCGCTCGCCATTCAGCATCCGGTTTCCGGTGAGCTACTGAGTTTTCTTTGTCCAGTGCCATTTTAACCGGACGGAAAGACGGAGAAACACTTACGGTAAATGCAATGAGTGTGCGAAAATATGCGCCGATTGAGACGGGCGCCGATTGACACGGGTGAAAAATCTTAGAACGTTGGGAATTTCGGCATTTTCCCAGCTGGATACTGTAAATTGGCTTTTTGCGCAGTTTGGTTTCCGCATTTCTGTTCCCGCACTCATACCCTCATTCCCACCTTTCGGTTTTACCGGGTGTCTTGCATGCATGAATTTGCCATTGGCCAACGCTGGCTGTCCGATACAGAATCTGAACTGGGCCTGGGTGTCCTGATTGATCTGGATGAACGTACGATCAGCATACTTTTTCCCCTGAGTGATGAAACCCGGGTCTACGCACGGGCCAATGCACCTTTGTCGCGCATCGTGTTTGGCATCGGGGACACCCTGACCGATCAGGAAGGGCTGGAATGGCAGGTCGAGTCCGTCGAGGCAAATCAAGGTGTGCTCCGCTATCACTGCATTCAGGGGGACACGAAAAAAACCCTGGCGGAAACGCGGCTAGGGGCGCATCTACAACTGGCCCGGCCACTGGAACGTCTCTTTGCGAGCCGTCTGGATAGCAAGGAATGGTATGACCTGCGCATCGAAGCCCTGTTAATGCAAAGCCGTATGGCCACCAGTCCGCTTCGGGGGATGATGGGGCCACGGGTGGGTTTGATTCCCCATCAGTTGTATATTGCGCATGAAGTGGGCCGCCGCCTGGCACCGCGGGTGTTACTGGCGGATGAAGTCGGCCTGGGTAAAACCATCGAAGCCGGCCTGATTATTCATCAGCAGCTCATGACGGGACGCAGCGAACGCATCCTGATTTTGGTACCCGATTCCTTGCAGTACCAATGGATGATCGAAATGCGACGCCGGTTTAATCTGGCCTTTTCGCTGTACGATCTAGAGCGTACCGCCAGCCTGCGTGAACACGACCCTGACAGCAATCCCTTTTTGGCGGAACAATGCATCATTGCCAGCGTTGATCTACTGCTGGATCATACGGATCTGTGCGAACAGGCGCTGGCGGCGGGCTTTGATCTACTGGTGGTTGATGAAGCCCACCACCTCACCTGGCATGAAGATCCAGACACTGGTGAAGGCATTGGCAATGATCGCTACGATCTGGTCAGTCTCTTTGCCGAGCAGACTGCCGGTGTGCTGCTGCTGACTGCTACGCCAGAACAACTGGGTGTCGAAAGTCATTTTGCCCGCTTGCGTCTGCTGGATCCCCAGCGCTTTGCGTCACTGGCGGCCTTTCTCGATGAAGAAGCCCGCTATGCCGATACTGCACGTATTGCTGAGGTGCTGATGTCGGAGGAGCCACTGACACCGGTTCATCAGGAGCAATTGGCTGCGCTGGTGGATCACGAGGTCGAGGACACCCCGCGTGAACGCTACCGTGTCATGAATGAATTGCTCGATCGTCATGGCACTGGCCGTATCCTGTTTCGCAATACCCGCGATGCCATACAGGGCTTTCCTGGACGTGACTGCCTGCCCGCACCCATGACTGCGCCACAGGACTGGCCGCAAACCGGCAATCTGCGTCAGCAGCTCTGGCCTGAGGAGCAACAGCTGGACGGTGTCTGGATGGCCAACGATCCACGCGTGCCCTGGCTGATGGAACAGCTCCGAACTACACTCAAACATCGTAAAGTGCTGTTGATCGCCCGCAGTGGCCCAGTGGTCGAATCCCTCGAAGCGGCGTTGCGGGTGCATGGTGGTATCCGCACGGCCATGTTCCATGAATCCATGAGCTTGCTTGAGCGCGATCAGGCAGCCGCTTATTTTGCTGATGAGGGCTATGGAGCACAAATTTTACTCTGCTCCGAAATCGGCTCCGAAGGACGCAATTTCCAGTTTGCCAGTCATTTGGTGTTGTTTGACCTGCCGATCAATCCTGACGTGCTGGAACAGCGGATTGGGCGCCTCGACCGGATCGGACAGCAACATCGCATTCAGATTCATGTGCCGTATCTGGAGGGCACCGCGCAGGAGCGACTGTTTCGCTGGTATAACGAAGCGCTGAATATTTTTAGCCAGATTTCCCCGACCGCGCAAAACCTGCAGGAAGCACATATTGTTGAGCTGAAAGACTGTCTGCTACAGGATCAGGGTGAACTATTTGAAGCCTTGCTGGAACAGGTCAATCAGGAGCGTCAGGAGCTGGAATTTAGCCTGCAGGAAGGTCGAGACCGCTTACTGGAATACAATTCCTGCCGTCCGACGGTAGCGGCGCGCATCATTCAGGCGATGGAAGACCACGACAGCCAGAATTTGCTGCCTGATTTTCTGGCTCGCTTTATGGCGGCGACCAACATTGATGCCGAAGAAGAAAATGACGGCACCGTGATCGTTAAACCTTCGGATCAGATTCAGGTAGAAGGGCTGGATCTGCCAGAAGATGGTATGACGATCACCTTTGAGCGCCAGCAAGCGCTGGTACGCGAAGATGCAGCGTTTGTCACGCTGGAACATCCCCTGATGCAGAGCATTTTTGAACTGGTGCGCACCCAGCCCTTTGGCAATGCCAACGTCGCCATCGTTCAGAGTGCTGCCATTCCACAGGGTAGTCTGCTGATTGAATGCTGGTTCAGGGTCGAAGTGATCGCTCCAAAGGTACTTAACCTGGCTGCCAGTCTGCCGCAACAGTTGATTCGGATTTTGGTGAATGAAAAAGGACAGGATTTGTCTGCCCGTATCACACCCGTGATGCTGCAGCCCTATATCCAACGTCTGGACATTAATAATTCGCGTCAGGTCGTCAAACTGCGCCATGACATCATAGAGTCACGCTACAAGCAGGCTGAACAGCTGGCAAAAGAACAAATGAGCCAATTTTCCGAAACAGCACGCCAGCGTTACCACGACCGCTTGCAACAGGAAATGGATCGCTTGCTGGCGTTGAAAGCCCACAACCCGAGCATCCGTCAGGATGAAATTGATCGACTGTCGGCCCAACAGCAACAGGGTATGGCATTGCTATCCCAACTGGCACTGGTACCGGATGCCATTCGTGTCATGGTTGCCATGAAAGGGTAGCAGAGACAAACTGGACGACAGCAAGGCCATGTCATTCTGTGGCAGTTATTTGCATGGTTGCCTTGCGTAAAAGTCTTTGTGCTGGCTGGATGAAAAGTGCTGACAAACCGGAAAGCGGGTCTTTCCGGTTTTTTATGGGGGCTGTTTATTGTATGGAGTGTGATGGCAGGTTTTTAGTACCTGCTGCTGGTGAAACTTGTTCCACACTGTGCTTAGCCATAAAAAAACCGCCTGTGTGAGGCGGTTCGGAGTAAGCAGTGATGCCTTACGGGACACTACATGGACACTGGAGTTAGCACTTAGTTGGCAGCTGGGCCACTCACACGCTCAATCGTCACGTTTCCAGTACCGCGAGAGGTAATGCCCAGTTTGGAAGCGGCACCGTAGGACAGGTCCAGAATACGGTTGGTATGGAATGGGCCACGATCATTGACTTTAACAATCACGCTTTTGCCATTGTCCTGATTAGTGACTTTGATAAAACAGGCCAAAGGCAGAGAGCGATGGGCTGCAGTCATGGCGTTCATGTCAAAACGCTCGCCGTTGGCAGTTTTACGGCCATGAAACTGGCGACCATACCAGGAAGCGATACCAGACTGGTTAAAGCTACGGACGGCCTTGGTGGCTGCAGTGCTGATACGATCCAGCATGCCATCGGCATTTGCCGTTGCAGCCGCATCGGTGCTGGCCAGAGCAACCACTTTCGTTGTTGCGTTAGCAGATGCTGTGTTTTGTACGTCAGTCTGGTTATCCAGAAAACCTGAAACCAGAGAAACTGGTTCAGCAGGAGTGGCAAGCGGTTGGGATTGCACCAGCTCGGCATGAGAGGCTGTCGCTGCGGCCATAAACAGGGCCAGTACAGGCAGTTTCAAGTTTTGCATTGTGTTTGCTCCAACTGACTGTTCCACGCGTTTGAACAGTAAGAAAGTGAAAAAGGAACGTTGATAATCTGAAAGCAATGGTAAATAGCTGAACAGGGTATGTCCAAAAAAAAGCCAGTTTTTTTCAAAAAAAAGTGTTTTTTACGTTTTTTTGATCAAAAAATAAACTAATATGTTTCAATAGATTTCAAAAACTGTAATTTTAAGTAGTTTTGCTGAAATTTTATGCAGCCAGTGGTAACGAGCTGTATGAACTATCATGCGTCTGTGACAACAGCATGAAAAACGTCGGAATCTGTAACACTGTCAGCAATCGATAGTGCTTTGGAGTGGCTAATGTGCCTTTACAGTGAGGCTGGGTGCAAGGGAGCAATTTGACCTGCCAGTCATGCCACTAAGGCACGTGACAAAAAGAGTAGCTGCAACGTGTGGAGCGCAGCTGGAGCTCCCGCTCTCACAACAGCCAGAATGTCTATAGCACCAAAATTTTGGATATTTAGAAGAGCAGGGCAAGGAAGCAGGATAAAAGCAGTTAGCTAGGCACTATAGAAAATGCTTTTTAAAAGGACTGAGCCCCTTGATCGCCAAGAGGCACGTCAGCCAAAAGTAGGGAACTTCAAACCCTCAAAAAAACCAACACATGGTTGCGTTTAGGACTTCAAGGCAAATCCTGCATATCCGTATCGCCATTTTGCACGGCAGTACCCAGCTGCCAAACGGCCATGGCGTACATGCGGCTACGGTTATAGGTGGTGATGACCTGAAAATTGGGATAGGTAATCCAGTACAAGGGGCCGCTGTCACCCATTAACCGGATGCCATTCACCGGCTGGGCAGGGTCTACATAGCCCGTGCGGGGGATCAGTCCTTTCATCGAGAGGACGCCGTAACGAATGGGCTGGGTAAGATCCTTGGCGATCACTGCTTCATCGTTGCTCGTCCTGACATTGCCATCCTCACCCTGGCTACTCTCAAACCGGGCTCTCAACCCAATCGGCTGATCCAGCTGCCAGCCTTTTTCCGCCAAATAGTGGGCAATCGAGCCAATGGAGTCCGCAGGCGAGCGCGTAAAATCTATATGGCCATCGTGGTCAAAGTCCAGGGCATATTTGCGAATGTTACTGGGCATAAACTGTGGAAATCCCAAAGCCCCCGCATAAGAACCCATCACACTTTGCGGCGACCATCCCTGCTCACGGCAGAGCAAGAGAAATTCACCCAGTTCATTGCGAAAATAATCCGCACGTCGGGGATAGTTAAATGCCAGCGTAGCCAGCGCATCCAGTGTGCTGACTTTGCCCTGATTGCTGCCATAACCGGTTTCTACACCCAGAATCCCCAGAATCACCGCTTGAGGCACTCCGTAGCGTGCCTCGGCATCTTGAAGGTAGTGCGCGTAATTGTCCGCAAACCGCATGCCTTTCTGAATGGTCGCCCGTCGTAGAAACATCGGTGCATAGTCGTACCATTCTTTGCTTTCTCCGGGTTTATTCATCAAATTTACAACCCAGTCGAGCCGATGCGCTTCAGACAGTGCCTGATCGACTTCGAGGGCGGTCAAGCCATGTTGCTGTATCAGGGTCTGACGAACCAGCTGAAAATCAGGACTCTGCTCAAAATCGCCCGCGTTGGCAGTAGCACTGACCCCAAGTAAACTGACTGTCAGTAAGGAAGGCAAAACCCTGCCAACAGTTGCCCGATTGGCATAATTCAGTACGGAAATGAGAGATCGCGGCAAGTGCTTTAGGGTGGTCATGCGTCATCCCCAGTAAAGTCAAACGAGGGATTCAAACAGAGCTGATGGGTATTGAACAGTGGTGGACTGTAGAATCTGTACAGAATTCAGGCAAACAGGGTGGAAAGGTGCGAGAGGAAATGCGTCGATGTTTCGACTTGTTTCCGCTGATGTTACTGGCAACGTTTTATGGATGTTTCAAGCGATGATTTATATATGTTTTCAGCGACATTTCTACCCGTCTCAAAGCCAACTATCCCTGCACAGTCAATAATGCCCCGCACAGTGTAGTCAGGTCATTTCGTAAAAACGGAGATTCATGCTGACGATGAGCACTGATGATGGGCGAGCAGGAATCACCAGCAGGGATTATTGTCGATGTGTTGAGATCGACATTAAGAGCCCAAAACCAGCCATCAGCGTAATGATCGCGGTTCCACCGTAACTCACAAAAGGTAGCGGCACACCTACCACAGGTAAAATGCCACTCACCATGCCTGCATTCACAAAGACATAGACAAAAAATGACATGGAGATGGCTCCGGCCAGTAGCCTGCCGTAGCTGTCGGGGGTTGCCATGGCAATTTGAAAGCAGCGGATGATAATCAGGGTATAAATGGTGATTAGCAGGCAGACCCCGAAAAACCCAAACTCCTCGGAAAATGCGGCAATAATAAAGTCTGTATGGCCTTCAGGCAGGAAGTGCAAATGCGACTGTGTGCCATTGAGATAGCCTTTACCGACCAATCCCCCTGAGCCAATCGCCGTTTTAGACTGGATAATATTCCATCCCGTACCCAGCGCATCGGCTTCCGGGTTTAACAGGGTGAGCACCCGCTGCTTTTGATAGCCATGGAGCAGAAACTCCCAGGCAATCGGAATCAAGACACCCATGCCAGCGATAAACAGTCCGATCATCCACCAGGGAAGGCCTCCCATAAACAGGACAAACAAACCAGATAATGTCACCAAAATGGCCGTACCCAGATCCGGTTGTTCCGCAATCAGTAAAGCCGGAATGCCAATCATCAGCAAGGTCAACAGGACACGGCCGGGCTTGGGCGGAAGCGGGCGCGAGGCCAGAAACCATGCTGTCGTCATGGGCATGGCGAGTTTCATGAATTCAGAAGGCTGTAAGCTGCCAAAACCAGGTATTGCCAGCCACCGCTGCGCCCCCATGCGCACGTCGCCGAACAGTTTGACGGCAACCAGCAGAATAAATGCCCCTACAAAAAAATACGGTGAAAACGCCTGATAGAGGCGGGGTGGTATCTGGGCCAGAAAAGCCAGTAACCCAAATGCCAAAATAAAACTGACTCCCTGCCGGATCACCATGGCGCTATCGCGTTCAGAAGCACTGTATAAAATGATCATCCCCAATCCAGCCAGGAGAGCCAGAAACAGCATAAGCCACGGATCAATATGAATCCGGTTCCAGCGGTTGTGGTGCTTATTTACATAGGTGCCATCACGCGGTGCCTGACGTAAAAATCGCGATTGGGGTTCATTGATTGGAGGCATGAAATCGAGCGTAGTCTTAGGCACAGGAGCAAAAATGCAACCGCCACGGTTCAAAAACCTAACGGCGGCGTTGCGCTATTTAATCAGATACCCGCGGTCAAATCATCCCAACCGTCTGGACAATTTTGGGGTTTTGGGCTTTAGGGTTTTCGGATAATTGACTCATCTTGTCCGACGTCTGAGCAATTCGGTCATTTTCTTGTGTTTCTATTGGGTTATGCTGTGCTACCTGAGTTTTCTGACGCTTTGTCGTCTTTTGTCCGGTTGATGTTTTGTCGGTGATGTACTGCCGGTTCTGTTTTGTCTGTACGGGTTAGCTGTGCCATTAGGCAATGCTTACGCTCAGGCTGGATACGGAACATAGGCCGCCAGAAATGCACTTATGCGTGTGGGTATTTTTCAATCATTGTATGGGGTGATGGAAATCATGAAGGAATTCAAGGATAAAACCATCCTCATCACGGGTGCTGCGGGTACCTTGGGAAAGACGCTGGCGCGTTTGTTTGCCGGTCAGGGCTGTCAATTGATCCTTGTTGACATGAAATCGGATCTGGTTTCACAGGTCGCCGATGATTTGCGTAAGCAGGGCGTCAGAGCGTGGGCCTATGCACTGGATATTGCTGATAGTGATGCTATTCGTGCATTTAAACGTCGGGTAGAAGAAGAGGTCGGGCGGATTGATGCGCTGGTCAATAATGCTGGCATCGTCTTTGGCGGCGTGTTTGAAAGCATTCCCCTGGAAAAACATCACTTGACGATGCAGGTGAATATCATGGGCATGATGTCGCTGACCCATGTCTTTATGAGTGATTTACTGCAAAGTCGGGATGGTCATTTAGTCAATATTGCCTCGGCGGCGGGTTTGATTGGATTGCCCTATGGCTCCAGCTATTCCTCCTCTAAGTGGGCTGTGATCGGGTTTTCCGAATCCATTCGGCTGGAACTGGCGGAGCGCGGACTGAAAAACCTGCATGTGACGACCGTTTCCCCCAGTTATTTGCAAAATGGCAAATTACGCGGTATTCGGGCACCGTTTTTAGTGCCTTTTCTGAATCCCAATGAACTGGGACTGCAAATCCTTGATGCCATGCGGCACAATGAACCGATGGTACGCTCGCCCTTTTTGGTGAAAGCGATCAACCTCATGCGTGTTTTGCCCCAGCACTGGGTCGATACGACGGCACGGATGCTGGGCGTCACGTCCAGTATGCTGCGCTGGAAAGAAAACTAGAGTAAACGAGCGAGAACAAAAACCTGGAACGATGAACGAGCACTGTGGCCTATTCATAAAATCTGGCAAAAATGCTTAAACTCTCCGAAATTTCTGCGTCACCTGTTGCCAATGCTGATACTGATGCTCGGCCATGCGTTCCAGCAGCAGCCAGGTCAGTCCGTACAAAGGCAAATAACACAGATACGCAAGTTGCAGGCAATGCAGGGCCAGTAGCCAATCCTCCGAGGTTCGGGCGTTGCCTATCAGCACCACTGAGTAGATTTTCGCGACATTTGCCGTAATCAAAACGCTCCACCAAATCGGAATGAGCGCGTTTTTTTGGGCCCGCTTTTCGGGTTCTTGTTGTGGTTCTTGTTTTGACTCTTGTGCAGCTGGTGGTATGGATTTTTGATGTGACTGATGTGCCGTTTTTTGCCTTTCCACTTGGGCGAAGTCATGGCTCGATGCCCATAAAAAGTTCATCAGTCGCAGAGTACTCACGCTGCCGATCAGCGCACGGCCACCGAGTCGCCAAAAGCTGGACTGAGGATGAGCCCGGTCATCCTCATTCTCCAGACTCACCACATTTCTAAGAGCAAAAAACACCCAGCACACAAAAAAAACCACCAGCAGTAGCGTGCTGCCCATTTGCATTAGCCGCAGGGTCTTTTCAAGTTCTGGTTCACTGCAGACGGACGCACAGAGACTCTTTAAACGCTGCATTTCCCACCCCAATTGCCCAAAGGCAACCAGGGTGATACCAGCGGGTAGCGCCAGCAGCCATTTCATCCACCGATTCAGATCATGCAAATTAAAAAAGCGTAGTGGAGGATTCATAAGACAATCGCGCTCTCACAGCGGGCATGGTGCAGCAAGTTTAGCCGATTAGTCGCGCAACTGCTCCTGAAAAAAGGCCAGCGTCCGCTCCAGTGCTAGCCGGGTGGGGTGTCCTTCACGGTCGATCAGGTCTTTGGTCAGTACAGAATGCGCATAGACCGGATTATGGTGTGGATTAAACGGCGAAGAATCAATCTCGATGCGTTCAAATTGCTCACCAAATTCGGATTCCAACCGGTCAAATCGTGCCTTGGGGCACATGGCATCCCAGCTAAATCGCAAGCCCAGCAGTTTGATTTTTTCTTCAGCCATGCGTTGTTTTATGATGGCCAGCTCCTCATCGGAAACATGCAGGTCTGCACGGGCTTCAGCGGTCAGCCCTATCGGTAATGACGGTTGTGAGAGCACTGGAGCCATGACAACAGGATCCACCATCAGGCTCAGCGCAAAATTCCCTGTCATGCACATGCCAATAGCCCCGACGCCTTTGCCGCCACATTCGGCGTGTGCTTTGCGGCATAGAGCCCTTAAATAATCGGTGATCGGGCTGGATTGCCGTCTTGCCATTGCAGCAAATTCCTTGCGAATACAGGCCAGTGACAGCTGTGTCGCCAGATTCACCGGATCATAGCCCCGGCCATCGCTACCAAAAAGTGAAGGCAAATACACGGTGAATCCTGCCGCAACCACTTTACGGGCAAAGCCTGCAACTTCAGGCGTAATTCCGGGCACTTCATGCATGATGACGACGGCCGGGCCAGTACCCTGGGTGTACACCCGATAGCACGAGTCGCCGTGCTGGAATTCTGACTGTTGAAAATCGGCGAGGGCTGCGGCTTCGATGCCCAGTGGAGAGGAGTGGGTTTTGGAAAAAAGCATAGGCGATATCGCTAGTGTGGTCTGAAATGCAACGATGAAAGCACACTTGCTTCTTATGGGATAGACCGAAGGCGATAAAAATCAGGCGGGTCACACTGAAGTTTTAACGACAGTTAAGAGAATGACTGGTTCGTCAAATTATTTTTTGACAATGAGTATTGTCAATTTTGAAAAGCACTCTAGAATCAGCCTTGACTTAATTATGCCAAACCGTGAAGGAACCTGCTATGTCTACTGCTTCCAGTATTGCAACACCCCTGACTCTGCGGGGTCAAACCTTTAAAAACAGACTCATCAAGGGCGCCATGAGTGAAGCACTAGCGCCTACCGAGGGTACCGTGACGGATGCACTGATCACGCTGTACGATACCTGGGGCAAGGGCGGACTGGGCTGTGCGATTACCGGCAACGTCATGATCGATATGCGGGCTAAAAATGAGCCGGGTGTCGTTGTTATTGAAACTGAAAAAGATTTGCCGCGCCTGACCGAGTGGGCAAATGTAGGCAAGAAAAACGGCATGATCCAGCTGGTGCAACTGTCGCACCCGGGACGCCAGTGTCCTAAAGGCCTGAATAAAGAAACCGTGGCACCCTCTGCGGTGGGATTCAGTGCCGCCATGGCACCGTATTTTGGCGTGCCACGCGCGTTGACTGAAACCGAGATTCTGGATCTGATCCAGCGTTTTGGTGAAGCCGCGCGAATCTGTGAAAAGGCGGGCTTTGAAGGCGTGCAATTGCATGGTGCGCATGGCTATCTGATCAGTCAGTTTCTGTCCCCCAAAACAAACCACCGTACCGATCAATGGGGTGGTAGTCTGGAAAACCGCATGCGCTTTCTGATTGAGGCATGCAAAGCTGTGCGTGCCAAAACAGGTGAACAATTTATTCTCAGCGTCAAACTGAACTCTGCTGATTTCCAAAAAGGTGGATTTACCGAAGAAGAATCGCTGGAAGTCTGCCGTGCGATCGATGCGCTGGGAGTTGACATTATCGAAGTGTCGGGTGGTACCTATGAAGCGCCTGCCATGGCCAAAGGCCCGCGCAAGGAAAGCACTATCAAGCGCGAAGCCTATTTTCTCGAGTTTGCAGAAAAGGCCCGTCAGGTGGTCAAAAATGCGTCACTGATGGTGACGGGAGGCTTCCGTACCCGTCAAGGCATGGATGCGGCGCTGGCTAGTGGCGCCTGTGATTTTATTGGTATTGCGCGTCCTCTGGCGGTGGAAACCGATGCTCCAGCCAGCTTGCTGAAGGGGCAGGATGTGCGCTATGCGGTCAAACCGATCAAAACAGGCCTAAAACCTATTGATAATATGGCTATTATGGAAGTCATCTGGTATGCCGCGCAGTTTCGCGCGATTGGTGAAGGCCGCAAGCCCAATCCCAAACTTTCGCCACTGGTTGTATTTATGCGCTACCTGCGGGGAAATCTTAAGGCAGTGCTAAAACGCAATACCCGTTTGCGGGCCTGATGGCATACGCGCAAGTGGTGACTCACCTAAGCTGTAGATGATTCTCAAGGCCAAGCCTCAAGCCCAAATCTCGAGCCCAAACCTCAAGCCGGAGCAATCCGGCTTTTTAAGCTGAAAAATTTGCTGAAAAAACTCTTCAATTCATGGATGAATTTTTCATTTCAAAAACAGCTGATATGCTACCGAGTCCGTCACGTCCTGAACCGGATAACCGATGGCAGTCAAGACTTCATTCAACTGGGCGTCCGTATGATCAGCCGCCTGTAAACCCACTAATACACGCCCTTCCGCTGCGCCATGATTGCGGTAATGAAACAGGCTGATATTGAAGGTTTGCCCCAGTTTTTCCAGAAAATTAAGCAAGGCACCTGGTCTTTCTGGAAATTCCACCCGAAACAGACGCTCATCCGGCAAATGCGCCTGACCACCAATCAAATGCCGGATATGCAGCTTGGCAATTTCATCATCGGTCAGATCGGTGACCTGATAATCCTTTACCCGAAGCTGTGCCTGAATATCGGCACGTTCCTGCAAGCCACCTTTTAGACCAATACCGACAAATACCTGCGCAATCGGCGTGCCATTAAATCGGTAATTAAATTCCGTGATGCCCTTGCCCTGAAGGCTGCGGCAAAATTCAAGAAAGGCCCCCGTACGCTCCGGAATGGTAACCGCGTAAATAGCTTCACGGTTTTCACCCAACTCAGTACGTTCGGCAATGTAGCGCAGACGGTCAAAGTTCATGTTGGCGCCAGACAAAATGGCCACCATGCGTTTACCGGTGATAGCGTGCTGTTGACAGTATTTTTTCATGCCCGCTACAGCCAGTGCGCCGGCTGGTTCTACGATGCTTCGGCTGTCCTCGTAAACATCCTTCACGGCGGCACAGATTTCATCGGTGGTGCAGGTCACGACTTCCGGCTCGACCACCGGCCCCGAACCGTCGCTTTTGTCCAGTCGGATCACGTCAAAGGGCAGAGCGCCAATTTGCGCAACGGCAACACCATCAGCAAACAAACCGACCTGGGGCAATGCTTTACGCTCACCCGTTTCCAGTGCCAATTTTAGGCAGGCGGCTTCAGCGGATTCTACCGAAATGACCCGGACATGCGGTGCCACATCGCCCAGATAAGCCGCTACACCCGCCAGCAGCCCACCGCCGCCGGTCGCGACAAAAACGTAGTCTACGGTACGCCATTGTTTGAGTATCTCCACTGCGACGGTTCCCTGTCCGGCAATCACCAGCTCATCGTCATAAGGCGGGATATAGGTCAGGCCCTCTTGCTCGGCCTTTTCGAGTGCAAATCGATTGGCCACATCAAAACTGTCTCCATGCAAAATGACCTCTCCGCCCAGACGACGGACCGCATTCACTTTGATATCTGGGGTCGTTCGTGGCATGACGATCAGTGTACGCAAGCCCAGACGCTGGCCCGAAAAAGCAACGCCCTGCGCATGGTTGCCTGCAGAGGCACAGATGACGCCTTGTTCTTTCTGCGCATCACTCAGCTGGCTGATCCGGTTGTAAGCCCCGCGCAATTTGAATGAAAAAACGGGCTGTTGATCCTCACGTTTAAATCGTATGGTATTGCCCAGACGCTGGGATAGGAGGGGCGCAGGCTCCAGGGGACTTTCGATGGCGACATCGTAAACGGTAGCCTGTAAGATACGCCGAACCCAATGAGCCAACATGCCATTTTCCTGAGTTGAATGAGTGGGGAGCCGAGTAGCCGACAAGGGTAGTGGACTCTGTGAAGGCTGACAAGGGCAGTGCTGCCACTCAGGCCTGTCTGCCGTATGTGACCCCTGAAAATTTTTCCGAAAATTTCTTGAAATGACTTGAGTAATTCATTATGACCACTTTACTTTCCCTGCAGGATCAGCGTAAACAAGCTGTTGCCGAAGCCGCATTAGCCCATTTGCCCAAAGGGGGAATTTTGGGTGTGGGCACGGGCAGTACGGTAAATTTTCTGATAGACCTGTTGCCACAACTTCAACTGGAAGCCGCCGTGGCTAGCTCGGAAGCCACCGCGCAGCGCTTAAAAAAACTGGGCATCACTGTCATCGAAATGAATGAAGTGAGTGCGCTGGATGCCTATGTGGATGGCGCTGATGAGATCAACGAGCAATTACAGATGATCAAGGGAGGAGGTGGTGCGCTGACCCGTGAAAAGATCGTGGCGTCGATTGCCAGACAGTTTGTTTGCATCGTCGATGAAAGCAAAGTGGTAAAACAGCTCGGTGTT
>CAUJHL010000055.1 GCA_963204705.1 Pseudomonadota bacterium | reverse complement strand
GATCAAGCCCAGAAAATGGCGGACTTTCTCCATTCTCGGCAGGATGCGGGTCATCTCATATATGAGACTGGGCGAACGGTGTAGCTTTGTATGGCAGCTAAAAACCACCCCTAACCCCAGCGCTTGCTGGGGTAATACACTACAATCTGAATCGTTACTATTCCCCTTGGCTGGGTCGGTATTTGGAGCCTGATCCACTGGGTCTGACTGCTGGCAGCAACCCCTATGTGTATGCCAACAATGATCCGTTGAATACGATTGATCCGGATGGCTTGTGCCCTGTCTGTCTAGTTGAGGGTGTGGCGTTTGTAGCGACACGGGTCGCGCCGGTAGCCGGGCGTTACGTGTATTTGAATGCACCAAGGATAGCGGGCTTTATAGAGGGGTTGAGCCCTGCTGCGGCTGGGTCGGTCAGTAGTGCCGTGGCGCTAGAGGCGAGGGTTGTAAACACGGCAAAAGGAGTTACAAATCCCGAGGTGGCGAAGCTGGGGCGCCCCTTGATTCCTGAGGGTATGACTCAGAGTCAATTTGGAAAAGATGTTATTGGATGGGGCGCAAGACCTGAAGGTGCGTTACAGCGTATGGGTACGATTAACCCATCTGAAGTTGCGAAAATGCAGAATCAAGGCCTCACACGCGAGATGGCTACTCATTGGCGTGATTTCTATTCGAATGAGTTCAGCAGAAATGCAAATAATCTGACGGCTCGCAATCGTGTTGAGCTGATGCAAAAAATTCTTGATAACCTGCATTGATGGAGAAATTAGGATGGATGTTATCCAGAAGCTGAACTGCATTAACGGTGCATCTGAAAGGATGCTTCTTATCATTGAGCCTTGGGCCGAGGAGTATTGGATTGAGCCAGGTATGTCAGTTGAGGTCGTTGGTCTTGGTGGTAATATTGATGGCTACTTTGAAGCGGAACGCTTCGATCAGGGTATGATTATCTACGGATGGGAAGGCTGTGTGGTGTCGGTTTTCAAAGATGGCAAAGTGATTGAGCCCAGCTTGCAAGAATAGATGTTGCAAACGGTGGAGCGAAAGCAGCCGAGAGCCTCTCCGTACAGCAACTGAAATTTATTTCCTCCTACGAGAAGCGTATTCTCGAACATCAAGAAAAGTTGGAGCAGTTCAAGGCAAATCCGACCATCCGGCCGGGCGATAAAGATCCGGGGTTTGGCAATGAATAACGACTTCTTTACTTTGCCTTGGCACGATGCCGAGATTAAGTTGATCGTGATTGATCGGCAGACTCCGGGAGAGAATGACAGCGTCCGGTTTTCCTTGCGATGGCCGGATCAGGCTGAGTCTGATGTTGTTTTCCATGATTGCTATGCCTTTAGTGGGCAGATGAGTTTTGGCATTATCGCTGCGGAGACAATCCTTGAAGTGAGGTTGGTAACTCATGGAGCTGAATTGGATGTCATCAAAGGGAGATGGCGTGCTCTAGGGGTTGAGTTGCCAGACTTGAAGTGCTACGAAATAGAGACGAACTCAACGGCAAGCATCCTGAAGGTATTTGCAAACCGGTTTGCCATTGAGGATTGCTCTTCTAGCAGCTAAAAGCCTCCCCCAACCCCCCGGCATTCGCCGGGGGTTCCGTTTTTAACCCTTAGCCGCTAAACCGACTGTCGCGCTTGAGTTGCCGCCCGTGCCGAATCCCAAGGCCGTATTCGTTTGCTTTTTTAAAACGCAACCAAGGTTTGCCCAATCCTGTGCGATCCCAGATCAGGCTAGTGGTAAGCGGCGAATGCCGCATCTAAACCCCCAGCTTATCAAACCCCCATCCCCCAGCGTTCGATCAGCGCCTTGCTTTCCATGCGTGCCAATTGCCAGGCTTCCGACTGCTGCAGGCTGGCGCCGGGACCAACACGGTCAAACTGCCCACGCATGCGGTTCAGGCGAGGTTGATCGGGCAAGGGCATAGTCTCCAGCGCTTTCAGTGCGGTCAATGCGCCCGCGCGATCATTGCACACCAGCCCCATGTCGCAGCCTGCCGTCAGCGCAGCCCGAATCCGGTCGCCCGCATCTCCGGCCACACAGGCCGCCTGCATGGACAGATCATCGGAAAACAGCACGCCCTCAAATCCCATCTCGCCACGGATGATCTGCTGAATCCAGTAAGGGGAAAAGCCCGCCGGATTCGCATCAACCTGATCGTAAATCACATGAGCGGGCATCAGCGCATCCAGCTCGGGTTTTAGTGTCAAAAACACCTGCATGTCCTGCTCCCGAATCTGAGCCAGACTCCGGTGATCAACCGGCGCGGCGATATGGGAATCTGCTTCCACAGAGCCGTGGCCGGGAAAATGCTTGCCTGTGGTGGCCATGCCCGCGTCTTTCATCCCGTGCATAAATGACTGCGCCAGTGCAATGACTTTGGCGGATTCGGCATGAAATCCCCGATCGCCAATCACCTGACTGATGCCATCCAGATCCAGTACCGGCGCAAAGCTAATGTCTACACCGACCTGCAAGACTTCACTCGCCATGAGCCAGCCACAGCGCCGGGCTTGCGCCAGAGCGTGTTCAGGTTCCTGATCGTAAAAGCGTCCCAGCGCGCGCATGGGCGGCAGGCGGGTAAATCCCTCGCGCATCCGCTGCACGCGACCTCCTTCCTGATCTACGGCAATGATCAACTCGGGACGTATGGCGCGTATCGAATCGGTGAGTGCCTTGACCTGAAATGGGTTAATAATATTGCGGCCAAACAGGATGAGCCCACCGACCTGTGGCTCCCGCAGCAGCGCACGGTCTTCCTGAGTCAGTTCCGTGCCGTCAATATCCAGCATCAGCGCGCCGAGCATAGTGATTTCCTGTTGGCAGTGTTCAATAGGGTAGGGACAATACCTGATTTTACGGGAAATTGCCTACACCTCTGCTACAGTCATGTAGGGACTTTGATGACAGAATTACGAGCAATTACGGCATACTATTTGAGTCTGTCCGAGTTCGTTTTCTGGATTTCAGAATGACGGTTTGTCAATGTGGCTTGTCAGTGTGGCTTTCGATTGTGGAGAGTCGGCATGTTTTGTTTGCAGGATTTGTCTGGATAAGCTGTCGGCTTGGTTTTTTGATGTAGCTGTTCAATGTGATTTATCGATGTGGCTATTCGATGTAGTTGTCGGTATCAATAGGTGTCAGTCGTTACGAATTTACGGCTTAAGGATGAAAAAATGATTCACGGTGTACGCCCAGCATTTCGTTCCCTGCAAATGGCTTTGTCTATTGGTGCCGTATTGGCCGGAGGGGTCTTTTTCAGCCAGACACTCTCGCAGGCAAATGCCGCCGCCGTGATGAACCAGCTTCAGCCCACCAAGGAACAGGCGCTGGTGACACGGCAATTGTCCGTGTTGATGGATCGGGTGCATTACCTGAATCAGCCGCTGGATGCCATGATGTCCCTGCGGATTCTGGACGGTTATCTGGATAGCCTCGACCCGGATCACAGCCTGTTTTTGCAATCGGATGTCGATGAATTTCATGCTAAATATGGCAGCACGCTGGGCACCCTGATGAAACAGGGCAAACTGGAGCCGGCCTTTGAGATCTTTTCGCGCTTCCGTATTCGCCAGCAAGGCTATATGGACTATGTGCTGGCACAGCTGGACAATCCGCCCTCCCTGCATCAACAGGATCGTCTGAATACCGATCGTGAAAAGGCACCCTTTTTTGCGACGGTGAAAGAGCAGCAACAGTTTTGGCAGCAATCACTGGTCTCCCAGCTGATCAGCATGACCCTGGCCAAACAGGAAGAGCAGGCAAAACAGGCCGCCGTGAAGGCAAACCCGACGCTGGCGCAAGGACAAGAGCTGTCAGCGCCGCAGGAAGGCAGCCCGGTGGACACCCTGAAAAAACGCTATCGTCGTCAGGCTGAGCAAATTCAGCGGCTGAAAAATGACCGTGTGCTAGAACAGTTTTTGAATGCAGCGCTTGCCGCTTATGACCCGCACAGCAATTATTTTGCGCCGGTTGAAGCCATGGAAATGAATCGGCAGACCACGCTGCAGCTTGAGGGCATTGGGGTGTCGATTCGCCCCGATAAGAGCAATGATGACTACACCCGCATCGAAACCATTGTGGAAGGTGGCCCTGCCAGCAAGTCCGGGCAGGTGCGCGCTGGTGACCGCATCATTGGTGTGGCACAGGACGGCGAGGCGATGGTGGATGTGGTCGGCTGGCCCAGCAGTGAAATCGTTGGGCTGATCCGTGGGCCACGGGGCACCAAAGTGACGCTGAAATTGCTGGCAACAGGCGCCAGCAGTAATCAGAGCCGATTGGTGACTCTGACGCGGGACATTATTCAGGAAGAAGACGCAGGCATTCGTACCCGCGTCATTAGCGTACCGCGCAGTGATAAGACCTGGCGAATCGGGGTGATGGATATTCCGTCGTTTTACCTGAATTATCGTGCCCGCCGTGAGGGCAACAGCTATCGCAGTGTCAGTGAGGACACCGCCAATGCCATTGCCACCCTGCAATCCCAGTCGATAGATGGCATGGTGATCGACTTGCGCAACAACCCGGGTGGCTCGCTGGAAGAAGTCGCCAAGATGCTGGGGATGTTTATCAAGTCCGGCCCCGTGGTGCAGATTCGCGATGGCAACGGTGCCGTGAACGTCTACATGGACCCGGACAAGGGTCATCAGTTGTACGCGGGCCCGATGATTGTGATGGTCAATCTCGCCTCTGCGTCTGCCAGTGAGATTTTTTCAGCGGCCATTCAGGATTATCAGCGCGGTCTGATCATCGGCAGCACCACTACCGGAAAAGGCACCGCACAGGTTCAACTGGATTCGCTGGCCTATGGTCAGGCAACCCTCACCCAACGCAAATTTTACCGTATCACCGGTGGGAGTACGCAAAACAAGGGGGTGATCCCCGACATTCCCCTGATCAGTATTTACGACGAAGATCTGGGCGAACGCAAAGCCAAAAATGCGCTGAAATGGGACACGATTTCCACCTCACCGTATCAGCGGGCAGGCAACTTTGTGCCGTATCTTCCCCAGTTGCTGGCGGCTTCGAAACAGCGCGTGGCACAGGATCCTCAGTTTGGGTTTCTGGCTGAGATGAAAACCATCGCGGACGCCAATAAAGACCGCAAAGTGCTGTCGCTTGACATTGATACCCGTCGCAAGGAACTGCTGGATACCGAGGCTAAAACGCTGGCGGCTGAAAATCAGCGTCGCCTTAAAACGGGCCAGCCCGCCTATGCCAACTGGGAAAGTTATCAGGCTGCCCTAGAGGCGCAGTCGGAAGCCCGTGCGAAAATGAAAACGGCTCAGCGTCCGGAATTGCCGGAAGATGAAGCCTTTGTCAACGAAGCGGCTGAAGTACTGATTGATGGCGTGCAGCTGACGTCCGGCCAGCCGGTGTCTGTGCCCAAAGGTAAGCCTGTGGTGCTACCTGCACCGCCGGCCCAGACCTCACAGATGAGTTCAGGATCTGGCATGCGCGAATAATGGACTTAGGGTCTGTTGGCGCCTCACGGCTGCGTGCGACAGGCCTTTCATTTTTAAGAGCGCCATTCAGAGCGCGATGTATTTCGATTTAACGGGGAAGGGAAGTCAAGCCATGCGTCATTTTACGACAGTCGCAGCCGCAGTCACATGGATATTGGATCAATCCCTGCGGGATTTGCAGGTAGCCACACCACTGGGACTCGGAAAACCCAATCAGCTGATCAACGCGCTGTATGACAGAATCAGTCAGGAACCATCACGGGCGATGACGCTCTATACGGCTTTATCCCTCAATCCGCCGCGTGGCCGTAGCGACCTCGAAAAACGCTTTTTGAAACCGTTTACCGACCGCCTGTACGGTAAGAATTACCCGCGACTGCGCTATGTGGATGACCGTGACCGCAACGCCTTACCACCCAATATTCATATTGAAGAATTTTACATGCAGTCCGGTGCACTGCTGGGTTCGGGACTGGCCCAACAGCATTATGCCAGCATTAATTACACCCATGTTGCACGGGCATTGTCAGGTCGCAATCTGAATCTGATGGTTCAAAAAGTCGCGGTGAATGCCGATGGCGAATACTCCCTGTCCTGTAACAATGACCTGACGCTGGATACTCTGGCCCAGATCAAGGCCCGTGGGGGCAAGCGCCCGCTGATCGTTGGAGAAGTGGATACTCTCTTGCCCTGGGTGGGCGGAAATGCAGTGGTTCCCGCAGATTTTTTTGATGCCATTGTGACCCCTGAAAAAGATTATGAGCATCTGTTTGTATTACCCCGGCAACCCGTCGGCAATGCCGATTATGCGATTGGGTTTTATGCCAGCACGCTGATCCGCGATGGCGGTACCTTGCAAATTGGGATTGGTGCATTGGCGGACGCGGTGAGTTATGCGCTGGTACTGCGCCATACCGACAATGCCACCTATCGGGAAATTTTGCGGGCGCTGGATCCGGATATCGAACAGCATCCCCTCATACGGGAGCAAGGTGGGCTGGAGCCGTTTCGCATTGGCCTCTATGGCTGCAGTGAAATGATCAACGAAGGCTTTCGCTTGCTGGCCCAGCACGGCATCCTGAAGCGGCGTGTAGTGGATGATCTCGATCTGATGCGACGGCAGATTCAGGGCAATGCTTCTCAGGAAGATTTGCAGCGCATTGATGCCGAAGGCCAGTTTTTGCATGGTGCCTTTTATCTCGGCTCGCCGGATTTTTATGCCTGGCTGGGAGAAATGTCGACTAGCACCAATGCCCTGGACATGAAGCCGGTCAGTGAAATCAATGAAATTTCCGGGATGGCGTTTGAGCGGGAAAGCCTGCAGCGCCAGCATGCCCGATTCCTCAATACCTGCATGATGGCTACCATGCTAGGCGGGGCGGCGTCAGAAACCCTACCGGATGGCCGGGTGGTGTCAGGTGTGGGTGGCCAGTTTAATTTTGTCAGTATGGGGCACAGCTTGCCCAATGCCCGGTCGATCCTGATGCTGCGTGCAGTTCGGACCGTCGCCGGTCACAGTAGCTCCAGCATTTTGCCTGCGGTGGAGAATTTGACGATTCCACGGCATTTGCGGGATGTCTTTATCACCGAATACGGCATTGCGGATCTGCGTGATCACAATGATGCCGAATGCATTCGCCGGATGATTGCCATCGCCGATCAGCAGTTTCAGCCTTCGCTATTGTCCGAGGCGCAGTCGCATCTGAAATTGCCAGCGCAGGAATCGCTTCCCCAGCGGCGTGGGGTGCATACCGCAGCACAACTGACGGCGGCGCTGTTGCCCTTTAGGCAAAATGGTGCGCTGATGGATTATCCGCTGGGCAGTGATTTCACTGAGGTGGAGGAGCGACTGGTCAAAGCACTGGGCTGGCTGAAGGAAAACACCTCTACCCGTTCGATGAAGGCACGCACACTGCTCCAGTCGGTAGTGCATGCGCTGCGGGATGAGGATCAGGATCGGTTGACGGCTGAAGCGCTGGAGCGGATGGGTCTGGCTGCGCCGGAAAGCATGGAGGAGAAGTTGATGGCGGAGATGTTGGAGGTGGCGCTGGAGGCGGTTTCCTGAGGGCTTCGACATGCTCAGCCAACGCGTTTAGCTCCCTGAGCCTGTCGAAGGGGGGCCTTGTCGAAGGGGCGCGCCATTAGCTCCCTGAGCCTGTCGAAGGGGCGGTATTTATCAGGCTCATTTCGACAAGCTCAATGAGTCTGTTTGCTTCCTGAGCTTTGTCGAAGGGGCGGAGATAGATTATGGGCTTCGACTTTGCGGTTCCTGAGCATCGCCGAAGGGCAGCCAGCGGATATAGCTCCCTGAGCCTGTCGAAGGGGGCCTTGTCGAAGGGGCGCGCCATTAGCTCCCTGAGCCGGTCGAAGGGGGGGTATTTATCAGGCTCATTTCGACAAGCTCAATGAGCCTACTTGCTTCCTGAGCTTTGTCGAAGGGGCGCTAACATTGACCTTAATCATGGAACCTCGCATTACTGATGCCCCGAGGCCACGACATAAGCGCTTAATTCCATATCCGGACAATGGATGACGAGACAGTCCGCCAAATTTTTCAGTGTGGCACCCGTGGTGAGTACATCGTCCAGCAACAGCAGCTTGAGCGGTGCATCAGCTCCCGTTGCAGGCCTGAGCGCATTGGGCTGCAGATAAAACGCTCCTTGCAGATTAGTCATACGGGCACTGCGATTGAGGGTTTGCTGACGCTGGCGTTCCTCACGGCTAACTCCGCGCCAAACGGGCAATTGCCAGTGTTCAGATACCACCTGTGCCACCAAATCCACCTGATCAAAGCCACGGTCGCGCAATCGTTCTGTCGAGACAGGAACCGGCAGCAGGGCATCCACATCGGGTCTGGGCAGCTGAAGCAGCGCATGCGCCAGCACAGTACGCACATGCAGGCGCGACTGGTATTTGAGTGCACTTACGATTGTGTTCACCGGCCAGAGGTAGTCCAGCGCCGCCTGAACGGGAAACCCTAAATCCATCGGATCACCCATTTTCCACGGCAGATCGTCATGACAGGGCTGACAGATGACTTCCAGTGGTGGTATCCGGATGCTCGTGAATTGACCGCACAACGCGCAATGCCCCGCCAGCCGTTGCATCAATCGGGTAAAAGTTCGGTGACGTATCGGTTTTGCCGGGCTAAGAAAACGGGAATTCATTCGCTGAAGGGCGGGGCTTGGTGTGGCATTCATCATGGGCAGTTCAGTAATCAGGTCTTGAAAGGTCGTTCTATTTCAGTTGGTTGATTTTTTGGAATTAAAATTCTGTGTATCCGCACTTTATCAAGGCTGAAGGGTAGAATTACGCTTCAGGCCTAAACCATCGGCTAAATATGGGCATAACGTGGTGCCTCTGGCAGCCAGCGCTGGATCAGTGCCTCGACCAGATCAGGATGCGTTTGTAACAAGTGCTGTGCGCGTTGATGAGCGGGTTCCAGCAAGTCCTGATCGCGCACCAGCTGGGCAACCCGAAATCCAAGCTGGCCGGTCTGCCGGGTGCCCAATAATTCTCCTGGCCCGCGTAACTCCAGGTCCTTTTGGGCAATGACAAAGCCATCCTGACTAGCGCGGAGTGTGCTCAGTCGTTCAATGCCAGTTTCGCTCAGGGGCGCTTTGTACAACAGTACACAAAAACTCACCGTACTGCCGCGTCCCACTCGTCCGCGCAACTGATGCAGTTGCGACAGTCCCAGTCGTTCGGCATTTTCAATGATCATCAGCGACGCATTGGGCACATCCACGCCGACTTCGATCACTGTGGTCGCGACCAGTAATTGCAGCTGATTGGCTTTAAACGCCTCCATGACCTGGGCTTTTTCATCCGGTTTCATCCGGCCATGCACCAATCCAATGGCCAGATCCGGCAAGCGCGCAGACAATTCCTCATGCAGTGATTCTGCGGCCTCCGCGTCCAGCGTTTCCGATTGCTCCACCAGCGTACACACCCAGTAAGCCTGCTTGCCTTCACGACAATTGCTGGCCACGCGCTCGATCACTTCATCGCGCCGATCCCGTGGGATGGTGACGGTGGTGACGGGTGTACGATTGGGCGGTAACTCATCAATGATCGAGGTGTCCAGATCGCCATACACACTCATGGCCAGCGTGCGGGGAATGGGCGTGGCAGTCATCACCAATTGATGCGGCGTCAGACCATTGGCCCCTTTTTCACGCAGGAGTAGGCGCTGATCCACCCCAAAGCGCTGTTGTTCATCGACAATAATCAAGCCCAGGCGATTGAATTCAATGGATTCCTGAAACAGTGCATGGGTACCAATCACCAGCTGGGCCTGACCCGAGCGCACGGCCAGCTCAGCATGCGCGCGAGCTTTGCCTTTTTGTTTGCCCGCCAGCCAGGCCAGCTGAATGCCTAGCGGCATAAACCACTGTGAAAAAGTCTGGGCGTGTTGCTCTGCCAGAATTTCCGTCGGTGCCATCAGCGCCACCTGATAGCCTGCCTCCAGCACTGGACACGCCGCCAGCGCCGCCACCAGCGTTTTGCCTGCGCCCACATCGCCTTGTACCAGCCGCAACATGGGATGCGCTTTGGACAAATCCTGCTGAATCTCAGCTACTACGCGACGCTGCGCCTGTGTCGGTGTAAAGGGCAATGCGGACAGTAAGGCGGGAGCTAACTGCCGGCTCTCGATCATTGAAGGTGCTGGGTGGAGCTGTTGATGATGCCGCCGACTCAACAGGCTCAGCTGATGGGCGACCAGCTCTTCAAAAATCAGCCGTTGCTGCGCCGGATGTCTACCCGCGCGAAGCTCTTCAATATTGGCATCGACCGGCGGCTCATGAACGTAGCGCAGGGCCTGTAGCAAGGTAAACGAAAATTGTGTGCCACTGGCAGACACAGGCAATAAATCCCGAAGCTGATCCGCGATGGCTTTGAGGGCAGGGGCCATGATCTGCCGAAACCGTGACTGCGTCAGACCTTCCGTCGTGGGATAAATCGCGGTCAGTCGAGCAGGCGGCAAAGGCCTACCCGGCGTGACCTGACGGAATTCCGGGTGATACATCTCCAGTCCACGGGCACCCAGCCGGACCTCACCAAACACCCGCAAATGCCGACCCACGGGAAATTTGTCTTTCAGTCCGCCATAAACCTGATAAAAGCGCATCGTCAACCGCCCACTGCCATCGGTCAACTGTACCGCCAGAGAGGGCCGCCTTCCCGCAGGATGATCGACGGACTGCACCACACCCTCGATCAGCGCAGAAACACCCACCCGCAACTCACCCATCGCAATCAGCCGACTGCGATCCTCATAATCCCGTGGCAAATGAAACACCAGATCTTCCACTCGTTGAATGCCGAGCTTGGCCAATAACTGGCGATTGGCCTCACCAATGCCAGGCAGGTCGGTCAGGTGCATGAAGGTCTCGGGGAGGGCTGAAAGGCACGTACTGTAAGCCGAAGGCAGTGACGGGGACAAGCGTGTTGCGGTGTCAAATGGCGATATTGGCGCGGTTCTTTTCCTGGGTGTAGCTGATCATGGACTGGTTTCGTCTCACTTATTCAAATCGTACATACGATAAACTAGGGCGTAAATCTAATGGTTAATACATTATGTACTGTGGAATAGTGTGTTGTATGGGCTAAGCAGCCCAAAAAACAAAGGCCTGCATTTCTGCAAGCCTTTGTAAAATATGGTGGGTCGTGAAGGACTTGAACCTTCGACCAACGGATTAAAAGTCCGCTGCTCTACCGACTGAGCTAACGACCCGTCATTCGGTGAGCGCATATAGTAGTGTTATTGCGATTTTCTGACAAGTACTTTGACGCGATTTCTGGGCGATTTCTGGTTTGGTTGCTCATAAAAAAACCGCCACAAGGACGGTTTCATTGCTTACAGACTGAGTTAGGGTTTAGAAACGGAATTCTCCAGCCTCAATCCGTGCATACAATTCGGGCGTCACTGGCGTGTAATGATCAGTGCCCGGCAGCCATGCCCACAGGGGTTCGGTGGTTTTGGCAGGGTTAAAGCCATCTGTTTTCAGATTATTTTTCTGATACTTAAAGGTGCCTGTGGTTTCGACCTGTTGCTGTATACGCAGGAAAACCGGAATAGCGTAGGCCGGCATCTCCCGACGGCAATACTGAATCAGGGCAGCGGATTGTGCTTGATCAAAGGACTGACCGGGCGCCAAGGTAATGGCGGCCATCCCCGCGCGGCCATTGGTGTCCTTGATCTCGACACCATAGACGATGGCTTCACTGATGGCATCAAAGTCACTCAGCAGATTTTCGACTTCAGTAGTGGATACATTTTCGCCTCTCCAGCGGAAAGTGTCGCCCAGGCGATCGACAAATTGCGCATGACGGAAGCCAATATCGCGCACCAGATCGCCGGTATTGAAATACCGATCCCCTTCTTTAAAGACATTGTTGAAAATGCAGGCTTCATTTTTGGCAGGATCGGTATAACCGTCAAAGGGCGCACGCTTGGTGATTTCACCAATCAGCAGGCCGGATTCGCCGGTGGCGACTTTAATCATAAAGCCATTGTCATCCTTGATCGGCTGATTGGCTTCACGGTCGTACTTGACAATGGCATAGGGTGTCGGGGAGAAGCCGACCGTATTGTCAAAATTGAAAATATTGCTAAAACCCACGTTGCCTTCGCTGGAGGCATACAGTTCCAGGACTTCTTCAACGCCAAAGCGCTGCTTGAACTTGTTCCAGATCACCGGGCGCATCCCGTTGCCAATCATTTGACGAACTTTATGCTGGCGATCCAGTGGAGAAGGGGGCTGATCGACCAGGTAGCGGCACAGCTCACCCACGTAGCCAATCGCCGTGGCATTGAACTGACGGCAATCATTCCAGAATTCCCGCGCGGAGAATTTGCGGCGAATCGCAAAGCCCGCTCCACCTGCAATGGCGCAGGCCCAGCACACCACCATACCGGTGGCGTGATACAGCGGGAGTGTGGCATACATGACGTCCGTGGGCTTCATGTCCATGATGTAGCCAAAGGTGCCATAGGCTTTCATCCAGCGACCATGCCGGAAAATGACGGCTTTCGGCAGGCCTGTGGTGCCGGAGGTGTAAATATAGAACAGCCCATCGCCGTAAAAAACCTGTTGGGTAGTCGGCGGATTAAAGCGCGGGAATTTATCGATGGCGGTTGCCAGATTGTGGTAGCCCGTGGGCGCTTCCAGCGGCTGGGTGCGGGTATCGGTATCTGCCAGCCAGTAATAGCTGTCTTCTGGCAGGCTCAGCTGACTGCGGATGTCGTCCAGGGCAGCGGTTTTTTCTTCACCAACGATTAGCAAGCTGGGTTTCACCAGATTGATGCTATGGGTTAGTACTTTGCCGGTTTGGGAAGTATTGACCAGTGCGGCAGTCACCCCAATTTTGGCCACGGCAATACTGACGGCCATCAGCTCTGGACGGTTTTCGAGAATAACGGCAATCACATCGCCTTTTTTCAGTCCTCTGGCCAGCAGGCAATGGGCAATCTGGTTGGCCCATTCGTTCATCTGCGCATAGCTGTAGCTACGGTCAAGATACAAAATGGCCGGGCCATAGGGATTTTGTTTGACGGCCTTTTCAAAGGCCCAGCCCAGGCCCATCGGTTTTTTTGGGCGGGTGTCATTGGCCAGAATCAGTCCCTTGATCACATGCGGTAGCTTTTTTAGTAATGGTGGCAAGCGTGTGGCAATTTTGGGAAAGGTAATAACATCAGGCTGACTGTGAACAAAGGCAGAGGTTAAACGGTTTAGACGCATGGTAAATTCCAATGGAGTATTTCGACGGCAGCACCAACAGCACACCGGTTCTGAAATGGCTTGCCTGAACAGTGTGGCAGCCCGCGTTCGATTCCTTTCGGAAGGGACGCCACGAATCGAACCTAACAGTAGCGATTGTCCTGTCGTAGAACAAGGCCTATCACGACGATTTGCGCTCAGTGGTTTGCTGCTGGAGCCGCTCGTTGACCTGATCTGCCATGATTTGACCTAAAAGGACAGAAAGCACCCGGGACAGTTCAGCTTCCAGGGCCTTGAGAATCACTGGCCGGAGCTGGGTCAGAGAGCTCAATTGTTGCTCGGCCAGTTCGTTAAGACCTGCTTTCTTTACCGGGCTGGTCGCTTCAGTGGCAGGTGACAACTGGGGTTGCTGAAGAGCAGTGAACAGCTGATTAATCGCCAGAAGGCCAAAGGATCGTAGTCCTTCACCAAAATGCCGCGACATATCCTGGGCAAACTGGATCATGGGTAACAGGGGCAATCCCGCATGACTAAGCCCGGCAGCCGCTTCAATAAGATCGGGATTACTGATTTCAATCTGATCGGCCGGTTTGGGCGTAATCAGGCCAGAGCGGATGGCCAGCTGAATTTCTTCAGCAGTAGGAGGAGAAGCAAAACGGGCAAGCAGCTCCGTCAGGGGAATGGTTTGTGAAACGGGCAAAGGCCAGTCATGACTGAGTGTCTGTTGCAAGCCCAACAGTCGTTCCAGCGTATCGCCCCGGTGCTGGGCCTCGAGCATTTCAGCAATATTGTTAATGCTGAATCCACGCGCTAACAGGGCTTGTATGAGCGTGAGGCGTTTCAGGTGTGAGTTGTCATACAGGCCAATGCGCCCCTGCTTGCGGGGAGGAGCCAGAATGCCACGATCCTGATAAGCCCGTATGTTCCGAATGCTGCTACCGGAGTGCTGGGCGAGCGCCGAAATGGAATATTCTGACCTGTCCGTTTGGTCATCAGAATGGGATGGAGGAGAATAAGGGTCAAGCATATCCATTGCCTTTGATTGGCATTGCCTTAGATGAGCGGTAATCCGCAAAACAACAAAGCCCCGAAGGGCTTTGTCAGTGCCAGCTGAGTTAGACCTTAGGTCGCTGCTGGGGGCGGTGTTCCGCGTTTGCGGGGTGGCCGACTGCTACTGCGTGGCCGGCGCGCTTTGGCAGGACGACCATCATCAATCGCATCCAGCGCCAGCAGATCGGGGTCTTCTTCAGCGATCACCGGCTCAGCCACAGCGTCGTTGTCGACGTGTGGGTCGGTGTTGGGTGCTTCCACGCCTGCTTCAGGAGTGTGCTGCGGCTCAGACGCTGTCTCGGCGGGTGCTGACTGACTTGCTGACTGACTCGCTGACTGACTCGCTGACTCAGTGGCTGCTACGGTCGCTGTGATTTCCTCCATGGGAATCGTCACGGCTTCCTGTGGCAACTGGGTGTGACTCACGGCAGGCAAATCCGTCGCGAAGTGCGTTTCAGGT
>CAUJHL010000054.1 GCA_963204705.1 Pseudomonadota bacterium | reverse complement strand
TATTGAGTCGAGTGGCTTCGACGTCGCGGTTCCTGAGCATAGTCGAAGGGCAGCCAGCGGATGTAGCGTCCTGAGCTCGTCGAAGGGGCGGGACTAGGCAGGATCATTTCGACAAGCACAATGAACCTGCTCGCTCCCTGCGTTTTGTCGAAGGGAGCCTGGCATTATTACTGCGATTTGCTGACCAGATAATCCACCGCGGCTTCCAGCTCCTGATCACTGGCATCGCTTGCACCACCCCGTGGCGGCATGGCGTTAAAGCCCTCACGGTTGTGTTTGTAGAGCACGTCTTTGCCCTGTGCAATGCGGGGTGCCCAGGCAGCTTTATCACCCAGTTTCGGGGCATTCAGCAAGCCCGACTCATGGCAAGTCTTACAGACCGCCTGATACATGGCTTCACCGCTACGGCCCTGTCCGGCTGGGGAGGCTGCCGCAGCGCTTGCACTGGCGTCAGGGGTGGCAGTCGTCGCGGCAGGTGCCGGAGCCGGCGCTGGAGCTGGTGCAGGTGCAGGCGTGGCTACCGGGGATTCGGTGGCTGGCGGTGGCGTTTCGGCAGGCTTACTGCACGCGCTCAGGCCCAGCAGGGAAATGCCTGCCAGTGTGGTGATTAGGGTGGTCAGTGTGGTACTACGGTTTGCCGGCGTTGTCATTAAGAATCTCCAGAGGGGTATTTTTAGGGGTAAAGCGGTTTTTTAGGGTGTCGCTATCAAAAAAATGGGATCAGTGGCCTAATGCCAAATAGCCTAGCCACTAATGGCCTTCAAACTATACGCCTTTATCCAACCATAACGCGATGACTGGAGGGTGACAAGGACTTGCATCATGAGTTTTAGGTGTAAGGCTTAGTGGTGGGTTGACTGTAGGCATGGCTTGACCCGAAATCAGGCTTAGGCAAGCGCAGCATCAAGGGCTTTCGCCCAGGGTAGTTTTCAAATTCTCAATGGATGTGCGGTTCGCCCGTGGTTCAGGACTTGCCAAATCCCGCTTTGCCCCCACAATAGCAGGCCTGTGACTTTACCTGAGAGCTGCCTTGACGCCTGATTCTGTCACCCCTGAAGCCCATTCCAATTCTGAGGGAAATAGCCAGCCTAGCGAGCGCGAATCGCTGTTAGTAATGGCGCGGGACCGTCACGCGCTTCAGCTCATGCGCCAGAAAAAACTGGCCAGCAGCCAGCAGTACCGTGACCGGCTGGAGCAGTCACAGCAGCAGGTGTTGGCGCGGCAGCAGCGGTTGCCGACTATCCGGCTGAATGCCGATTTGCCGGTGTCGCAGGCCGCCGACCGTTTGCGGCAGGCCATTCAGGATCATCAGGTGATCATCGTGGCGGGGGAAACCGGTTCCGGCAAAACCACCCAGCTGCCCCAGATTGCCCTGCAGGCGGGTCGGGGACTGACTGGCCTGATTGGCCATACCCAGCCACGGCGTCTGGCCGCGCGTACGGTCGCCGAACGCATTGCCGAAGAATTGGGCGAACCGCTGGGCAAGACCGTTGGCTTTAAGGTGCGCTTTAACGAAACGGGCGATCAGAACGCGCTTATTCGCCTGATGACGGACGGGATTTTGCTGGCGGAATTGTCCAGTGATCGCTTTCTCAGCCGTTACGACACGCTGATTATTGATGAAGCGCACGAACGCAGTCTGAACATTGACTTCATTTTGGGGTATCTGCGGCGTTTATTGCCCAAACGTCCGGATCTCAAGCTGATTGTCACTTCGGCGACACTCGATGTGCAGCGCTTTAGTCGCTATTTCAATGATGCGCCGGTGTTTGAAGTCGAGGGGCGCAGTTTTCCGGTGGAGGTGCGCTACCGCCCCTTGACCGAGGACTTGCCGAAAGGGGAGTTTATCCACGGCAGTGACGACGATGCCTTTGATGACTTTGAAGAAAATCTGCCGCGCGCGGTGGTGCGTGCTGTCGAGGAATGCTATGAGGATGCCCAGCTCAAGGGACATCCGGAACACGCCGACATACTGATTTTTGCCAGTACCGAACAGGAAATCCGTGAGCTGCAGGAAACCCTGCACAAATACGGCCCTAGGCACACCGAGGTTTTGCCGCTGTACGCCCGTCTGGCACTGGCGGAGCAGCAGAAAATCTTTCACCCGAATGGCAAAGGACGGCGCATCATCATCGCCACCAACGTCGCTGAAACGGCGCTGACCGTCCCGAATATCCGCTATGTGATTGACCCGGGATTTGCCCGCATTTCCCGATACAACTACCGCTCACGGGTGCAGCGTTTGCCGATTGAAGCCATCAGTCAGGCCGCCGCCAATCAGCGCAAAGGTCGCTGTGGCCGGATTGCGCCGGGCGTGTGTCTTCGCCTTTACAGCGAGGCTGATTTTCAGTCGCGCCCCGAATTTACCGAGCCGGAAATCCGACGTACCAATCTGGCCTCGGTCATTTTGCAAATGGAAAACCTGCGACTGGGTGATGTAGAGCAGTTTGATTTTATCGAGCCCCCCGATCACCGTCTGGTCAACGATGGTCGAAAACTGCTGACCGAGCTGGGCGCGTTGACGGAGGGCAAATCCGGCCTTACCCGCACCGGCCAGATGATGGCCCGCTTGCCGATTGATCCACGGCTGGCGCGGATGCTGATTGGCGGCGCGCATTTTGGCGTGTTGGCCGAAACGTTAATCATCGTCAGTGCACTGTCGGTGCAGGATGTGCGCGAGCGTCCCGCAGACAAGCAAACCCAGGCCGATCAGAAGCATGCCTTGTTCCGTGAGCCAGATTCGGATTTTTTGTTTTTCCTCAAATTGTGGCAGCACATGGCCACGGAAAATCTTTCTGAAAACCAGCGGCGCAGCTTTGCGCGGTCGCATTTTCTCAGCTGGTTGCGCTTGCGGGAATGGCGGCATACACATCGGCAATTGGCGGACATGTGTCAGGAGCTGAAACTGTCGGTGAACGAACAGCCTGCCAGTTATGAAAACCTGCACCGCGCGCTGCTGACGGGTTTGCTGTCGTTTATTGCGCAAAAAACCGACGTTAAAGGCGAATTCCTCGCGGTACGCCAGCAGAAAGCCCGTGTGTTTCCCGCCAGCGTACTGCACAAAAAACAGCCGGACTGGCTGATGGCCTTTGAGATCGTCGAAACCACTCAGGTCTGGCTGCGAACCCTGGCTAAAATCGAGCCCGAGTGGATCATCAGTGCCGCACGCGACCTGCTGAAGATTCATTATTTTGAACCGCACTGGTCGAAAAAATCCGGCAGCGTCACCGCCTGGGCGCAGATCAGCCTGTTTGGCCTGATTATTCAGCACAAACAGCCGGTGAGTCATTTTGAAAAAATCGACCCTGAAGCCGCCCGTCGAATATTTATTCAGGAAGCCCTGGTACCCGTCCTTGATGAGTTGGCGGAAGCCAATGACAAACCGCGCTGGGAAGATCACACCGAGCTGGAGCATCTGCAGCCGGGGCAGGCGATCAAGCGCCATCAGGGCAAAGCACAGGTCGAAACGCCCTTTGCCCTCGGCGTGTCGGCGCCTTTTCTGGTGCACAATCAGGCCCAGATTCAGGCCATTCAGCGGCTAGAAGACAAGTTCCGCCGACGTGACCTGCTGGTGGATGAAGCAGCCTTGTTTGATTTTTACGATGCCAGAATCCCGCCAGACGTGGCGACCCGCAAGCGTTTTGAGGACTGGCGGCGCGAGGTCGAAAGCCAGCAACCGCAGCGTTTGTTTATGTCTCAGGAACACTTACTGCGTGATTCTTCAGCGTTGTCACAGGAGGGTGAGACCGCCTATCCCGAACGCTGGCAACTGGGGAGGCTGGAGCTGCCGACCCGCTATCGCTTTGATCCCAATGATGATCGGGATGGCGCGACGGTGACGGTTCCGGTGCAAGCGCTGGGACAACTGGATGGCCAGCAACTGGCCTGGGGCATTCCCGGTTGGCGTACCGCTCTGATTGAGGCGTTGCTGAAAAGCCTGCCCAAGGAACTCCGCAAAAAACTGGTGCCCATCCCCGATACCGCCACTCGCCTGATTCCCTTGCTGGATCCGGATCGTCCACAGGGGTTGCTGGTGCAACTGGTCGCCCAATTGGCCGGGCAGGGGATTCGGATTCAGGATTTTGACCTGACGCAATTGCCGGGATATTTGCGGCCCACGGTTGAGGTCATTGACCAGAAAAAACGCGTCGTGGCACAGGGCCGTGATCTTGAGGAATTGCAGGCCCGTTGCCGCACTCAGGTCACGGCTCCCGTCCGGCAAGCCAAAGGCGAGTTGCGGGAATTTCCAGCGGCGTTTGCGTTTGAGGAAAAACGCACTGTCGCTGGATTGTCGGTGAGCCAGTATCAGGCACTGGTGCCAGTGGACACTCCCGAGGGCGGTGTACTGTTGCAGGGCTTCGGCGATGAAGTCACGGCCCGCGAACATCATCGGCGCGGCGTCTTGCGCTTACTGGAGCAGCAATTGGGCGATCTGGCCCGGCAATTAAAAAAACAATTGCCCAAAGCGCTGATTCTGGCATTTGCCCCCTTGGGCGACAAGGCACGACTGGAGCGCTTGCTGATTACCGCGACGCTTGATGCCACTTTTTTACCGGAAGCGGCGGATTTGCCACTGAGTGCCAGCGCGTTTTCAAGCCTGTGGACGCAGCGCAAAGGGCAGTTTCTGAGTATGGGGCAAACCATCCTGCGTGACCTCACTGATATTTTTGCCCAGTGGCAACAGGTACGCAGCAAATTGCTGATGCTGGATGAGACGGTGTTTAAAACGTCCATTCATGACATTGAAGATCAGCTGGATGGACTGCATCTGGCCGATTTTGTGTTCAGTATCGACGTGCAGCACTGGCGGGAATACCCGCGCTACCTGAAAGCCCTGAATCAGCGGCTGGAACGGTTGCCCAATAATCTGAAACGCGATCTGGAGGCCGTGCGTCAGCTCGATCCGTGGATGGAAAAAATGCAGGGGCGGGAACTGGAACCGAGACTAGCGCAGATTCGCTGGGCGGTGGAGGAGTGGCGTATTGGACTGTTTGCGCAGCCAATGAAAACGCGGTATCCGGTGTCGGCCAAACGGCTGGAGGAGTGGTGGAAGGTGGTAGGTGGATAATTAACCTGAATACCGGATAAGAATTTTTAATTAGGGTCTTGAAAAAGTTGGTGATTGTCTCAAATTGTCGAACTCTCACACCCGGCAATCAAGACAACCACCATGTACGATCATACCGAATTATTCTGCCTCATTGACGATTTTTGCATCCGCTTTAAGCCAATTTACCTCAAAAATCTCAAAGACTCAGGTCTAATCAAACGTGCCAGAAGCGCTTTCCTTGACCTAT
>CAUJHL010000053.1 GCA_963204705.1 Pseudomonadota bacterium | reverse complement strand
GCTGCAAAATTGTGGCGGGGCAGTCGGTGGGGTTTGCCGGTACAGTGATACAGGTTAGGGCTTAGGGCTTAGGGCTTAGGGCTTGGTTAGATATAGTGTGAGTTGCTGATGTTAACGATGTTCAGGGAGCGCGCATGACAGAGCTGGCCCCGCAAATTCGAACAGTCTGCTAAGTGGAAAGCGACATGACCGAGCATGGGCTGGCGGTCTTGTCACAGCGGGGTGCCGGTTTTAGTGTGTACACGCTTGAGCCCAGTCATGGTCTGGTGTTGTCTGGTCAGCGGATTGATGAGCCAATCAATGGCCATGGGCCGTTTGTGATCAATACCTATGAGGAAATCATTCAGGCGTATGAGGATGTTAAAGCGGGGCGGTTGGGGTGAGTTGGAGAGCCTAGAGCTTCTCCTATCATCCGTGTTTCGGAGAATGAGTCTGAAAGCAAATGAGGCGAAAAACTTCAGAAAAACTATTTTAAATTAATCGATTATCGGAGATTTTTTTGAGAAAAATCAGTCGATGCCGTTGCATTAACTCCGCATCCATCTTAAACCTTCTTGGCGTCGCAATCACCCGACCTTCAACCCCTAAAAGACCACAATCATACGGTGTTTTTGACAGGGCTTTAAGCAAAATAGGTGACAGCATAATCTCGAGCGATTCATTCAGCGTCAGCAAGTGCTGATCAAATGCCTTGTCATAGAGCGCGGAAAGCGCCAAGCCATTATGAGGATTGAGGCGTTCGCTGGGAGCATCGGCCCAACCGACGATATGACTGGCGACCAACAAACTGGGTAGTGCCAAGCCGCTGATGCAGCATTTACCATCAAAGTTACTGATGACCATACTGCGGAAAAACTGTTGTTTCAGACGTTGTTTGACCACACGCTCGACGCTTTCGCCTTCAAATTCCACGGAGCGAGTCGGCTCAAGGAGAACGGGCCAATTCACGGCTTCTGAGTCCTGATTTTCCGAGTCCGATTCTATTGAATCCTGATAATCGGGCTGGAGCCGCAGCTGATCACGAGGGGTTTTGCCCCGTAAAGCCAGCAGACTTTCCGCATCCCGAGTCAACTGCTCGAATTTGCCTTTGTATTCATTCCAAATTGCCTCATCCAAATTTGAACGATTTTTCAAGCCACTGCGGCCAGAGCGGGTGATGACCGGATCAAGACTGGATAAATTGACCATTTTATAGCTAAGGGCATTCACATTGCGGCCAATAATTGCCGCCCATTCGATGAGGCGTTTATTGCGATTATGGATTTGGCCAAACGGAATTTGCAGGTACCAGTACAAGGCCAAAATCACCTGCTCGCGCGTCCATAGACCCGTTGAGGGGAACAGAGCATTTGCCGTGGTCATGGCGATTTCCTAGCTGTGGCTGTTCAGAATTATCAAGATAAAAGACTTCAAGAAACGGCACCGTTGGCTGAGCGTGTCGAAGCCGTTTACATCCCTTCGACAGGCTCAGGGAACTTACGTTATCCCTTCGACACGCGCATTGAAAGGCGATCAGGCTCATTGAGCGCAGTCGAAATGACACTGATCGTGACAAGTCCTGTTGTATTGTACCCTTCGACAGGCTCAGGGAACTATACGTTGTCCCTTCGACGGGCTCCCTTCGACAGGATCAGGGAGCTTTACGTTGTCTTTCAAAAGGCTCGGGGAGCGGCAGTGCTCAGCCTTGCACGGACTTCCATCAGACACAGCCCCAGCAAATTTTTGCCTCGCCATGCCGAAGGGTTTAGGATGTCAGGATCCTCAGTCGACATCGCAATACCCCAAATAGGATCGACCGCAGTTGCCTCGACCAAGATTTTACAGCCAGTCGCCAATAACTGTTCTCTTAAAGAGGCATTTTGCTGATATTTCAATAGGCTACCTTGCAGCATAACGCCATATCGTACAGCGTCCCAACGCGCATCGAAAGGCGTGACCCGTTGACCCAGTTCACGCGCTTCCCGCGGCGTTACGGCATCCAGAATGCGCTGCATCGACACATCATCACCGAAGAATCGCGCTTTCTGGTACATAAAATATTGCTCAACCTGACGGTACGCTGTTCCTTCCGCCTCAAACGGTGAGGGGTAAAAATTGGATAACCAGCCCTTGGAAAACGCAATGATGGTCGCAGTTTCCAGCATCCACTCACACCTCCCGATACACCCTCGATCCTTCTGACCGGAATTTTTCGCTCATTTCCTCCATTCCTTCCACCACTGTTTGTGCATCGGCAGCTGGTAGCGTCTGGGTCAGGAGCGTTTCCGGCTGGGCGATGCGGTGTTCGTCATCAGCTTGGGTGCCGGTATGGGTCGTGGCCTGCAGGGCGTTTTTTGCTGCATAGTCGCGCACGTTCTGGGTGATTTTCATCGAACAAAACTTTGGCCCGCACATTGAGCAGAAATGCGCCGATTTATGCGCCTCTTTAGGCAGGGTTTCGTCGTGCATGCTGCGGGCAGTGTCGGGATCCAGTGCCAGATTAAACTGATCTTCCCAGCGAAACTCAAAGCGCGCCTTTGACAGGGCATTGTCACGCACCTGTGCCCCCGGATGGCCCTTGGCCAGATCCGCCGCGTGCGCGGCAATTTTGTAGGTGATGATGCCGTCCTTGACGTCCTTTTTGTCCGGCAGGCCCAGATGCTCCTTGGGCGTGACATAGCACAGCATCGCGGTACCGTACCAGCCAATCATCGCAGCACCAATGGCCGAGGTAATATGGTCATAACCGGGGGCGATGTCCGTGGTCAGCGGCCCAAGGGTGTAAAACGGCGCTTCGCCACAGACTTCAAGCTGCAAGTCCATGTTTTCCTTGATCAGGTGCATCGGCACATGGCCGGGACCTTCGATCATCACTTGCACGTCGTGCTGCCAGGCGATCTGGGTCAGCTCGCCCAGTGTGCGTAGCTCACCAAACTGGGCTTCGTCGTTGGCATCCTGAATACAGCCCGGACGCAGGCCATCGCCCAGCGAGAAGGACACGTCATAGGCTTTCATGATCTCGCAAATGTCTTCAAAGTGCGTGTACAGAAAATTTTCCTGATGATGCGCCAGACACCACTGCGCCATGATCGAGCCACCGCGCGAGACGATACCGGTCAGGCGGTTGGCGGTCAGTGGCACGTAGCGCAGCAGCACACCGGCATGGATAGTGAAGTAGTCCACGCCCTGTTCGGCTTGCTCGATCAGGGTATCGCGGAAGATTTCCCAGGTCAGGTCTTCGGCGACGCCATTGACCTTTTCCAGCGCCTGATAAATCGGCACGGTGCCGATCGGCACCGGCGAATTTCGGATAATCCATTCGCGGGTTTCGTGAATGTTTTTGCCGGTGGAGAGATCCATGATGGTATCGGCACCCCAGCGGGTGGCCCAGGTCATTTTGGCGACTTCTTCGTCAATACTGGAACCCAGTGCCGAGTTGCCGATGTTGGCGTTGATTTTGACCAGAAAATTCCGGCCAATGATCATCGGCTCCGCTTCGGGGTGGTTGATATTGGCAGGAATGATGGCGCGGCCAGCAGCCACTTCGCTGCGGACAAATTCCGCGGTGATCTGTTTCGGCAGCCGCGCGCCAAAGGACTGGCCTTCGTGCTGGCGGGTGTCAGCGCCTTCGTACTGGCGCTGGTTTTCGCGGATGGCGATGTATTCCATTTCCGGGGTAATGATGCCCTGACGCGCGTAGTGCATCTGAGTGACGTTGTGTCCGGATTTGGCACGGCGTGGATTCTGGATGTGCTTGAAGCGCAGCTCGGCGGTGCTGATGTCGCGGGCGCGCTGGCGGCCAAATTCACTGGACAGCCCGGCCAGCGGCTCGGTGTCGCCACGGGCCTCGATCCATCCCTTACGCAATTCGGGCAGACCTTTTTGCAGGTCAATGGCGATGTCAGGATCGGTGTACACACCAGACGTGTCGTAGACCAGCACGGGTGGGTTCTTTTCACCACCAAGACCTGTTGGAGTGTCGGTAAGCGTGATCTCCCGCATGGGGACGCGAATGTCGGGCGTAGACCCTTCAATGTAGACTTTGCGGGACGCCGGCAAAATCCGTGTCAGATCCTGGGCTTCCTGTTCGTGGCGACTGGGGGCGGCGGGAGGGAGAGCATTCATGACAGTTTCCAGCAAACAGGAGGATGGGACGTTCCGGCGATGACCGGCAAGAGGGCTACTATACCGTTAGCGCCACTATGTCTCCAGACCAAAGCAGTAACGGCTCACAGCACCCGCGCGAAAAATTTTTGGGCTTACTGCTGAAAACAGTAGCTTCTGAAAACAGTGGCTTCTGAAAACAGTGGCTTCTGAAAACAGTGGCTTCTGAAAAGAGCAGGCCGATTCCGCTTCGATTGAAAATTACGCTACAATTGTCTAGCATTTTGACAGCCTTGCTGAGACATGGGCCACGATCCTGTAACGGATCACCGTGCTCCTTTGGCCTGGGTCTATCGCAGTTCCTTTTGTTTTCTTTTTTGATCACGGCCTTCAGGTAATCCCTTGATGACAATAATGAAAAACCCCTTAAAATCAGTCCTGATGGCCCTGACGCTGGCCGGATCACTCGGGGCAAGCAGTACCGTGATGGCGCTGGATTTGCTGCAATGCTATCAGCTAGCGATCAACAATGACCCTGCATGGCGTGCCACGCTCAGTACGTATCTGGCCGATCAGCAAAACGAAGGGCTGGCCTTTGGTGCCCTGCTGCCGCAAATTGGTGCCAGTGCCTCCATTACCCGCCAGCGCATAGACCCAGAGCAAGGCAATACCACGATGAATAACACCGCCAAACAGGCGGGGCTGGTGCTGCGACAACCGCTGTTTCGCCGGGATCTCTGGCAGCGCTACCAGCAGGCACGCATCGGGACGACGCTGAACGATGCGGCGCTCGAAGCCCAGCAGCAGCAATTTATCCTGAAAGTCGGGCAGGCCTATTTCGATGCCTTGCGGGCAGATGCGGTGCTGGATGCGCTGTACGCCGAAGAACGCGCCTTTAATCAGCAGCAAACCATGATGCAGGAGCGCTTTAAGGCCGGATTGATCGCCCGCACCGACTGGAGTGAGGCGCAGGCACAGTTTCAGCTCACCCGCGCGGCGCGGATCAGTGGAGAAATTAATGTCACCAACAGCCGCGAAGTGCTGGC
>CAUJHL010000052.1 GCA_963204705.1 Pseudomonadota bacterium | reverse complement strand
TGTAGTACATGCCCTTAACACACTCCTGTTCGTAACGATATTGAGCCGCGGTATGTTGCATGGGGTTTTTGCTGGGAGTTGCCAGAGATTCCCGTAATTTTTCACAGCGCTGTTTGTTGGCTTTGGTGTTGTTAGAGCTGGCAGAAGCAGGTGATGATCGGGAAGCGCTCGGATTGCGTTTGAATTTTTGTGGATGTGCCGCGTTGTTTGCCAGTTTAAACGCGGGTGCTGGATTTGAGTTGGTGACAATACTCATCGGGTTGCGGATTTCAACCTGACGGGCACCCCGGACTGGTGCGGCATGCTCGTCCCCATAGGAGGCAATACCTTGCTTGTTCGACCACTGTTTGATGGGCCCAGCAACCGTAACGGGTCCGGTTGATACGCACAGCAGAACCGCAACCGTAGTTTGAAGCATCAACCGGGGTAGTAGTCTGGCCATAGGAAAAAAATGTGCTATGAGAAAAGGCATCGTATAATCAGTGAAAAGGCAAAGACGTCATGAGGGTGCTAGGCTAACTGGTGACCAGTCATAGTGGCCGCACGGGAAAATTCGCAAAACTGGGCCAGAATCGGCTTAATACCTTTTAGTTTAACGGTTGGTGGTATGCGTGGGTAGATAGCTTTTAGGTTGGTTTGTGCAGATTGCGTTTGGTCGCCGTAGCGTGGTTTGTACGATCAGAGGGATTAGGGATAAACCTTGAGTGCCTTGTAGTTGTTCTGAATGTTGCAACTGAATCTGATGGACGGCTGGTAGAGGCAGGGTAGTTTGATTGATCGGTTTTTTAATGCGAAAGCAGTGAGTGATTTATGAGCAATAACCATACAGGCAGTGATCGTGCAAACAGTAACTCTACAGACGGTCACCATGGACGTACCCGTTGGGTTATGGGGAACTGGAAGATGAATCCCTTGAGGAAAGAGGCTATCCAGTTGGCAGATGCTCTAGCCACTGGTCTGTCTAAGCAGACTGCTCAGCCTCTGTGTCAGCTTGCGGTGTTTCCCGTCGCACTGCATACCCTTGAAATCGAAACTATTCTGCATGAGTCACCGATCGAGTTGGGTTGCCAGGATGTTTCGGTGCACCGTGGGCTGGGTGCCTCCACCGGTGAGCTTTCTGCGGAGTTGCTTAAGGATGCCGGTGCGCAGTGGGTGCTGGTTGGGCATTCTGAGCGTCGTAGTCAGCAGGGTGAGTCCGAAGCCTTGCTGAGCGCGAAGCTGAAAGCCGCTCTTGAAAGTGGTTTAAATGCCGTGTTGTGTGTGGGAGAAACCCTTTCAGAACGTGAAGCGGGCAGGGCTGAGGCAGTTGTTGCTGAGCAATTGACCGCGCAACTGGTGGCATTGGCGGATCGCTTTGACGCCCAGCGTGTCGTCGTCGCTTACGAGCCTGTATGGGCAATTGGTACGGGCAAGTCCGCCAGTCCTGAGGATGCTCAGGCCATGCACGCCTTTATTCGTCAGTTGTTGGAAAAGCATCGCGCTGATCTGAAAACTGTTTCGGTGCTTTACGGCGGCAGTGTAAAGCCGGATAATGCCGGACTTTTGGCCAGCTGTCCGGATATTGATGGGGCGCTGGTGGGTGGCGCATCGCTGAAAGCTGCAGATTTTCTGGCGATTGCCCGGGCCTTTTCCGGATAAAATGATTCGGGAGGTCATGCGCTGATCTTCGGCTTGAAGGCGTTAAGCCGTAATTCTTAAAGGGGTTCGCTGTGGAATCGCTGGTACTGGTGGTACATATTCTGGTCGCGCTGATGATGACCGTGCTGATTCTGTTACAGCAAGGCAAGGGTGCAGATGCGGGTGCATCCTTTGGCAGTGGTGCGTCTGGCACAGTATTTGGAGCGGCGGGATCGGCGTCATTTTTAACCAAGCTGACGGCATGGCTGGCGCTGATTTTCTTTTGTACCAGTCTGGCACTGGGCGTGTTTGCCAAACAGCACTCTGAGCAGCGCATGTCACTGCCATCGGTGTCGGCCCCGGCACAGCCACAGGCACCAAAACCCCTGCCAAAAATCGCGGTGACGCCTGCGGCCCCGGCAGCGCCCGAGTCTCCTGTACCGTCTCCCGCACAGGCACCGGTACAAAACGCTGGAAATTCTTCGAATACGCCTTCCAATTCGCCCTGATAATCGCTATGATGGCGCTCCTTCTGCGGGGGTGGTGGAATTGGTAGACACGCTACCTTGAGGTGGTAGTGCCGAATGGCGTGGGGGTTCAAGTCCCCCCTTCCGCACCAGTTGATAAGTCAGCACAGTCTGCCTTGTTAAATGGAATGAACTGATCGGGTGAATAACATACGATGAGTTCTTGACAGAAAGGGTTTTAGGTCGTAATATTTTCGACCTGTTGATGCGGGGTGGAGCAGTCTGGTAGCTCGTCGGGCTCATAACCCGAAGGTCGTTGGTTCAAATCCAGCCCCCGCTACCATATTTAAAAACCCACACTATTGTGGGTTTTTTTATGTCGTTTTTTATGCCAGAGACTGAAGGCCGTTTTGGGCCTGAGGACACTCTCTCGTCTGGCAAAAGGATGGGCTATATGCCCATTTTTTGTTTTTAGCCCCCGGGAAACAGGTTATGAAACGCTCTGCCAAAACCCAGTCCCTGTATGACCTGATTGCACCCGCCGTTGCGGCATGTGGTGTGGATCTGTGGGGCATTGAATTTTTGCAACAAGGCCGTCGCTCATTACTGCGTATTTACATTGATAAAGCGGATAGTGACACAGCTGATGAGGCGCTGGAGCAGGCAGTTCCTGAGGCCGTAGATTCTTCTGAAGCCGAAACTACGGATGTATTGGCAGCAGAAGAAGAGCAGGGGCGGGGTATTGGCGTTGAAGACTGTGTGAAAGTCACGCATCAGGTTGGAGCCATTCTGGATGTACATGATCCAATTGCGGGTGAATACGCCCTGGAAGTGTCGTCGCCTGGCTGGGATCGTCAGTTTTTTGAACTGTCACAATTGCAGGGCTATATCGGGCAAACCATTGCCCTGCGCCTGATTAGCCCGGTGTTAAATCGTCGCAAACTGACGGCCCGGCTGGTGTCAGTCGCTGAACAGGGACTGGTGGTAGACGCAGAAGGTCAAACCCTGACGCTGGATGCTGGAAATATAGACAAGGCGCACTTGGTTTATCAGGACCAAGCGTAATTAAAGTGGAATTCTGGACCGTAATAATGATCAGGAGTGGCTCATGAGTCGTGAAATTCTGACCGTAGTGGAAACTGTCAGCAATGAAAAAGGCGTCGGCCGTGAAGCCATTTTTCAGGCACTGGAGCAGGCGCTGGTCGCTGCTACCAAGAAAAAATTCTACGAGCACGACGATGAAGTCGAGCTGCGTGTGGATATTGATCGCAAGACCGGCGAGTACGAAACCTTCCGCCGGTGGGAAGTCGTGGCCGATGAAGATCACGAAATGCCTGCGTGTCAGGATGCCATCAGTGATGTGGATACCAGCCAATGGGCGATTGGCGACATTCGGGAAGAAAAAATCCCCTCGATTGAATTTGGCCGTATTGCCGCACAAATTGCCAAGCAGGTGATTGTCCAGAAAATTCGTGAAGCCGAGCGCGCTATTGTCGCAGAAGCCTATTCCTCTCGGGTGGGTGATCTGATTTATGGCGAAGTGAAGAAGCAGACCAAAGATGGCTTTATCATTGATCTGGGTGACAACGCTGAAGGCTATCTGTCGCGCGATGAAATGCTGCCCAAGGAAATGCTCAAGCCAAAGCAGCGTATTAACGCCATTTTATACATGGTGAATCGTGAGGGTCGTGGCTCGCAGCTGCTGCTGTCGCGGTCACGCCCAGAAATGCTAATTGCGCTGATGCGCAAAGAAGTTCCTGAAATTTCAGAAGAAATTATTGAAATCAAGGGGGCCGCCCGTCAGCCCGGCGTGCGTGCGAAAATCGCCGTCAAAACCAATGACCACCGGATTGATCCAGTAGGTGCCTGTATTGGCATGCGCGGCACCCGTATTCAGGCGGTGCAGCAAGAGTTGGGTGGTGAGCGTATCGATGTCGTCGTCTGGTCGGATGATCCCGCCCAGTATATCGCCAGCGCACTGGAGCCTGCGGATGTCAGTGGCATTGTGCTGGACGAAGATACCCGCAGTGCCGACATTATTTTTGATGCCAATGACCAGCTGGCGCGTGCTATCGGCACCCAGGGCCAGAATGTCCGTCTGGCCTCCGAGCTGACCGGCTATCGTCTCGACATGATGCTGGAAGAAGAGTACCGCGCTCGCCAGGCCAGTGAATCCCAGCATATCGTGGATATGTTCAGCCAGCGTCTGGATGTGGATGCTGATCTGGCGATGGCATTGGTGGATATGGGCTTTAGCTCGCTGGAAGAAGTGGCCTATGTGCCGGCTGAGACCTTTGATGACATTGGTCTCGAAAGCGATCTGGTGGAATTATTGCAATCGCGGGCAAAAGAGGCCGCACTGGCCGATGCCCTGTTGCAACAGGAAAGCATTCAGGATCCGAGTGATGAGTTGCTGGCCATGGACGGGATGACCCGTGAACTGGCCTATGCACTGGCTGCCCGGGGCGTGGTGACGGTAGATGACCTGGCAGAACAGGCCATTATCGATATCGCTGATATTGATGGTCTGTCGGAAGAGCAGGCAGGCCAGCTCATCATGAAAGCCCGTGAATCATGGTTTAATTAAGGGGTACAGCAGATGGCGGACAAAACCGTTAACGAATTAGCCCGCAGCGTGGGGCGTCCAGTCGAAAAACTGCTGGAACAGTTGAAAGATGCTGGCTTGCCCCCGCGTGCCGCTGAAGGAATCATTACGGCTGACGAACAGGAAAAGCTGGTGGCTTTTCTCAAGCGCAGCCATGGTCAGGCAACCGGTGATACGCGCATTACCCTGAAAAGTAAAACGACGACTACGGTGAAGCTGGCTGGATCGACGGGTAAAACCAAGTCGATTAATGTCGAAGTTCGCAAAAAACAGACCTTCGTCAAACCTGACCCGGCAGCACTGGCGGCAGAAGCCAAGGCTCGCGCGGAAGAAGATGCCCGTAAACAGGCTGAAGAAAAAGCCCGTAAGGCTAGCGAGGCAGCGCAAAAAGCGGATGCTGAGGCACGCCAGCAGGCGACCCTCGACGCCATGCGCGAGCAGCACAGTGCCAAGAAAGAAGCTGAGAAGAAGGAAGTTGTCGTCAAGAAGCGTATTCTTCCCAAAGAAACGCCTGAAGAAAAGCAGCGCCGTGAAGCCGAAGAAGCACGTCTGAAAGCAGCGGAAGAAGTGGCACGGCGTGCCGCGGCCGAAGCCGCCCAGCAGCGTACGCTGGAGCGCATGCGTCAAATGGCGTCCAAATATTCCGAGGGCGACAGTGCCGTCAGCGCGCAGGATGACAATTCGCCTCTGGCTCGTGGTCTGGTAGGCAAGGCCTATGAAGATTCCTTTGATCAGGAAAACCGTGAAATCAAACGCGGCAGTGCCACGGCAACCACGGCCCGTGGTGGCAAGGCGCGTACTGGCAAAGGCGGCCGTCAGGAAGAGCAAACCATTCGTCAGGCCAACAAAGGCATGAAAACCAGCCAATCGCACAGGCATGGTTTTGAAAAACCTGTTGAAAAACAGGTGTATGATGTTCAGATTGGTGAAAGCATTGTCGTGTCAGATCTGGCACAGAAGATGGCGGTAAAAGCGCGCGAAGTCATCAAAACCCTGATGAAAATGGGTGAAATGGTTCGAGAATCGCAATCGATCGATCAGGCGACTGCCGCACTGGTGGTTGAAGAGTTGGGCCATAACCCGATTCTGGTCAGCGACACCGCGCTCGAAGATAACCTGATGGAAGACGCTGGCAAGATTCGGGGTGATGAAAAAACCCGCCCGCCAGTCGTTACCATCATGGGTCACGTTGACCA
>CAUJHL010000051.1 GCA_963204705.1 Pseudomonadota bacterium | reverse complement strand
TATCGTCGTGGTACCGATGCCTATTTCGCCGACCATGATGGCAAAGCCGTTATGGTGGAAGACCTGATTCAGAGTCTGAGTCGCGGTTCGGGCGTCGATTTATCGGCATTTCTCCAGTGGTACAACCAGCCAGGAACACCGTGCTTAAAGGGAGTAGGGCGATTTGATCCTGCACAACAGCGGTATTTTCTGACGCTCCGGCAGGAAACGCCGAGCAAGCCGAATTATCCGGCACCAAAGCCGTTACCGATTCCTATGGCACTGGCGCTGCTTGACAAGGCGTCAGGAGAGATTCAGCACGAAGCCATGCTGTTGCTGGATCAGGCAGAACAGCAGTTTGACTTTCCCTGTGCCAATGAGCCAGTCCTGTCGCTGCTACGGGATTTTTCTGCGCCCGTGTTAGTCGATGTGGCCTATTCCGATGACGATCTGGCGTTTTTGCTTCATCATGAAACCAATGGCTTTAACCAGTGGCAGGCTTTACAGCTATTACTGGAGCGGATTTTGCTGGAGCAGCATCCCGCGACGGTCTGGCTGGATGCCATGGCAGACACGTTGCAAGAGGTCGCTTCACGGGATCCTTTGCTGGCCTCGCGCTTGCTCGATGTTCCGACTGAAAATTATCTGGCCAGCCGTATCGTTAGCCAATACGATCCAGCCGTTATTCACGAACGACGGGAAGCCGTGCTTAATGCTCTGTCCCAGCGCCTGCAAGACTTCTGGCTCAAGGCCTATCAGGAGCTGCCGATTGTCCATTATCAGGACACGAGTCTGGCCATGGGACAGCGGGCCTGGCGAAATGCAGTGCTGGCGATGCTGTTCCGATGCGGCAATGATCAGGCTGAAGCGCTTGCCCTGAGCCAATACCAAACGGCGAGCTGTATGACTGAACGACTGGGTGCATTGCGTCAACTGGTCTGGAATCAATCCACACATGCGGCGTCGTTATTGGACGATTTCCGTAACCGGTTTGAGCAGGAAGCGCTGGCCATGGATCTCTGGTTTGGGGTGCAGGCAGGCAATCCAGCAACTACCGCCGCCGATGCACGACTATTGACCCAGCATCCGCTATTTGATCTCGGGACGCCCAACCGCATCCGCTCCGTCACAGGAAATTTTGCCGCTAATCCGGTACAGGTGTGGACGCCTGAGGGCATGGCGTTTTACGCCAATTTAGCCAAAATTCTGGATGAAAAAAATCCTGTACTGGGCTCACGCCAATTGCAAGTATTGTCGCGCTGGTACACGCTCAAAGAACCGTTGCGTCAGCAGGCCTTAGAGATTTTGCAGGGCTTAAAGACCCAGTTGCATTCCAGCAGTCTGGTTGAAACTCTGACCAATCTGTTAAAAATGCAGTGAAATCGCACAGTCATATTGAAAGGCCAAGCGGACAAGGCGTTGTTTCTTGTTTTGCCCCTTGGCTAGCTCAGACATCCAGTGCCGTCACACAGGTGACTTTCCATGGCTAAAAAACAGGGTTCGAACAACGCTCCACTTACTACGCAAGAAACCACGATGACTGAAACCGAAATGACTGAAACAAAAGTGACTGAAACAGAAGTGACCAATCTAGAAATGACTCAAACCGAAACGAATCGCACAGAAAAATCCCCACAGGCGGTCAATGGCCATTTTGATGCCATTGTGATCGGCGCAGGTCCAGCTGGCGAAGCTGCGGCCATGAAACTGGCTAAAAATGGCCTGAGTGTTGCGGTCATTGATCAGCAGGAGCAGGTCGGTGGTAATTGCACCCACGTTGGCACGATCCCCAGCAAGGCGCTGCGCCAAACCGTGTTTAATATCATGCGCTATCAGCGCGATCCGCTATTCCAAAAAATCGGTGAGTGGAAACATGTCCCACTTACCCAGATTCTGGGAAATGCCAAAAAAATTATAGATCAACAGGTCGAAACCCATACCCGCTTTTATGAGCGTAATCAGATCGCGGTCAAACATGGCCGGGCGGAACTGATCGGTACGCACATCGTACAGGTGAGCCTGCGTGAGGGCGGAAAGGAAATTTTCAGTTTTGACAAACTGGTCATTGCCACCGGATCCCGACCTTATCGTCCAGCCGAGCTGGATTTTCAGCATGCCCGCGTCTTCGACAGTGACAAAATCCTCAAGCTGGATTATTCCATTAAAAAAATCATTATTTACGGCGCTGGCGTTATTGGCTGTGAATATGCCTCTATTTTTATAGGTTTGGGCTATAAAGTTGAACTAATCAACACGCAGGCTCAATTACTCAGCTATCTGGACGATGAAATTGCCGATGCTTTGTCCTATTATCTCCGGGAGCTGGGCGTACTGATTCGCCATAATGAGCAAATTCAGCAACTGGAAACGTTTGATGACTCAGTCATTCTTCATTTGCAATCCGGTAAGAAAATCAAAGCCGATGCCATACTTTGGTGTAATGGTCGTTCGGGAAATACCGACTCGCTTGGACTGTCACAGGTCGGACTGACGCCGAACAGCCGTGGCCAACTGACCGTCAATGAGCAGTACCGTACAGAAGTGCCCTATATTTATGCCGCTGGCGATGTGATCGGCTGGCCGTCATTGGCTTCAGCAGCCTATGATCAGGGCAGGGCAGCGGCCGCCTTTATGCTGGGAGAAGCTGATGCACAGCCAGTAACCAGCGTACCCACAGGGATCTATACCATTCCTGAGATTTCCAGCCTGGGCAAAACCGAAAAAGAACTGACCGATGCCAAAATCCCCTATGAAGTAGGTCAGGCGTTTTTTCGCCATCTGGCACGGGCACAAATTACGGGAGACACCACGGGCGTATTAAAAATCCTGTTTCACCGGGAAACACTGGAAATATTGGGTATCCATTGTTTTGGCAATAATGCCGCGGAAATTGTGCATATTGGACAGGCCGTTATGCTCTCCCCGGTGAATTCCATTAATTATTTTACGACGACGACCTTTAACTATCCGACGATGGCAGAAGCCTACCGAGTTGCCGCGTTAAATGGACTCAATCGCTTGTTTTAATTCTATCGTTAATTCGATGGTATTAATTTGGCTTAATGGGTGCGAATCAATAACAGGGTCGCCATCACCACGGTGGCGATCACTAATAAAAAACTGATCACAGTAAATACCACCACTTGACGCCGCATCCGGGTTTTTAGATGGCGAATCTGGGAAGCTTGTTCCTTGCTAAGCACCGTCAGTTGCTGAATCTGATGCTGTTGTCCGTCAATCCGCTTTAATAAAGGCTTGATACGTCGCTGCTGGTGACTGCCATCGTCTTTTTCCAGTCCAAAGGATTTAAGCTGATTGAGCCAGCTACTCGCGATAAATGGCACATTCAAATAATGCATCAGACTGCGAATTTCAGACACAATCTGCTGATTACCATCAATCCGGATGCCATCCAGCACCTTGTCAGAGGCAAAGAAAAATGCTCGAAGCAAATCAATCGTTGAGGCTGAAACGGTTGCATCAATTTTGCCATCGCTGAGGGTACGATCGAGCAACAGACCACGTTCCGTAAAAGTTGCGTAAAATGTCTGGGAAGGCAAATAGGTACGAATGCAGACCACGGCATGCTGATTGATTAAATATCGCGCCTGAAGCTGCGTCTGCGCATCATGACGCAACATAAAGGTGAGCGTAGATTCCAGACCAATCAGAAATAGCGACTGAAAGGGATGCGTTTTATCATCATCCTGATCCGGTACTCCCCGGTAAGACTCTGTACCCGAGTAAGCAGCGCCGTCTTCCGCATGGGTGTGGCGCTCAGACATTCCAGGCCGTGGCTCCACCATGATCACGTTATTCCTTGTTGATTACGGGGTTCCAACGTCAATCTACCAAGTCAATCTACCAAAACATAGTCGTCTTTCAGGCATCGCTCAGGTCGAATCTTGCTGAAATTCCCCGTGAAACCATTAAATTTAGTGGATATTACAGTTCAGCTTACAGAATCAAAGTAGAATAAAGGAGCCAGCACGGCTTGGCTAGACTTGAAAAGCCCCGAAAGTAGGAGCTTTGTATACGATTAACGACAGGTGGTTAATTTTGTTCTCTTTATTTGGTTTTTTTAGGCCTAAAGTACTGAACGGACAAGAATCTGGATTGCTAACTGATCAACAATTTGCACGTCAACCATCACCTGTAGGACAAATTCAACCGGTACGTGCGGCTGCATATGGTATTTTGAAGCGCATTTAGCCAGCAGCTGCGCGGCTCTCATCTGTCAGACATTCTGAACGAGGATCAAGAGAGTTACTTGCTTCCTACTGGCTTAACAACTGATTACGACTGAAAAAACAGCCTGTTTGTTTATGGGCTTTCATTCTGTCGCTACCAAGGAACGTGGATAATGACCAAAACGCCTGCGAATGACGATACCACCAGTCAAGCGACCAAGCGCAAAGGTGCACTGGATTTTCGCAAATACACACAGCAAATCTGGCTTGCAGGACTTGGGGCTTTCTCTAAAGCAGAGGAAGAAGGCACGCGGCTGTTTGATTCCCTAGTCAAAATGGGTGAAGAACTCGAATCCAAAACCAGTGATATTGCTGAATCCACCGTTGAAGCCGTTGAAGAAGTCAAAGAACGCGTTACCGAGCGTGTGACGGACACTCGTGGCAAAGTCGAGCGTGCCCTGGATGAAGGGGTGAACACCGCAGTGTCGCGTATTGGCCTGGCCTCACATAAAGAAGTTTTACAGCTAACACAGCTGATCGAACAGCTGATGGATCGGGTAGATGCGTTGACGGATGAAGTCAAAGCCTTGCGAGAGTCCAAGCAGTCCTCCTGAGTCCGATGCAGCCCCCCTGCGCATTTTTTAAGTAAAATGTGCGAAATAATGCCTGTTTTCCAGTGTTTGCAGACGTTTAGACTTGTTTTCGGGCAAGTCGATTGCTATAAAGGCCAAACACCTGGGAACCTGCACTGAAAGGTGGGTCAGGGCTGAACTTCACTACGTAGAGGACGCGATTTCCATGAATAAATCGGAACTGATTGATGCTATAGCAGCCAGCGCAAACTTGAGCAAAGTTGATGCAGGCAAAGCTCTGGATGGCATGGTCAAAGCAATTGAAGGTGCGTTGAAAGCAGGGGATTCTGTAACTCTGGTTGGCTTTGGTACATTCAGTGTCAAAGAGCGTGCTGCACGCTCGGGTCGCAACCCAAAAACGGGTGCAACCATTGATATTCCTGCGACCAAGGTGCCAGGCTTCAAGGCCGGCAAAGGTCTGAAAGACAGCATTGGCTAATGCTAGCCAGACTAGTGAGCCAATCCGTAAAATAACGAGTCAGGCAACGAGTCAAATAGCTAGACAATTAAGTATTAATTAGCTAGTTAAGGAGGCGTACCATGTACGCCTTTTTTTTCACCCTTTTCACACCTTTTATGCTGCAAAACCCAGGGGTTCATTCCGCACAACGTCGGTGAATACCTTTATAATTCGCAGCTGATATTTTGATGGCTTGTTGGGACAAGTGAATGGAAAGTTTTCGCACGCTGATACGTGGCTGGCTGGGTAAAGCCCTGCTCGTGATTTTTATGGTTCCCTTTGCACTGGTAGGCATTGAGGGATATTTCCAGAGCAGGGGAGACCAGAACGTCGCCGCCACGGTCAATAAACAATCCATCACGACCGCTGAAGTCGACAACCAGTTCAGGCAAAAACGCGATCAACTCCAGGCGAAACTGGGCAACGGCCAAACGCTGGATGAAACAGTGCTGAAACATCAGATTCTGGAAGATCTGGTGGATCAGGCGGTGATTCAGCAACAATCCAAAAAACTGGGTTTCCAGATCAGCGATCAGCAAATCACCCAGCTCATTCATAAAGAGCCTTCTTTTCAGGAGAATGGCGTCTTTTCTGAAGCACTATTCCAGAATTATTTGAAAAATAGCGGTCAGGATACAGCTAGCTTATTCGCGATGGTGCGCAGTGGCACGGAGAAGCAACTCCTGCAAGGCGGCGTTATGTCAACCGCGATTGCCACCCCAGCTGAATTAAACACGCTTATTGCCTTACAGGGTGAAAAACGCCATGTATGGAGCACGGATATTCCCGTCGCACCCTTTATTTCTGGCGTAACCGTCACTGACAAGGACATCGCAACGTATTACGCTGCACATAAAGCGACGTTTAAAAATCCTAAATCCGCCGATATCAGCTTTATTGTGCTGGATGCCAATACGTTTAGTGCTCAGGCTACCGTTACCGATGCTGAGTTACAGGCGCGTTTTCAGGACAGTATTAAACAGAATGCAGCTAACATCGAACGTCGGGCACAGCATATTCTGATCCCGGTCGATGCCAAAACCACGGATGCGGCGGCAAAAACGCAGATTGAATCACTGGCAGCCCGAATCAGGGCAGGTGAGGACTTTGGTGCGCTGGCCAAGCAATTTTCCCAGGATCCGGGCTCTGCTGCCAACAATGGCGACCTGGGTTTTGCGCCTCAGGGAACCTATGTCCCTGAATTTGAAGCCGCACTGTCGAAACTGGCCATCAATCAAGTTTCAGCACCCGTCAAAACGACCTACGGCTACCACCTGATCAAACTACTCGAAGTACGCAATCCAGCGGCTGCCGATTTTGCTACTCAGAAACCTCAGCTTGAAGCGACTCTCCGCAAAGAAAAGGCAGATGCGCTTTACAGCGATGCCATTAATAAACTGAATGAGTTAGCTGTTGATTCTGACAGTATTGTGGAATTGGCTAAAAACTATCAACTGCCTGTACAAAAGCTCAAAATGGCCAGCCGTGCCAATCTGGGTATATTGGCAACACCAGATGTCAGCAATTATCTCTTTGAAAATGATGCTGAGGATGGCTCAAAAATTAGCTCAGGCATGTCGATTAGCCCTACACAAACTGTTTGGCTGCATGTCGATCATGCCTACGATAGTCGCGTACAGACCCTGGAAGAAGCGGGGCCAGCCATCCGAAATACCCTCGGCTTGCAACAAGCCACTAAACTTGCCCGTCAAAAGGCTGATCGGCTTGTTGCCTTGCTCAATGCAGGCAAGCCCTTGGCCGATGCCCAGCAACAGGCAGGGCTGGTTTTGAATGATAAAGGCGAAATTGGGCGGGACAATCCGGCAGGATTCCCAGATTATACGGTCAAATCCATTTTTGGCCTGCCAGCGCCCGCAGCCGGTAGTTGGACAGGGGCGGTAGTGACTTCGCCAGATCAGCAACTGGTTCAAGCCGTCGCGATCAATGCGGTTACTCCGGGAGAACAAACCGCTCTGCCAGAATCCCAGCGTAAAGAATTTGGCACAATGCTGGGCCGCATGCGTGGAGAACAGGACTATTTGGATTACGTGCACTATTTGCGTAGTCAGGCCAAGATCGTGATCAAAAAGTAATTTCTCAGTAATTCCTCAGTACATAAAGTCAGTGCTCAGGTTTTTGAGAAAGCAGGAAACAAACAGCAGGATGGCAATATCCTGCTTTTTTTCCTTTAGGCAAACAGTAATAGCTTAAAGTAGCCCAAGCCTAACTACCTAATGCCATGAAGCATGAGCGATGTGGCATGCTGATCGACTTGTTTTAGTGAAGTGAGCTAAAACTTTAGCCAGTCGCGAATCAAGTCATAGGATAACTGAGGCTAAAGCGACCTAAGCCAGTAGCTAAAGCGGCATAGGTCAGTAGCGGTAATAGGTAGTGGGAGGTCTGAAGGTAACTCGGTATTGCCATAGTGTTTCCTGCCACACTTTCCCATATCCAATTTGACATAATATATATTATACGACATCAGTCACTGCGCTTTTTGCCGAGTTACTTTCACCTAAAATTTAAGATTTCAGTTCTGCTTTAGCATCATCAGCAGCATTGTGTTCCATATGGCTAATGCTGCGGCCTTGTCTCAGATTTAGACATTTAAACAAGGCAGGTCGCATTCATCTCTAATGGCCAGTACAATGACAAAACATTCGCACACCCAAGTAGAAAGTCGCGTGAAACAGTACCAACACTTGCCACTATGGATTGAGACCGGATGCTTTTTTCTGGCACTGAATGCCGGCATGGTTAATGTGATTGGCCTCGTTAGTCTGGCAAGTCAATCGGTCACTCATATGACCGGGATCAGCAGTCTGATTGCGATTCATGCCTTTGGACAGGACTGGTCTCAGGTGATTTATTTAGGCCAAATCATTCTGTGTTTTTTTCTCGGTACCGCGATCAGTGGTACGATCGTTCGTCACTCAACCGTCAAGCTGGGCCGCCGATACGCGACGACTTTATATGTGCAAACCGGATTGCTCGGAATTTCCTGGTGGTTTATGGCCAAAAACCCTCACGGTGCCTTATTGTTTGCCTCGATGGCTTCCGGCATACAAAACGCGCTTGCCAGTAATTATAGCGGGTTTATTGTGAGAACTACCCATCTTACCGGAGTGATTACCGACCTTGGGCTTGCCTTGGGCCATTGTATTCGCGGGCTGACTGTAGACCGGCGGCGTATTATCATTCACCTCTTAATCCTCATCGGTTTTATGATAGGGGGCTTTATTGGGGTGTTTATATATCATCTTTCTCCCCGACACTCTCTAATGGTGCCTACCCTGCTTACCCTTACCATAGCCACCATTTATTATGGCTATTATGTTTATTACAAGCATATCCACTAACACTCGACATCAAAAAAATATCTTTTTAAGTTGATAATGAAACTACCAGGTTAAATCTAATCAAGTCCATTTTCAGCAGCATACGGCAATCCTGTTAAACACTGTTTGAGCGCTGAGTTCCACCATTGGGTAAATGGTAACACACTGATTGGCTTAGCCAAAAAATTCAGATTTGACTCGAATCCAGCAATGACTCGGGTTACAGGCGCTTGCTGGAAGTTCTTTTTAATTGCTGTGAATTCAAAATACCATGACACCCTCAAGCCCCATTTATGAATACAGACATTTAGGGATTTACCAGGTTGATACTGCTGGACTGTGAGTTTCCAAGTTAAAAATGGCAGCCGTCTTAATACAATGATTCCTTTAGGCAGACCGGATTTATTCATAGTGTGGGTTATGGTCGTATTGCCAACATCGGATTCATTATTTTCGCTGGCAAAAAATCTTTCCTGACACTCACTGTCCAGTTCGGCAAAAACGATTTTTCTGTTCCAGATCCGCCAGCCCCCCACATCGCACAGCAGCTCCTCAACACGACGGCTATCGGCTTTGATGTCTATGGCTGGCAAATAGTCCATTCAGGACTCCCTAGCAATTGTGTGTTTAAATTCAGGCTAATGCGTGGTCAGTGTAGACAGGATTTCCTGAAGTATGACTTTGGGGTTAGGCGCTTGTGTGATGGGCCGTCCAATCACCAGTTCCGTGGATCCAGCCTGCATTGCCTGTTGCGGGGTCATGACGCGCTGCTGATCATCTTTCGCTGCAGAGGCAGGGCGTATACCCGGCGTCACAAAATGAAAATCGGGAGCGGAGATGCAGGATTTCAGGTGACTGACTTCCAGAGCAGAACACACTACCCCATCCAGCCCACAGGATTCTGCCAGCGTTGCCAAGCGGGTAACCTGTTCCAGTAAGGGGGTCGAGATGCCAATCGCCGAAAGTTGTTGCTGGTCCATCGAGGTCAAAATCGTCACAGCAATCAATAAGGTACTATGGCCTGCCTTACTCAGTCGCTGCCTTGCTTCGTACATCATGGCGGGGCCACCTGACGCGTGCACATTCACCATCCAGACGCCCAAATCCGCCGCCGCCAGCACAGCCTGAGCGGTGGTATTGGGGATATCATGAAACTTTAAATCCAGAAATAATTCAAAGCCCCTACTCTGCAAGCCCTTTACAATGGCTGGGCCACAACGGGTAAACAATTCTTTGCCAACTTTGAGCCGACACAATGCGGGATCCAGCTGATCCGCCAATTCATACGCAGCTGCTTCTGTAGCAGTATCCAGTGCAACAATAATACTCACAGTGTTTTCCTATCCATTCGATCCGGCACCTGCCAGAGCTCAACACGTCAAAAAATGCGTTCAAACTGGATCAGCATGTTAAGGTGTCCAGCGGGAAATATCACTTAAAAAAAATCACCCGCAGTCTGGGTGATTGGTCTGTGTAACTAGTCAGGATGATCCGGGATTGCTCATAACGTATTTACTGGCTTTACTCTCCACACGAGCTTAGCTTTAGGTATTTTGCTTTGGGTACTTTGCTTTAGGTACTTTGCTTTTGTCCGATCAACGACGTTTAAGCTCGGTTATGGACGCTTCGTCAGTGAATCATTCACCGCTGAGCTACTAACTGTGGGTGACGATACGGGAGATGCCTGCTGAGCCGCCAAGGCAGCCGAGGCCGCATGTTTGAGCTGATTGTTCCGCAGGGTATCCATTTCTTTTTTCAGACGGGAAATTTCCCAGCGGGTCTGAAATACCTTAAACACCTGTATGCCCAGCAGCAAGCCCATCACCACGCCAATTGCCAGAGTAATGATGAGCAGCAACCCCAAATTCATTGCGGGTACCTGGGTAAACACCAGATTTACCTTGGCATCGATGTTATTTGCGAGCACCAATACTAGTGAATAGCCAAAGACCAGAAACAGGAGAACGATCAATAAAAAACGCATACCGCGAATTCCCTATCTTTAATCCTGCATGGAAGCATTAACACTGTCACGCAATGCCTTGCCAGGTTTGAAATGAGGAACTGCTTTGGCCTCAACACTGACGGATTCACCCGTTTTGGGGTTGCGTCCCTGACGGGGTTCCCGCTGGTGCAGAGAAAAACTACCAAAACCACGAATTTCAATGCGCTGATTTGAGGCCAATGCTGCAACCATCTGATCCAGCATGATTTTGACCGCTTCTTCCACCAGTGCTTCAGGAACATCCAAATGCCTGCCGGCAATTCGGGTAATAAGATCTGAGCGATTGAGGCCAGTTGTCATGAGGATCTCCATGGATGGAAGCGCTTTATGTCATGATGAGGATATTAAATGGTTTTAGGACTCTTAAAGTATTCATTAGTATAGTAAATCTGTAAAAAAACACTAAAAAAGCGGGCAAAGCCCGCTTTCTTGACCGGAACAGTCAGCAAATAGGCTTATTTGCTTTGTGCTGCCTTGATCAGATCACCCAGAGTACGTGGGCTGGTACCTTCACTGGTGTTGGCACGCAGGTTGTTCATGGCATCACGCTCTTCCGCTTCATCTTTTGCCTTGATGGACAAGTTGATAACGCGCGATTTGCGATCGATGTTGATGATACGTGCTTCAACTTCCTGACCAACGCTCAGGTGCTTGGTAGCATCTTCGACACGGTCACGGTTGATTTCAGACGCTTTCAGCGTACCTTCAATGTCACTACCCAGATTGACGGTTGCGCCACGGGCATCCACAGCCGTAACGGTTCCTTTTACCAGACTGCCGCGCTCGTTGCTGGCGATGAAGTCATTGAAAGGATCGTTGTTCAGCTGTTTAACACCCAGGCTGATACGATTGTTTTCGGCATCAACAGACAGAATAACGGCGTCGATGGTATCGCCTTTCTTGTAACGGCGAATCGCTTCTTCACCCTGCTCATTCCAGGAGATGTCCGACAGGTGAACCAGACCGTCAATACCACCAGGCAAGCCAATGAAAATACCGAAGTCAGTGATTGACTTGATGGTACCAGTGACTTTTTCACCTTTATCGTGGTTCTTGGCAAACTCTTCCCATGGGTTGGCACGGGTTTGTTTGATGCCCAGGCTGATACGGCGACGATCTTCGTCCACTTCCAGAACCATGACATTGACTTCGTCACCGATCTGAACAACTTTGGACGGATGGATGTTTTTGTTGGTGTGGTCCATCTCGGAGACGTGAACCAGACCTTCAACACCTTCAGCGATTTCTGCAAAGCAGCCGTAATCGGTCAGGTTGGTAACGCGCGCTTTCACGACCGAACCTTTAGGATAACGATTCATGATCGCCATCCATGGGTCTTCACCCAGTTGTTTCAGGCCCAGCGATACGCGGTTACGCTCACGATCAAATTTGAGGATTTTGACGGTAACGTCCTGACCCACTTCAACCACTTCGGATGGATGCTTGATGCGCTTCCAGGCCATGTCGGTGATGTGCAGCAGACCATCAATACCACCCAGGTCAACAAATGCGCCGTAGTCGGTGAGGTTTTTGATGGTACCTTTAACGGTTTGGCCTTCTTCCAGCTGACCCAGCAGAGCTTCACGCTCAGCGGAGCTAGAGGCTTCCATCACAGCACGACGGCTGACAACCACGTTATTGCGTTTGGCATCCAGTTTGATGACCTTGAACTCCAGCTCTTTGCCTTCGAGGTGGGTTGTGTCACGGATTGGACGAGTATCCACCAGAGAGCCCGGCAAGAAAGCACGGACTGGGCCGATGTCAACGGTAAAGCCGCCTTTGACTTTGCCAGAGATGATACCGGTAACGATTTCCTGGTCATCGAAGATTTTTTCGAGTTTGGTCCAGGTTTCAGCACGCTTGGCTTTTTCACGGGACAGCATGGTTTGGCCCATGCCATTGTCGAGGGCTTCAACCACGACATCTACCGTGTCACCAATAGCGACTTCCAGCTCACGCTGGTCGTTTAGAAATTCGGCGCGTGGAACGACACCTTCCGATTTGAGGCCGGTGTCAACCGTTACCCAGTCACTGTCAATATTGACAACGGTGCCCTGAATAACAGCACCCTTTTCGACGTCAAGGCCTTTGCCCTGCAGGCTTTCTTCAAAAAGGGCGGCAAATGATTCCATCATGGTTAGGTAAACCTTTACGGTGTGCCGGTTGCGGCCAGTGCAAACCGGTTTAAGTCAGATCCTGCGGAAACGGTAACATCTGGCCCCCCGGCCCCGCCTGATCGTTTACTGTGTTACAAAAGGCTGCAGCAGGGGTTCAATCGCCTGCATGACCTGTTCAATAGTCATATCTGAGCTATCAATGATCACTGCATCTTCTGCCGGTCTCAAGGGGGCGATGGTTCGCTCGGTATCCCGGCGGTCTCTGGCCTTGAGGTCGTCTAAAATGGCGGCTAAATTAGCACTCAATCCCATTTGATGCAACTGCCTGACGCGACGTTCGGCGCGAGCTTCTGCGCTGGCCGTTAGGTAAAACTTGCAGGGCGCATCGGGGAACACCACCGTTCCCATGTCCCGGCCATCCGCGACCAGCCCCGGCAAACGGGCTGCCGATCGCTGAAACTCCAGTAAGCCATCCCGCACTTCTGGCACAGTAGCGACTCGCGAGGCCAGCTTGCCAGTGTCTTCGGTACGCACACTGAGCGTCACATCCCGGCCATCCAGCTCGATGCGGACTGTGTTGTCGTGCTGCTGTATAAAGGCAACGGGCAAATTGCGCGCAAGCTCCCCCAATCGGGCCAGCTGATCCACAGTGGGCGTATTCCCTTCAGGCCAAAGCCAATCTTTCTCATCAGCGGCCAGACCAACCAGCCGATACAGGGCACCAGAATCCAGCAGATGCCAGTTCAGTCGGGCTGCCAGTCGGGCTGCAATCGTCCCTTTGCCGGAGCCACTGGGGCCATCAATGGTGATGACCGGAAAAGCGGGGGTTTGCATACGGTTCACACGATCCATTCGGGTCATTAAGACAGCTAGGCCATGAGCGAAGGCTGGCTGGCCAGCTTTTTCAGTCCATTACGAATGACGAGCTCCAGACCATTGCTGACTACCGTTGCAAGCAAAGGAATGTCGCTATCCAATTCGATTGTATAATCTAGACGGGTACCGCCATTAGCAGGACTAAAACGCATTTCACCGCGATGATTTTTGATGGGCGAGCGGCCAATGATGCGATATTCCACACGCTGGGAAGGCTCATAGGCGGTGATTTCTTCCTGAATAGGCTTGATCGGGCCCCAGCCAATGCTGCGTACAGAGCCCAGACCATCCGGTTGGCTGGCATCCGCGGCATCACGGGTGCGGACGACTTGCGCCGGCGCAAACACTTTCGATAAGTTGGTGTGCTTGCCCAGAAAGGCGAATACTTTTTCAGGTGCTGCGTCGAAGTGCTGGGTAATTTTGATCACTGCCATGATGAACTCTCTCTTTCTTGCTCGTTCTGGAATGGCCCGTCATAGCTGGACGGCGGCCTCTGGCTGGTCGATATATCGTCGATATAACAGCGGAGCGAGAGTTTAACACAGCCCGATTCTGCCGAGTGTCTGGCATGATGGACAGAAGATGTTTTTTTACAATGCTATTCTAAAGGGCATTTTGAATGCCCACTGCAAGCGAGGCTAAAAGTCAGACTGGTGACATTGAAACAGTGGCCTTCAAACAGTGGTATTGAAACAAGGCAACAGTGACCCGATTCAGTCTCAAGCCCTTATGCTGACCATCCATTCAGGAAGTGTGTAATTGACCACTCACCGCTCCTCCTCACGTCCAACAGACCAAATCAATCCGGCAACTGCCAGTGTCAGACTGGACAAATGGCTGTGGGCGGCACGGTTCTTTAAAACCCGCAGTCAGGCCAAAGAAGCTATTGAAGGCGGCAAAGTCCATTTCAATCGCCAGCGCATGAAAGTCAGCAAGGAAGTTCATGTTGGAATGATGCTGACCATTCGGCAAGGATTTGACGATCGCACGGTGATCATACGGGGTTTGTCCGAAACTCGTGGCAATGCCACCACCGCGCAACTGTTATATGAAGAAACGCCGGAAAGCCTGGCGCAGCGCCAGGTTTACATCGAACGCAGAAAGCTGTACGCGATGACCATCCCGGATGAGCGACCGACCAAACGGGACCGCCGGCAAATTCATCGTTTTGAAAAACGACAGGAAAATTCTGCACCCGAACCCATACCCTATGATCTGGATAGTGATGACGAAGGGTTTTAAGGGGATGAGCACGATATCAAGCGCGACACAATGTGTCGTCCTTACCAGTTTTAAGGCTATTGCTCCCTGCGGAATTTTGTCATGATGTCCCTGTTAGCTAATTCGCCATAGCCTATGTCACCGGGCAATTAATCGTGCTGAATGTGACGAAATCGCCCTTGTAATGATCACAGGCTCCCCCATTTTCAGCGCTACTGTTTTTCGCGTGTCGCTACTAATTTTCAAGGACTTCCTCCCATGATGAATGAAAACAAATCCAAAGCCCTGACTGCTGCACTCTCCCAGATTGAAAAGCAGTTTGGGAAAAATACCGTCATGCGGTTGGGCGATGGCAATGCCACACAGGCGATTGAAGCCATTTCCACCGGTTCGCTGGGGCTAGATATCGCACTGGGTATTGGTGGCTTGCCCAAAGGGCGGATTGTTGAAATTTATGGCCCTGAATCCTCCGGTAAAACGACACTGACGCTTCAGGTGATTGCGGAATGCCAAAAAGCCGGTGGCACTGCGGCCTTTATTGATGCCGAACACGCGCTCGACCCACAATACGCCCGCAAGCTGGGTGTCGATATCGACAACTTGCTGGTTTCCCAGCCGGACAATGGTGAACAGGCCCTGGAAATTGCGGACATGCTGGTTCGTTCCGGTGCAATTGATGTCATCGTGGTGGACTCGGTGGCAGCATTGACGCCCAAGGCAGAAATTGAAGGTGAAATGGGTGACTCGCATATGGGTCTGCAGGCCCGCCTGATGAGTCAGGCGCTGCGTAAAATCACCGGTAATGCCAAGCGTTCCAACTGTATGGTGATCTTTATTAACCAGATCCGGATGAAAATTGGGGTCATGTTTGGTAGCCCTGAAACAACTACGGGTGGTAATGCCCTGAAATTCTATGCCTCGGTACGGATGGACATTCGCCGTATTGGGCAAGTGAAAGAAGGCGACGAGGTGGTCGGCTCTGAGACCAAGGTGAAGGTCGTCAAGAACAAGGTTGCGCCTCCTTTCCGCGAGACGATATTCCAGATCATGTATGGTCAGGGAACCAACCGTCTGGGCGAGCTGGTCGATCTCGCTGCTGCTGAAGAAATCGTACAGAAAGCCGGTGCGTGGTATTCCTACAACGGCACCAAAATCGGTCAGGGTAAAAACAATGTCGTGCGCTATTTCGAAGAAAATCCAGCTGTTGCGGAGGAAATCGAAGCCGAAGTTCGTCGTCGCAAACTGATCGTTGCCGATCCCGCCAAGCTGCCAGCCGATAACGATGCTGAGCAAGAGGACGAAGCCCTGATGGACAGCCTGATCTGAGGCGTCGATCACAGCATCGATCTCAGTCTGGCTGCAGCTTGAGAAACAAACAACGGGAAGTGTCGGCTTCCCGTTTTTGTCTACCTTTATTGCTAAAAGCCAAAAAAGCGAAGCACACATGCCAACCCAATACGCTAATACATTACGCTAATAAATAGTGACCTAATGAAGATCCTGTTTTCTGCTCACTGTGCCTGACCACAGGAGAAATTGCTCATGAACCGCCCTCGCCCTCAGAACCGCTCGCAAACTGGCTCTCCATCCGACTCCCAAACAGATTCTCAGGCTCCGCCACAAACAGCCCTGACATGGGAAAAATGCCGGGCACGGGCGTTTGAGTGGCTGGCACGGCGGGAATATTCAGCGCAGGCACTGCAGGAGAAGCTGATCGAAGCAGGTGCCACCGAAAACATGGCCCTGCAGGTGGTCACGGAATTAGGGAATGAAGGCTATCAGAGTGATGCACGTGTCGCGGGAATGGCCGTGCGTGCTGCACTGCGTAAGGGTTTGGGGCAGCGACGGATTGCAGAGGATTTTCGCAAACGCCAGCTAGACAGTACGCAATTACCTGCAGAACTTGAAACCATAAACTGGCTGGAACAGGCAGTGCAAACACGCATTCGTAAATTTGGTGCTGACATTCCTACTGATGCCAAAGAAAAAGCCCGGCAGTTTCGCTTTTTGCAGTATCGGGGGTTCAGTTCGGATGTGTGTGCGAAGGCGTTAAAACTGGATCGTTGGGAAGGGTTGGATTAGTCCCAGATTTGCTCTGCCGGCGTAGTCGAAAAAACCCATGTAACAACAAGCGACTCTGGGCCCCACTCACACCGCCCATAACGCCAAAACGATGATTGTAATAGCCATTGTGTAATAACTGACGAGCACTGACCAGCGAGCCAGCCCGCGGTTCAGCAGCCGCAAATACCACGCGCCCGACTCGGGCATGAATCAGCGCACCCACACACATGGTACATGGCTCCAGAGTCACGTACAGGGTCGTATCCGGTGGCAGACGATAATTGCCCAACTGCGAGCAGGCCTGCCGAATCGCCACGATTTCAGCATGCGCCGTGGGATCGTGCATGCCAATTGGCTGATTAAATCCCAGACCAATGCACTGATTTCGGCTCACCAGCACCGCACCCACCGGCACTTCACCATGATGGGCTCCTTCGGCCGCCAGTGTTAGTGCTAACGCCATCCAGTGTTGATGATGATCGGGATGTAAAGCCAGCGTCTCCCTATCGGCAGTGGGATGAATATAGGAAAACGATGGCGATGAATCGGATAATCGCAGTGGCTTGGCGACGATGGAACTATCCCTCACTGTGCTTGAAGGCTGTCTTTGAATGGCTAAATCCAGCTAATGTTAGGCTGTCACCCCATGGCGTGCCAACAGGGCTTGCCATTCCGAATCGCTGGCTGCTGGAACCGTTCCCAGCGCCGTTTTCAGCGAATCCCATTCGGCTGCCTGCCAGGCCGGGCTGAGATCCTTGTCGATCAATCGTGCCCGAACCCCTTCAGCAAAGTCTGGATGGCGGATTTTCCAGCTGGCAAGTTGCAATTCGAGCGCAAAGACCTGTTGCCACGGTCGACCCCGTCCCCAGTGCCATAACAGCCAGGTCAAAGCAGCCGTTGACGGTGAGCCTTTTTGCAGATTTTCCGCTGCCTGTTGCAGCCAGTCACTGCCGGCATCCCTTAAGGCGATGATCGATTGATAATCCTGAAGAAAATCCTGCCCCTTGCAGACACTACGAATCACATCCAGCGAATCCTGCAAAGGCCCGGCTGGCAACGGCCGGTGCAGGGCATCCAGTGCATCATCAATGGCGCGGTATGCTCCGGCAGCATAATCTTGCCAGCGAATCGACTCCAGACGCTCCAGTACCGTCTGGCGGCTATCCGCACAAATATGGGTGGCCCAGCCTATGGTGTAGGCCCCCGAGGCACCCATGATCGACCCCGTCAGACCCAGAAATAGCCCGACAGCACCGCGATCCGCTAGAAAACGTGACCCGCCAACGTCTGGGTACAGGCCAATATTGATTTCTGGCATAGCCAGCCGGGACGATGGCGTCACCAGCCGAAACGGCGCTGCCATGAATAGCCCCATGCCTCCGCCCATGATATAGCCCTCACCCCAGACCACCACAGGCTTGGGATACTGATGCAGGCACAGATCCAGTGCATATTCCTGTTGAAAAAATTGATCGGCCTGTTCAGCCTGACCATCATTCACCAGTTCCCGCAGTTTGCGGACATCGCCCCCCGCACAAAATGCCTTGGGCGTACTGCTGTCCAGCCAGATCGCGCTGGTGTCAACGTCCTGTTTGAGCTGCTCAAACACGGCCAATAAGGCGCTTGCCAGACTTTCATCCAGTGCGTGCAGCGATTTGGGTCGATTCAGGGTGACCCGTGTCCAGCCATTACGGCCTCGTTCTACCTGTAAATCCGCGTGAGGGGAATGCAGTTCTGCTTGCTGTGAGGTCATGGATCCAGTCGCCAGTCGATGGGTGCTTTAGCGTGTTGTATCAGATAATGATTGGTTTTGCTAAATACCTTACAGCCAAAAAATCCGCCCCGATTAGCAGACAAGGGCGAAGGATGTGCGGCAGTGAGTACCAGATGACGCGAACTGTCGATGCGTTTGCCTTTTTTCTGGGCGTAACTCCCCCACAAAATAAACACCGTGTGCTTTGTTTGGGCATTCACCACGTCAATGACGGCATCGGTAAAGTTTTCCCAGCCTCGGCCCTGATGACTGGCTGGCATGCCCTGTGCCACCGTCAATACGCTATTCAGAAGCAACACACCTTGCCGCGCCCAGGCACTGAGGTCGCCATGGCTCATGCTGCGAATCCCCACATCGGCACTCAACTCTTGCAAAATATTCCTCAGCGATGGGGGTAGCGTCATGCCTTTCTGCACTGAAAACGCCAGACCATTGGCCTGCCCTTCGCCATGGTAAGGATCCTGTCCCAAAATAACCACTTTGACCTCAGCCAGCGGGGTTTGCTCGAACGCATTAAAGATTAGCGGGTTCGGGGGAAAAGTCACTTTTCCCGCCTGCTTTTCTGCGTGTAAAAACGCACGCAGAAACTGCATCGATTCGGAAGTCAGTGCCGCCGCAAGGGCATTTTTCCAGCCGGGTTCCAGCCGTACCTTGCTTAATTGCTGTTGCTGACTCTCAGTGAGCTCGGTATATGCAGGCTTGGACGTCGCAACGGGCAAGGGTACTCCAATATCAGGTAAGGTATGCAAGTCTGTTAAATAATCACGATTCATTGTTTAAAACCATTTTCATGCTACTGCGAGCGCCTTATGCCAATCCGCTTTTTTACATAATTACCGGATAATGATCATCCAGTTAGGGCTTGAATGACACACAGTACTGTTGCACTCTCAGAATAATCGCCCGCTGCCACACGCCTCTGTTTCCTACCTCTTCTTGTAGCTACCTGGCAGCGTTAGCCAAACGAGCATTAGCCCGGGCAGTCAGGAAAATCAGGCAGAAAACCTTTCAGGAAACCTAATCATGACTCATTCCACCCTACCTTTGTCCATTGTCAGTAAAAACAGCAAAACCGTCTTACTCAGTTCTATCCTCACCAGCTGCTTGCTATTCATCGGCTTCAGTTTACCTCTTACTAGCGAAGCGGCAAGTCGCTCTCATGCCAATCTGGACCGGGGACTGCCAGGCGCCGGCATGAGCATGGCACAGGTACGGTCCCGCTTTGGCGCACCGCTCGCCATCCGCGCCCCCGTTGGGAAACCTCCGATTACCCGCTGGAATTATGCCGGATTTACGGTGTACTTTGAGCATTCCCATGTCGTGCACAGCGTTCGTTTTGTCCATGGCTTACCCGCCAAAACCACCCTGATCCTCGAAGATCACCAACATACCGACACGATCGTCAGTGAAGGCTCCACCACGGAGTTGAATGCGCCCTCTCCTGTCGTCATCGTTCAGCCGACAGATCGAGAGACTCCAGCCGTGGTCATCAGCGCACCTTAACGAGCCAAATTCGCGCAAATCCCTTATTCAGTCACCTGAATGGGCAAGCCTGCCTGCTGGCATAGCAGCGTAAAGTTAGGGAAACTGGTAGCCACTGTTTCGGTGCCCATAATGTGAATGGGCTGGCTGGAGCGCAAAGAAGCCATCGTGAAACTCATGGCGATGCGATGGTCATGATGACTTTCAATCTGACCACCAGCAAATACCTCGGGCCAGCTGTCTGGTTGACCTTTGCCCTCAATGATCATGCCATCGGGCGTCGGCGTACAATCAATGCCCAGAAGGTGCAAGCCATCCGCCATGACCTGAATACGGTCGGATTCCTTGACGCGCAGCTCTTCGGCACCTGTCAGCACGGTACGCCCCTGCGCACAGGCGGCAGCGATAAACAGCACAGGAAACTCATCAATCGCCAAGGGCACCTGATCTTCAGGAATGTTGATGCCCTTTAATTGGCTGCTACGAATGCGGATGTCTGCGACCGGCTCACCGCCTGCCATGGCTTCATTCTCCAGCTGAATGTCCGCACCCATCTGGCGTAGAATTTCAATCACGCCGGTGCGGGTAGGATTAATCCCCACTTGCAGCAGCGTCACATCCGAATTCGGGCTGATCGCTGCGCCTACCATAAAAAATGCCGCTGAAGAAATGTCTGCAGGCACTTGAATCCGGGTCGCCGTCAGGGTTCCACCACCGGTGACACTGACGATATTGCCATTGACCGACACCGGATAGCCAAAGGCCTGCAGCATCCGTTCGGTATGGTCGCGGGTAGGTTCTGGCTCACTGACAGAGGTGGTGCCTTTTGCCCACAAGGCGGCCAGCAGAATGCCTGACTTTACCTGAGCCGAGGCCATAGGCAGATCATAATGAATCGCGGTCAAGGGCTGATTTCCCTTAATACTCAAAGGAGGCGTGCCGCGCTCACCGGTGCTTTGAATGTGCGCGCCCATCAGGCGTAAGGGTTTGGCAATACGCTCCATAGGGCGTTTGGTCAGCGAAGGGTCGCCAGTCAGTACCGTATCAAAAGACTGTGCCGACAGTATCCCTGATAGCAGGCGCATACTGGTACCCGAATTGCCCATGTACAGCGCACCGGCAGGCGCTTTTAACCCGTTCAGCCCTACGCCGTGAATGGTAACGTTGCCATTTTTTGGCCCTTCAATCACCACGCCCATATCGCGGAAGGCTTGCAGGGTAGCCAGTGCATCTTCCCCTTCCAGAAAACCACTGACCTGAGTGACGCCTTCTGCCAGAGCACCCAGCATGATCGAGCGATGCGATACCGATTTGTCACCGGGAATGTGCAGACGACCACGCAGGCTACCGCCACCATTAAGGGTAAATTGCTGAGACACAGAAGTAGTTTCCATATAAGGGGTTTTGGCTAACATGTGGGTAAAGTGTTCACGGGCGGCCTGCGCACGGCCCAGCACGCCCAGCAAACCGGAAGAGTCACCAGAGACGATACGCTCGCGCAAGGCAGCGGCTTGCTGGGTAAAACCATCCAGCGCATCCAGTACGGCCGTTTTATTGGCCATAAAAATATCATGCCACATCAGGGGATCACTGGCCGCAATCCGGGTAAAATCGCGAAAACCGCCCGCAGCATAGCGAAAAATATCCAGATTATCCGAAGCAGCGGCCAATTGTTCTACCAGTGCAAATGCCAGCAGATGCGGCAAATGGCTGGTTCTGGCCAAAATGGCGTCGTGGCGATCGACGGGCATTTCCAGCACTTCCGCACCGGCTGCCTGCCACAGCTCACGTACCCGACGAACTGCCTCAGGATCACTGCTCTCAAGTGGCGTGAGAATAACCTTGTGGTGAGCGAACAAATCCACTTTGCCTGCAGTGACGCCGGTTTTTTCGCCACCGGCAATTGGATGTCCTGGCACAAAACCCGCCGGCAACTGCTCGCCAAAGACAGCTTTGGCCGCCTCGACCACATTGCCTTTGGTACTGCCCACATCGGTAATGATGGCATCTGGCTTCAAGGCCAGTCGGATCGCTGTCAGTACCGCCTCGGTGGCACAGACAGGCATCGCCAGAACTACCAGATCCGCTCCGCGAACGGCATCAGCAGGGTCGCGATGGACTTCATCCGCCACACCCAATGTCAGTGCCTGATCCAGCGTTGTTTGAGAGCGGCTGCTTGCAGCAATACAACCTGCCAATTGTCGCTCGCGAATCACCCGCGCCAGACTGGAGCCAATCAGACCCAGACCGATAAAGGCAACTTTCTCAAATCGGGGCTGCCCCATCACGATTAACCTGTTACCCGGTCGGCTGCCTGTGCGCCAGACGCATCAGCAACTGCTGGAGTCAGTCCCAGCACTTCAGCTAAAGTCTGCAAAAATCGCTGATTTTCCTCGGGTAGCCCAATCGAAACACGGATAAATTCTGGCAAACCATAATTATTCACCGGACGTACGATGACACCTTTCTGCAGCAATTTCTGATAAATGCCCATGCCATCCTGTTTCACCCGCACACAGAGAAAATTGGCACGCGATGGAATCCAGTCCAGCCAGAGCTGCCGAAGTCCTGCTTCCAGCTGATGCATACCGGCCAGATTCAGGGCACGGCTGTTTTCCAGAAACGCGGTATCCCCCACGGCTGCGGTCGCTGCGGCCAGTGCCAGCGAGTTCACATTAAAGGGCTGACGCACCCGATTGAGCAGATTGGTCACGCCTTCGTCTGCCATTGCAAAGCCCACCCGCAGGGCAGCCAGACCGTATGCCTTTGAGAATGTTCGGCAAATCAGCAGGTTTGGGTATTGTTTGAGAAACGGGAGGCTATTGAAATTTTCCGGGAAATATTCCACATAGGCTTCATCCAGCACCACCAGCACATCGCTGGGAACCTGTGCCATAAACTGTGCAAAAACAGCTTCGTCAAACCAGGTACCGGTCGGATTATTGGGATTGGCGATAAACACCACGCGAGTGTCTGGGCGAATCGCAGCTGCCATGGCGGGTAAATCGTGCCCGTAGTCTTTTGCAGGCACTTCGATACCCACACCGCCCACCGCCTGCACCGCCAGCGCATAGACAGCAAACGCATGCTGGCTGTAGACCGCCGACTGATTTTCCGCAATAAAGGTACGCGCCACCAGCTCCAGAATGTCATTGGAACCATTGCCCAGGGTTAACTGCGCCAATCCAACACCAAACGTCTGTGACAACGCCTGTTTTAGCTCAAAGCCAAAACCATCCGGATAACGGCTGATGTCGCTTAACGCGGTCTGCATCGCCTCAATGGCGTGTTTGGAAGTACCCAGCGGATTTTCATTACTGGCCAGCTTAATGATGTTATCAATGCCCAGTTCGCGTTTCAGCTCGTCAATCGGCTTGCCGGGCTGATACGGGGTAATTGCCGCAATGCCTTTATTTGCGGGCTGAATCTGTGGGTGGCGAAGCGAGCTATTCATACTACAATCCCGAAAAATGCCAGCATCCAAACGCTAACAGTAAAGAATTTAATAAAAACCTACAGATAAAAAACCCTGTCTGCAATCCTATTTGCCCTTGCTACTAGAGCACGGCACGCGGATAAGAGCCCAGAATCCGAAGGGTTTTCACAAAGGGCGTAATTTCCTTCAGCGCGGCAGCCACAGCGGGATCATCCTGATGCCCAGCCAAATCAATAAAAAACACATAGGCCCATTTATCGGGCAACGCAGGCCGCGTCTCAATACTGGTCAACGAAATACCGTGATTCGCAAACGGTTTCAGGATATCCAGCAATGCGCCGGAACGATCTGGCGCAGCAATCAATAAAGACGTTTTGTCCTGACCACTCGGGTAAATTCGCTCCCGTCCGATGATCAAAAAACGCGTAGTATTGCTAGGATTGTCTTCAATATTAGGATGCAGAATGGTCAAACCATATTGCTCTGCCGCCGTTTCACCGGCAATCGCGGCAGAATGCCATTCCGATTGAATCCGTCGTGCCGCCTCGGCATTGCTGGACACGGCGACCCGCTCTACTCCCGGGAAATGGGCATCCAGCCACTGGCGGCATTGTGCCAGGGATTGCTGATGGGAATAGATTTTAGAAATGGAACTGACTGTAGTTTTTGGGGACACCAGTAACTGATGATGAATCCGTAATTCCACCTCACCAATCACATTGAGACTGGATCCAACAAAACTATCCAGTGTGTGATTCACCACCCCTTCGGAAGAATTCTCCACCGGCACCACACCATAATGGGCACTGCCTGATTCCACTTCACGGAACACTTCGGGAATGGTTGCCATCGGGCAGGTCACGGCGGCATGTCCAAAATGCTTGAGCGCGGCCGCATGGGTAAAGGTAGCAGCAGGCCCCAGATAAGCGATGGTCTGGGGTGCTTCCAGCGCCAGACAGGCAGACATAATTTCCCGAAATAGTCGGGCCATGGTTTCGTCGGGCAACGGCCCCTCATTGCGGAGCATGACGTTACGCAGAACCTGTGCCTCACGCTCAGGGCGGTAAAACACCGGATTGTCTTCAGACTGTCGCTTTGCGATGGCAACCTGTTCGGCAATACGGGCACGGTGGTTAATCAGTTGATGAATCTGCTGATCCAGACTGTCGATGCGGGTGCGCAAGGTTTCCAGCGATTCAGGGTTGGAATCACTGAGTGCATCAGACGAATGAGCGGATGGACTGGCAGGCTGGGCACGCCATCCTTGAGTGCTTCGTGAATCCTGCATGTGACCCCCTATTCAACAGGCCCAAGAGTGTAGCAAAATTCGGTTCTACTGCGCACCTCAATCCATGGGCTGTGTCGCTTTGCACTGATGGGGAATACCATGACTGGCCAGACTGTACTCGAACAATTACGTCAGATGACCATTGTTGTTGCCGACACAGGGGATTTGAGCGCGATTGAACAGTTTCGGCCCCGCGATGCCACCACTAACCCCAGCCTCATCACTGCCGCCGCTGCCCTGCCTGCTACACAGCCGCTGATTGCCCGTGCTGTCGCTGATGTTCTGGCACGCTATAGCCAGCAGCCTAATGTTTTAGAAAAACAGTCTGTACAAAAGCAGCTTTCAGAAAAGCAGCCTGCGGTAGAAGCCGTCATTGACCTGCTGACTGTACGCCTGGGCATAAGTATCCTTGAACTTGTTGAAGGAAGAGTCTCTACCGAAGTTGACGCCAGCCTGTCATTTGACACCGAAGCTACGCTAGCGAAGGCCCGCGAGCTGATCCAGTCGTATCAGCAAGCCGGGATTGATACCCGCCGTGTACTGATCAAGATCGCCTCCACCTGGCAGGGCATTCAAGCCGCCAGACAGCTTGAAGCCGAAGGCATTGCCTGTAATTTAACGCTGTTATTTGGGCTTCATCAGGCCTCAGCGTGTGCCGAAGCAGGTGTTACCCTGATTTCTCCCTTTGTTGGACGCATTCTGGATTGGCAAAAAAAGAACGAAAATCGTCAGGAAATTCCTATCGATGAAGACGATGGCGTTCAGTCGGTCAAACGTATTTATCATTACTACAAACAACACGGCTACCGCACCGAAATCATGGGCGCCAGTTTCCGATCGGCTGAACAGATCATGGCGCTGGCAGGCTGTGACTTGCTCACCATAGCCCCAGCTTTACTGAAAGAACTTCAGGAAAAACAAGAGCCTCTCACACGCCAACTGTCACCCGATGCGATTAGCAATGAGCTGGAAAAAAGCATCCTGACCCAAACGCAATTTGACGCCTGGCATCAGGCCGACCGCATGTCGCATGAGTTGCTGGATGCGGGCATTAAAGGCTTTATCAAAGCGCGGGAGCAATTGGCCGAAACCCTCCTCCGCCAGTTTCCCGAACTCAAGGCTGAATAAAAAGAATTTTATTATTAAAAATCAAATAATTTATTTTGTAAAAAACAAGGCCTGAACCTTCTCAGGCTTTTTATACACTAAATGTTTAAGAAAACCTGCTTAACTATAGCCAATATTTTTAATAAAAACTGAACAATTCATGAAGTGAATTGCATGCTCTATCCTGTTTATTTAGTCGTAGGATCAACCATCACCTCTACACCTCTGGAAGAAATTATGAGCACTGTCGCGATCGTTTATTTTTCGGGCTATGGCCATACCGTTCGTGTCGCAGAAGCCGTTGCTGACGGTGTGCGCAGTGCAGGAGCAACCGCCGAATTGATCGTCATTG
>CAUJHL010000050.1 GCA_963204705.1 Pseudomonadota bacterium | reverse complement strand
TGTTCAGTCTAAGGGTTTATCTTATGATGCTAATGTAAGGGACAAAGCTAAGGAGAGAAGCTAAGGAGCGAAGCTAAGGAGCGAAGCTAAGGAGCGAAGCTAAGGAGCGAAGCTAAGGAGCGAAGCTAAGGAGCTAAAGTAAGTGGCTAAAGTAACTGGCTATGTCAGGCGGCTCTATCAACCGAACGGGTAAATTGGCATTGCCGTTATTCGGCCAGCTCGTCTGGCCAGCGCAGACAGTCCAACAGTTGCCGTGGTTCGGGCGATTGTCCATCAAAAGGAATACTGCCCAGACAGGGTGCTCTCAGCCAGTGCGCCAGTGTCGCTTCCTGTTCTGCTGCCAGGAGCAGGTCGGGCTCCAGGTGGTTGACCACATAACCGGCCAGCGTCAGACCATCGCGCTGAATCGCCTCAGCCGTCAACAAGGCATGGTTGAGGCAGCCCAGCCGTAGCCCCACCACCAGAATCACGGGATAATTTAGCTCGCGGGCGACATTTGCCAGTGTTTCACGGGCATTGATGGGCACCCGCCAGCCCCCCGCACCTTCGATCAGCACATGGCTGGCCGGCGTAGAGAGCCCTGCCCGCACGAATCCCGTAATGCGACTGGCGGATAATTGCCGCTGTTCAAGGGCAGCGGCCAAATGCGGCGAAGCAGGCGTTTCGAGCCGTATCGGGGCAATAAGCTCCATCGGCAGGGAGACCGAGGCGACACGGCACAACTGCTCGGCATCCGGGCTCATCCGTTGCCCATCCGTCGACACACCGCAACCGGCACTGACGGGTTTCAGGCCAAAACAGCGATGCCCCTGCGAAGCAGCCCGGGCCAACAGTGCAGCCGACACGGTGGTTTTACCAACATCGGTATCGGTACCCGTCACAAAATAAATCTGGCGGCGTCGAGGGCGGTTCGTAGTCTCTGGCGCCGCGTCTGGTGCCATGTTTGTCAGTGGAGACGTCATAGGTTCCTCGCAAGCACTCATTTATCCCGTCAGCGCGACCACACCGGCCGCTCGGTTTCCTCACCCACCTGCAACACCATCAACAGCACCTGATAATCCAGTGCCACCGGCCCAGGCTGATTCAGGTACTCACGCCATTGATGCAGACTGAGTGGCTGATGCAACTGGGGCGACCGGACTGGATACGACTCAACCGCGCCCGTCTGCGCACCCCCCATGCGTTTCAGGGCATTCAGCACATCGGAAAGTCCGGCATAGTCCTGCTGAAACACCTGTTGCTGTGTGCGGCATAGCGTTAAGCCCAGCGCCTTGGCCGCAGACAGCCAGACCTCGGCCGTCTGAAACCCAAAAATCGGCACCGCGGGAAAGCGCGTCTGTATGGCCGACAACGACCCTGCAACCGGCAGGGCCAGATACAGCCAGCCACCCGGACGTACCACACGCGCCAGCTCTGCCAGTACCGATGGCCCCAGCCAGTGCAGGGCAAAATTGCTGACTACCCCATCCACCATGGCCGCAGGCATGGGCACATAGGCCAGATCGGCCTCTAGCGCTATCAGCCCCTCTGCCTCAGGTAAGGTCGCCAGCATCGCCGGTGACCGATCGACCGCCCACACCCGACAGCCAAGCTCGGCCAGCGGACGCGCCAAACGACCCGTACCACAGCCCGCGTCCAGCCAGACAGGCGATGGGATATCTGCCGTTTGCCCGTCTGCCACTTGCTCGTCTACCGCTGGTCTGTCTAATCGCCACTCCGCTAACAGCCAGTCTGCGGATGCCTGTTGTAGTGCCGTGTCCTGTTCATAATGGGGAGCAGCACGATCGAAAGCTCTCCAGATGTCACGCCGCACATGTGGCGAGGCGGGTAAAGGCTTTATCACAGGCTTTTGCAATGGATGTGTCATGGGCTATCTCCACGCTGCCCTTCGTCATCGGCGGGCGTGTGAGCGTGAACATGGCGGGCGGAATTAAAGTACGCGTCAAAACGACAGGCATCCCCCAGCCATTGATGATCCGGGAGCAACTCCCCCAAATAGGGTGCATGGCGCGGCCGTTTGACAATCACCCGTGCCGCCAGCGTACGGGCTTTCAGGAGCCATTCTCTTTCTTTGTTAAGCGCAACCGTATAGCGCATTTCCGCATTGACATGTGGTGCACTGTCTGCCGCGTCGGGGCTATCCAGCAAGGCATGCAGCAGTTGCATCTGCTTTTTGACTTGTGCCTTTTTTCGCGGATTGGCTGGAGGGGGAAACATTGGGTCCAGATAGATCACGGCAGGATCCACTTGTGGAGACAGTTCAGAGTCTGAGTTTGCCTGAGGGGAAGTGTCGAAGCCATTCACAAAATCAGTCGCAGAACCAATAGCAGTACCAGTACCAGTCGCAGAATCGTTCACACAACCAGCCACAAATGCTTCCGCGGAATCACTCCAGGTCACGGATAGGCGCTGGCAAGTCCCGGCCAGCTCAGGATGTTTCATGGCCTGTTGTAGTGCATCGCTTAGCAGGCAGACCACTACAGGATGACGCTCAATCAGCCGCACCCGGGCACCCAGCCAGGCCAGCAATAGCCCATCATGGCCCAGCCCCGCAGTGCCATCCACGATCAGCGGTTTTTGCTCTACCTGACAGGCGCGGGCCAGCAGCTCATTTTTTTGTGTTGCACGGCGCAGTCGTGGCAATTCGCCCGCCCAGTCCGGCTGCATGCGCATGCCCAGCCCACTCAGCCACAGACCCTGTTCATCACAGATCAGACTGAGCTTCGGATGCTGGCGTAGCCACCGTGCATCCACACTAACCGGCCCATCACGCAAAGGAAGCGTGCACCCCAGCGAGTCCAGTTGCTCACACCACTGCCGGGCCGCTGACTCAGCCCCAGAGGTCGCGTACAGGCACTGCGGCAGCGGCATGAGGGCAATTTACCAGTGAATCAGGCCAGTCCAGGCCGTGAGCAATACCATTACCCCAAACACGATTCGATACCAGGCAAACGCGGTGAAATCGTGCCGTGACACGTAGCGAATCAGGGCGCGGATCACCAGTAGCGCCGAAATAAACGCCACCACCATGCCGATACCCAAAATCAGCGCATCGTTGGCCATTAGCTCCTTGCGATGCTTGAACAGATCCAGCAGGCCCGCACCCATAAGCACGGGAATCCCGAGGAAAAATGAAAACTCAGCGGCCGCCTTGCGCGACACGCCCAGCAACAGCCCACCAATAATGGTCGCGCCGGAGCGTGAGGTACCCGGAATCAGCGCGAGGCATTGAATGAGACCAATCAGGGCCGCTTTACGCAGGCCAATCTGTTCTACTTCCTGCTCGACGATCTGGTGATCGCGGCGCTCTGCCCACAGAATGATCACCCCACCGACGATCAGCGCGATGGCCACCGTCACGGCATTGAACAACACCGCTTTGATGGCACTGCCACAGGTCAGACCCAGAATCATGATGGGCACCGAAGCAATCAGCAATCCACCGATCAGCTGCCGCCCATACTGCTCGCCCTTGAGCGCCGACATCAGGGCGCCCCACAGCTTGCCCCAATACTCGTAAATGACCGCCGCAATGGCACCAATCTGCACGGCCACTTCAAACAATTCACGCTTTTCCGGCGTCCAGAAGTCCAGCAATTGCGCGGTAAGAATCAGGTGACCGGTACTGGAAATGGGCAAAAACTCGGTAATGCCTTCGACCAGACCCATGATGATGGCCTGCAATATGAGCCAAATGTCCATGCCACTCCCAACCAATACAGTCAAACAAACGGGGCGCCAGTGTACCGCAGCGAATGGCTGCCAGCCGCATTTCTTTCCGCGATTTATAACAACGGGCAGAAACGCTGGCAGAACCTGTTGAAAAGCATAAGACCCAGAAAACGTAGCCACCGAAAAGGACTGGCAAGCCAACTTGCAAATGCGTTGGCAACCCCGCCGGTGAATGGAGAGAAATGCGGTCCCAGCCGCTAAGGTCGGCTTTGTTTCGCAGCTTGCTGGGCATCCTTTTTCTTCCAGGCATCGTCCCGCAAATACACCGGCAACGCCGCCCCGGCCGTCATGACCGTGCCCTGCTGGAGCATTTCCCAACCGATAGCCGCAATGTGGCGTGCATCGGGCAAACAGTTCGGCAATGTGCGAACGGGAGCCGCGAGCATTTCCGGTATTTCCGTCAGCGGGCAACCACTTCCGGCCATCGTCCACACGGTCGAGGCATCCCAGTTCGCTGGCCACTGAATGGCACCGTAGCCACAGAGTTGCTCAGCACCCACGGCATGCCATTGACCATTCGGCTGCTGCTCAAAAAATCCTGAGTATAGCTCCTGCATACGCGCATCGAGCACGGCGAGAATTCGCTGGACGGCAGTGGCATCGCCATCGCAAGTGCTATTGCCCTCACGCCGGTCATCAACACCATCGACACTGCGCGCCAGCGCTTCCAGCGTGGACACCGGAATCAGTGGAATGTCCTGAGCCCAGCCCAATGCCTGTGCCACGGCGGCATTGATGCGAATGCCATTAAAAGAGCCCGGCCCGCGGCTGAAGGCGATCGCAGACAAATTGGCCAGCGTTTGCCCTGTTTCCGCCAGCACCGCCTCCACCATCGGCAACAGCACACGGGTTTGTTCGCGGGCACGCCCATCGTGCTGAAACGCCTGTAAGCCGCTCTCATTCCACAGCGCGACAGAACACTGATCATTGGCTGTTTCAAGCGCCAGCAACATAGCAAATTTTCCGTCCTGTATTCACAGTCCATGACTGTCGATACCGTCAATAAGGTCAATAACTGTGCGCGTTATACCGGGCTGCTCGGGTTCTTTCAAGCCAGCGGGCTATCGTGTTTCCTGATACAGCTCACGGCCGATCAGCATCCGGCGGATTTCCGAAGTGCCTGCACCGATTTCAAACAATTTGGCATCGCGCCACAGGCGGCCCGCCGGGTAATCGTTGATATAGCCATTGCCGCCCAGAATTTGAATGGTTTGCCCCGCCATCCAGGTGGCTTTTTCGGCGGTGTACAAAATGGCACCCGCGGCATCCTTGCGGGTGGTTTCTCCCCGATCAGCCGCTTTGGCCACGCTGTAGAGGTAACTGGCGCACACGTGATAACCGACGTACATGTCGGCCAATTTGGCCTGAATCAGCTGAAACTCGCCGATGGACTGATTAAACTGTTTGCGTTCATGCACATAGGGTACCACCACATCCAGACAGGCGGCCATAATGCCCAGCGCCCCGGCCGCAATGATGATGCGCTCATAATCCAGACCCGACATCAGCACCTTGACGCCCTGATTCAGGCCACCCAGCACATTACTTACGGGCACACGGCAATCCTGAAACACCAGCTCACAGGTGTTGGAACCGCGCAGACCCAGCTTGTCCAGTTTGGGCGAGGTGCTAAATCCAGCCATACCTTTTTCAATGATAAAAGCCGTGATACCACGCGAGCCAGCTTGCGGTTCGGTTTTGGCATAGACAATGAGCACATCGGCATCCGGACCATTGGTGATCCACATTTTGGTGCCATTCAGCACATAATGATCGCCTTGCAGTTCCGCCCGCAGTTTCATACTTACGACATCGGAACCTGCCTCTGGTTCGGACATGGCAAGGGCGCCGATCCATTCACCCGAAACCAGTTTGGGCAGATAGTGCTGCTTCTGGCTGTCATTGCCATTGCGATAGAGCTGATTGACGCAGAGGTTGGAATGGGCCCCGTAGGACAGGCCCACCGCGGCAGAAGCGCGGGAAATTTCTTCCATGGCGATCACATGCGACAGATAGCCCATGTCCGCACCGCCATACTGCTCGGAGACAGTGATACCGAGCACGCCCACATCGCCCATCCGCCGCCACAGGCTGAGCGGAAAGGCATTGTCACGGTCAAACTGCTGCGCAAAGGGAGCAATTTCCTGCTGGGCAAACTGGCTGACGGATTCTCTGAGTGCTTTGGCGGTTTCGCCGATGTCGTGTTGAAAGGTCTGATGATACATGCGTCGATTCCCTGATCGTTTCTGGCCTTGCGCCTGCGTGTGCCTGGGGCGACTGCATGGCAAGCAAGGAAAGACACAGAGACTACGCCATGCCTTGCCCTGCCTCCATGGCAAAAAGTATCAGCGCTGCCGTCATCCCGAGAGCCGCTTTTAAAAATTGGGCCACATCAGGCTAGCTCGACGGGTTCCAGCCGGAAGATCAGCTCGTCCAGAAATTCCGTATCGGCAGTCAGCTGGGGCAGGCGCTGCTGAATAAACGCCAGGCGCTGGCGCCGTTCCTGTATAAACGTATTCATCTCCTGAATGACTTTTTGACGGCCATCCAGCGCCTGTTGCTGCTGATTCAGCTCCTGAGTGACGGGAATAAGCACGGCGGATTGCCATTGGCTAATCTGACTTTCGAGGGTCTGATACAGGCCGCGAATTTCCGGCAGAAACGACTGCTCGAAGATCTTCGCCGCATCGCCATTGCCCTCACGATACTGGCTGTATTTGGCTTCAAGGTTGGCTACCCTCCCCAGCACATCGTCCATATCCAGCAAGGGCAACTGGATACCCACCAGGCCCATGTCACGGTGGATGCGCTGGGCCTGCGAGGGCAAAATCTCCATATCGGCCCGTACCCGTTTGAAATCGAGTCGCAAGCCAGAAATCATCACGCCGATCGCACTGGCTGCCGTGGTCAGTGTGGGGGTGGAACCGAGCACACTCTGCGCCCGCACCAGATGGCTGTCAAAGCGGGATTTGCCAATGAGCAGACTGAGTCGATTGATGGTGGAGTCAATACCCTGACGCTGGTCATCTACCGAGACGATCCGCTGTTGCAGACGATGCTGATCGTCGGCCAGCAAGGCGCGAGCGCGTTCATAATCATCTGACAAATGCTGCTGATTGGCCTGAAACTGGGTTTGCTCTACCTGTAATTGCCGCAGCTCCTGCCCGGTAGTGTCCTGAAAATGTCGAATATCCGTCAGGATATGATTAATCACCTCGTCGGTTAGCAAGCGCTCCCGCGTAGTGACAACGGCTGGAATCAGAAAGTCCTCCAGATGGGCCAGACCACTCCGGCGCAGACGAGTCACATCCTGTTGCAGGTAGCTGCGCAAGCCATGCTTGGCACTGACCGGCAGCACATGATTGCGGGGAATCTTCAATTGTTGCGCCGTGATACGGATCAGGCGCTCCACGCTTTCCACCACCGACTCTTCATCGGTTTCGAGCAGGTCGATTTTGTTAATCACTGCAAACAGCGCAATGTGATTGTCCCGCGACACTGGCGCAATTTTCTGATTCCACAGGCTGTAATCACTGGCGGTGACACCGGTTTCCACCGAGGTCAGGAACAGCATGCCCTGCGCATCGGCCATGATTTCATCAATCAGGTCAGATTCCAGCCCCGGCGCATTAATGCCCGGTGTATCCACAAACGACAGGCCGGTTTTAAGCAGTGGGTGCTCCAGATTGATCAGTGCGTGCCGCCAGGCAGGTATGTGAACGTAGCCCGGCTGGCTAATGGAGGCTTCCAGAAATTCCAGCTGAAATCCAAGATCCTGTGCTTCGTGCGTGCTGACCTCGCGCGTACGGGCCACTTCCCGCAAAATCTGCTTGATGCTGTCCGGATCATTGACGTCCAGATTCAGGTGATACCACGCCTCGGGCTGCTTGCGGTAGTCCGCGACCGATTTCTGATTGGCGCGGGTATCGATTGGCAGCAGCTTCAGATAGGGCGCATTGTCGTCATCGTAGAACAGCTCTACCGGGCACATGGTGGTGCGCCCTACCCGCGTTGGAAACAGCCGAAAATTAAAATGACGCCCCAGCAAGGCATTGATGAGCTCAGTCTTTCCACGGGAAAATTCACCCATGATCAGCAGTCGCACCCGATCCAGTGCAAAATACTCTTGCTCTCGACTGAGTTTTTCCCAGTGCGCCAGATGGTCGCGCTGTTTGAGCCAGTCAGCATAGCGTGCCAGTTCTGTGGCGATGGATTTTTTCCAGGCCGTAAACTGAAGGATGCTTTTACTGGCACTATTGGCAACCGCCAGCACCCGGGTATTGCCCGCCGAACGAAGTTTGGTATCGGAGCCGTTTTGACTCATGAATGACTCCCTTGAACGCGGGGTGTTTTTTTGCGGGAAGGCACATCAGCAAGTCCGGAGCCTGCCACCAGGTTCTGCTCGCGTGCCAGAAAGCTTAGCGCCGCCGGGAAACAGACTGGCGCCTCCACCGCAATCCGCTTGGTGCGGGAGCTGTCACCCGCCAGTATCTGTACGCTACTTTTCGGCACGCCAAAGTACTCTGCCAGCAGGCAGACTGCCGCGTGATTGGCCTTGCCATCCACCGGAGGAGCATTGACCCGAAGGCGAAGTACGCCTTCTTCATCCTGCTCCAGCTGATTCCGGCGCGAGCCCGGGTGAACCCTGAGCGTTACGACGAGGCGTGAACCCTGCCAATAACCACAGACCGATGGTGTCATCGGACTCGTGTCCATTCTTGTTGTAATCACTGCTGAAACATTCCTAATAATTGTCCTGATTGTTGGACCGTTAAATCCTGACCCAAGAGCTTCCGGACCCAATCACTTTCTTAGTCAACAGCTTAGGCACCCAACAACTTATTAACCCGACAGCGTGCGGGCCTGAGTATAGCTCGGCCAGCCAGTTCAGGGCAGTACGACGGCCGCAGCATTCGCAACCAGTTGTTCACAAATATAAATCGCCAGAAATGCGACCACCGGCGACAGATCGAGAGGCCCGGTGTCCGGTAAAATCCGGCGGAAGGGGGCCAGCAGCGGCTCGGACAGCTGCATGACCACACCAATATAGGGCGACTGGCTTTGCGTAAAAGCGACTACCCAGCTGAGAATAATCGATGCAATCAGCAAAATACGGCAAAAGGACAATAACTGCTGCACCATCTCAAACAATACCATGAAGACCAGTTCGAGCGGCGGCGGCGGCGGGACACCATTCAGCAAATGATTGCCTGCGATGGAAATCAGCGCCAGCAACACCAGGAGCACCAGCGCGGCAATATTTAGTCGTCCACCGGCTTTGACGGGTAAAATCCGGTTAAAGACATCGACGATCCGCGTTGCCTGAAAGGTAGACATCACGACGGGATTATAAGGATCCACTGCACTAAGCTGCATGATAAAACGCAAAAAAATCAGCAAAGTAGCCAGATTTATCACGATATTGAACACCATACCCAGTAAATCCATGCTGCCTTATTCCCCCAAAAAAACCTTAAGCAGAGCCCAAAATATAAAACCTGAGTGGAAGACACCCAAAACGACAGCACGGGAATCACCCATCCGTTTTACCACTTCGGGTAAATCAAACAGCGCATCTTAACACATTAGTCACTCTGGGCTTGACTGGCGAATTGTTGCGCTAGCTCCAGACTACGGGCGGCTGCCGCTTGTAGGGCTTTGACGACATGGCCACTGACGTCCTGCTGATTCAGAGAGTCCAGCGCTGCCTGGGTAGTTCCACCGGGCGAGGTCACATTCTGGCGCAGTTTATCGGGAGTGGCTTCACTGGTGATGGCCATTTGTGCAGCACCCAGTGCTGTTTGCAAGGTCAGGGCACGGGACGCTTTTTCATCCAGTCCCAGCGATATGCCCGCCTGAATCATGGCCTCCATGAGGTAAAAGAAATAGGCGGGCCCCGAGCCAGAGACTGCCGTTACCGCATCCATCAGGCTTTCGTCTTCTACCCATAACACCATGCCGGCTGTGCCGAGAATGCGCTCCGCCAATGCACGATCCTGCGCACTGACGTTGGGCGCTGCATAGAGACCCGTCGCCCCACTTTGAATCAGGGCAGGGGTGTTGGGCATGGCACGAACCAGCCGTGGCGCAACGCCCAGCAGCCGGGTCAGGCAGGTGGTTGTCAGTCCGGCGGCGATGGAAATGATCAGCCGGTCACTCACATTGCCCATGCTACGAAGCACCTCTGGCATGACTTGAGGCTTCACCGCGAGGACGATCACATCGGCCGCACTGATGGCCTGCTGATTGGAGTCAGTGACGCGAACGCCAAGCGTTTTCAGGTGCTCCCGCAGAGCCACCACGGGCTCACTGACCATGATGCTACTGGCCTTGACCCCCTGCGACAGCAGGCCACCAATCAGGGCCTGAGCCATGTTGCCCCCGCCAATAAATGCAACGGAATATTGCGTGTTATGTGCCATCGTGGTCTTTCCCATTCACTCGAATATGATGTACTGCAAAGCCTTCATATAGCCTTTACTTAGCCTTTACTTAGCCTTTACTTAGCCTTTACTTAGCCTTTACTTAGCCTTTACATAGCTTTCACGTCGCCTCGCAGGCAATTGCGCCTACCCGCAGTAACCTGCCCTGACGACAGGCAAATACCGCCCAGTATGCATCAGCCAAATGTCGTGTCTGTGACATTAGCTTCTAGCAGCAACTCCGCCGATGCGGTCAGCCCTGCTTTCTACCGTATTCGCTGCCTGATTGCGCCCCTCATCGGTGATCAGCACGCCAGCAGGAGTGAGCAGTAGCACAATGCAGTTCCCATGCCACACCAGATGCACCTGCTCCCGCTGCCAGGGCGGCATTCCCTGTTCCTGTAGCCAGTGTTTCAGGGCAATGGTTTTGCCAGATACCCGGATGTGCTCTCCGCCTTGACGGGCACGCAAGGCCAGTGTGTGTGCTTGTATTTGTGTTTGTGTGCCATTTTCCACCTGATGAGATGCCGCAGGTAGAACGAGCATGCCTGTTTTTTGCGGTGAATCCCTGACACCATAGTCCTCAGGTTCAGGCTCATTCGCCGATAAGGGCAAGGACGCGACAGACAGATGGGTAAACTCCCAGCCAGCCGCAGTTGAGCCCAGGGCCTGTACCCGCCACTCCCCCGACGGTAGCGACCAGTGCAGGGACTCGCCCCGCCCCGGCAGGTTCATATCCAGTGCACAAGCCACAACCCTCTTGCGGAGTAAGCGATACAACAGCCCGCGATAGCTACGGAATTGCCACTGCGCCCAGTCCACCCGTGTGTGCGCATCCGGCCGCTGATGCTGCATCGCGAGTATGGCCGCCAGAATCGTCTGCGGGGGCGCAAAGGGCTCCTGCTGCTGGAGCCAGCGCCGGAGCAGCCATTTCTGACGGATCTCACCCCACCGGGACAAACTTGCCCAGCTCAGCGATTCGTCCGTACTGCACTGCGCCAGTTGTTCATCCAGCGTTTCATCCAGCAATGCCACTGCTTCCTGCAAATGGCCCATGCTTCGCGCAATGCCCTGACTGGCGTGTGGCCAGCGCTGGGATAAAGGGGAAAAAATCTGCTGCCGCAAAAATACCCGATCATAACGCAGCTCGGCATTAGCCGGATCCTGTACCACCAGCGGGGTCAGGCCAAACTGTTCAGCCAGCCGTTCAATGTCCGCTCGTGATACGCCCAGCCAAGGCCGCCAGAATCGTCTTTGCTGCCGCAGCGACAACGGCTGCATCCCCCCGAGGGCTGCCGGAAAGCTGCCATGCACCAGCCGCATCATCAAGGTTTCCGCCTGATCTTCCCGCTGATGCCCCAACACGACACACTCAGACTCATCCGTTGCATCGATCAGGGCCTGATAACGAGCTGCACGTGCCTGTTTTTCCAGATTGCCAGAGGCCAATTGTACAGCGATGCACTGGCAAGGGACGTTTAACTGCTCGCATTGCCGCGCCACCCGGTCAGCCCAGTCAGCCGAATCCGGGTGAATCTGATGATTGATGTGGATCGCGCGCACCTGCTCAGGATACAGGCGAGCCAGCGCATGCAGCAGCGTCATTGAGTCCACGCCACCACTGCACGCCACCACCAGTCTGGGCCGCGATACGGCATTATCACTGCCAGACTCTATACCTGACTCTATACCTGACTCACTGCCAGTGCCGCCGTACGTCTTCGTGTCGGTCTTCGCGCCAGTCTGCGCGTTCAAGTCCGGCGTTGACGTCACTGCCTCAGGCAATGCGCTCAGGCAACGGAAGGCATCGAACTGCCAAAGCGCATCAGACGCTGATATCGGCGTTCGCATCGTTGCTCACTGCTCATGTCCTGTACGTCCAGCAGGCTTTGCCAGAGTTGTTCCGAGAGACGCTGAAGCACCTGCTCGGGCTGGAGATGGGCGCCTTCGCCCTCATCAATCACATGATCCACCACACCCAGTGCCTGCAGGCGATCCGCCGTCAAAGCGAGCGCCTCACTGGCCTGAGCGGCCTTGTCACTGGTTTTCCATAAGATCGCCGCGCAGCCTTCGGGTGAAATCACTGAGTAAATACTGTTCGACAGCATCAACAGGGCGTCTGCCACCCCAATGGCCAGCGCGCCACCCGATCCCCCTTCGCCAATGACCGTTGCCAGCACAGGGACTTTTAAACGGGAAAACACCGCCAGATTGCGGGCAATCGCTTCGGCCTGATTGCGCTCCTCTGCCTCAATACCAGGATAGGCGCCCATGGTGTCGATGAAGGTAAACACGGGCAATCCAAAGCGCTCGGCCAGTTCTGCCAGACGCAAGGATTTACGATAGCCTTCGGGATTGCACATGCCGAAATTATGCTGCAAACGCTCACGCGTGTTACGGCCCCGATGCTGACCCATGATCACGACGGGGATGCCCTGAAACCGCGCCAGACCACCGATCATGGCACCGTCTTCCCCAAACAGCCGATCACCGTGCAAGGGGTCAAACTCAGTAAACAGACCCTGAACATAGTCCAAAAACTGCGGCCGCTGGGCATGTCGCGCCAGCTGTACCCGCTGCCATGCTGGCAGTTGTTCGTTTTTCATCATCGTGCTCTATCCCCTGCCCTGCCGGCCAGCGCAACAAGTTTGCCCTGACAGCCCATTAATCGAGCGCCCATTTGATCGAGAGCCCAACGCCCCAGCCGCTTTGATAGGCCTGCTCGATTTCCAGCACACCCGCCAGCATAAACCAGTCCTCAGCACTGGCGTCAATCGTCAGGCGCCATTCCTGTGCGTTGGTTGCCCGTAAAGTCACTTCTGGCAAAGCCTGATCGCTGCGTGCCTGATGCAATGCCACTGCCAGCCGCAAAATCAGACACAACGCCATCAGGCGCTGGCCACCGATTTTTAGGATATTGGCCAGACCGTCCATTTTCAGCTTGCGGCGATGGCAGCCGACTACCAGCGCCAGACGCATCTGATCGCTCTGGGAAAAACCCGGCACATCCGAATGTTCCAGTAAATAGGCACCATGCCGCTGATACGCACCGTGACTGATCGCCAGGCCAATCTCGTGCAGACTGGCGGCCCGCCTCAGCAGATCCGCATCTTCATCGTCCAGTAACAAGCGTGCGGCGACTTGCTCCCGCAGCTGTTTTGCCGTTTCCGTGACCCGTTCTGCCTGACGCACATCCACCGAATACCGTGCCATCAGTGCCGAAACACTGCGATCCCGCACATCCTCATGGCGAAACCGCCCCAGCTGGTCATAGAGCACTCCTTCGCGCAGTGCCCCGTCGGAATAGGTCAGGGCCGTCAAATCCATACTCTGAAAAATGGCCAGTAATATCGCCAGACCCGCTGGCAACACTGCCTTGCGGTCTTCTTTCAGCCCTGGCAACTCAATGTCATCGACATGGCGCCAGCGCAGCACCTGTTCCACCAGTTTTTCGAGGCCACTCCGGGTAATTTCTTCTTTTTCGTTGCTCAGGCCTAGCTCAATAAGCACCTGTCGTGTGGCCTTGATCGTCCCACTGGAACCCACCACCCCATCCCAGCCCTGCCGGGTATAGCTGCCCAAAATACCCTGCATCTCACGCCGCGCCGCTGCCAGAGCCTTGTTAAATGCCTTACTGCTCAGCTGGCCATCACTGAAAAAACTCTGGGTAAAGGCCACACAGCCCATCTGCAGGGATTCGGTCAGGATCGGCTCAAAGCCATCACCAATGATAAATTCCGTTGAGCCGCCACCGATATCAATCACCAGCCGTTTGCCACCCGAGGGCATGGTATGGGAAACGCCCAGATAAATCAGGCGGGCTTCTTCACGCCCCGCAATGATTTCAATAGGCTTGGGCAAAATGCGTGAGGCCTGCTCAATAAACACACTGGCATTTTCGGCCTGTCGCAAGGCATTGGTCGCCACCACCCGTAGCCGCTCAGGCGGAATACTGCCAAGTCGCGCAGCAAAACGGCTCAAACACTCCAGCCCACGGCGCTGGGCAGCCTCGGACAGCTGATTGTCGGCATCCAGCCCTGCCCCGAGTTGCACTTTTTCGGACAATGCAACGACTTTACGGACTTCACCGTGATCCAGCCGGGCTATCGCCAGGTGAAAGCTATTCGAGCCAAGATCAATAGCCGCCAGCAGCTCCTCATCCGCTCCCTGCGTGCCATGTTCCAGTACTGTTTCAGCGTTTAACGTCATAGACAAACCAAAAAATCGTCAAAAAAGTCATTAAAAAATCGTCAAGGAAGTAGCCCAATTCCTTGCTTCACGGCATTTTTCCTATCGTTTCGCAATCCTGTAGCGCGTGCTGCTGCACTGCGTGAGCTTAGCGCATGAACGCTACGGCCTTCCTAGTTCCAGCTCCTGACGTGCGCATCGCGTGGGCGCCAGTACAGCCCTCATTGGATGAGGCTGGCTCCCGCCCACCGTGAAAGGGGCTTATCATACTGTGACAATGCCATCCTTCGCATGACAAATTTGAACTTGTTATCGGCATTTTCCATCGACAGTATTATCACAATCGGTTAGACAGAAAGTGGTGCAGACGGCACACTCTGTTGATCGCGTTCTGCCACCCAATCCTGCCAGTCTGTGTGCGTGCTGTTTGTTCAGGCAAGCATCGTCCGGCAGCATCCCTGAATGGAGTAAGCCATGAGTACCATCGTTAATACTACTGATGCCAATTTTGCCGCCGATGTGCTGCAATCGGATCTGCCTGTACTGGTGGATTTCTGGGCAACCTGGTGTGGCCCCTGTAAAGCCATCGCCCCGGTACTGGAAGATCTGGCCGGTGAATACGATGGCAAGCTGCGCATCGTCAAAGTCGATGTCACCCAGTGCGAACAATCCGCCAGCGATTATAACATTCGCAATATTCCTGCGCTGATGGTGTTCAAAAACGGCCAGCCAGTAGCTACCCAGATTGGTGCTGTTCCCCGCTCCAAACTGACCGCGTTTATTGACCAAAACCTGTAAGTGCGGCCATCGCGCCCTTTTCCTGACGTTTACATGGATGAGGGCGCCCGCAGTGGAGGCCGCTTCAGTAACTCGGCGGCTCAGCCAACTTGGTTCAGAAAATTTAGACCAGCTAGCTTGCTCCAGCTAACCTGGATCATGCGGCCGCCCTTCCATCCACTGTTTACCCATCGGGATTCTGTTTATCCACCACTCAACCACCTTCACCCTCCTCTGGTCTGAGCCAATTGACAAGCCAGATGGCGGTGGCTATAGTTTCACCTCATTAAAGACTCAAGTCCTGTGTCATGCTGCATCTGACAGCCACTGACCACATTGACCTTTCGGTCACACCTCCCGACGTAGACGATTCTGGTCATTTGACCCCCGGCACGTAATACCCTACAGGTAAAGCCTGCCTGACAGTCACCAGGTCCGATCTGGATGGATACCCTGATACCGTCAGGAAGCCACTTCTCGTTACCGATTTGCTGCACGCCTTTGGTCGTGTGATGTGCTTCCTGTCGTTCCAGTACCCCGACCCTGATCCTCCTGGCCAAACGCCCAGTGTGTTTCGTCCTTTATGCCTTGTATTTATTGACGCTACGGTAACCCAGCCCTCCTATGAATCTGACCGAACTCAAGAAAAAACCGATTGGCGAACTGATCAAAATCGCCGAATTTATGGGCCTCGAAAGCATGGCCCGCAATCGAAAGCAGGACATCATTTTTGCCATTCTCAAAACGCATGCGCGTAATGGCGAAGAGATTTATGGCGAAGGCGTTCTCGAAATCCTGTCGGATGGCTTTGGCTTCCTCCGCTCCTCTGAAGGCTCCTATCTGGCCGGCCCGGACGATATTTACATCAGCCCGTCGCAAATTCGCAGATTTAACCTGCGCACTGGCGACACCATTCATGGCACCATTCGCCCTCCCAAGGAAGGCGAGCGTTATTTTGCGCTGCTGAAAGTCAATTCGCTGAATTACGACACACCGGAAAACGCCCGCAACAAGATTCTGTTTGAAAATCTGACGCCGCTGTTCCCGACTGAACGCATGGTAATGGAGCTGGGTAACGGCACCACCGAAGACCTGACCAGCCGGGTGATTGACCTGATTGCCCCGATTGGCAAAGGCCAGCGCTCGATCATCGTTGCCCCGCCGAAAGCCGGTAAAACCATGTTGCTGCAATCCATCGCGCAATCCATTACCCGCAACAATCCCGATTCTTACCTCATCGTGCTGCTGATTGACGAACGTCCGGAAGAAGTCACCGAAATGCAGCGCACCGTGCGTGGCGAGGTGGTGGCATCGACCTTTGATGAACCGCCAGCGCGCCACGTGCAAGTGGCTGAAATGGTGATCGAAAAAGCCAAGCGTCTGGTGGAGCACAAAAAAGATGTGGTGATTTTGCTGGACTCGATCACTCGTCTGGCCCGGGCTTACAACACCGTGATCCCCTCCTCCGGCAAAGTGCTGACTGGTGGTGTGGATGCGCATGCGCTGGAACGCCCCAAGCGGTTCTTTGGTGCGGCGCGTAACATTGAGGAAGGCGGCTCACTAACCATCATCGCGACAGCACTGATCGATACCGGCAGCAAGATGGACGAAGTGATCTTCGAGGAATTCAAGGGCACCGGCAATCAGGAAATCAACCTGGATCGCAAGATTGCCGAGTAGCGTGTGTTCCCGGCCATGAACATCAAAAAATCCGGTACTCGCCGTGAAGAGCGCCTGATGGATGAAGATGCACTGCGCAAGGTCTGGATTTTGCGGAAATTACTGCATCCTATGGATGAGCTGGCGGCGATTGAGTTCCTGCTGGATCGGATGAAAGACTCTAAAACCAACGATGATTTCTTCGATCAGATGAAGCGCAAAGCCAGCACCTAATCCCGCAGGCTGAGTTGTAACCGCTGGCTGAACCACTATCCGCTGGCTGAGCCACTATCCGCTGGCTGAGCCTGTCGAAGCCCTTCCCTTCGACACGTTCAGGGAACGGTAGCTGCGGACTGAGCAGTAACCGCTGGCTGAGCTCGTCGAAGCCCTTAAGTCCTTCCCTTCGACACGCTCAGGGAACAGTAGCTGTGGACTTAGCAGTAACCGCTGGCAGAATCAGTAGCCGCTGGCTGAGCTGGTCGAAGCCACTTAGCCACCTCCCTTCGACATGCTCAAGGCCTTATACGGGCTCCATCGCCACAATCTGCAGCTGCAAGCGACGCTGCCCGCGAAATTCATTGATGTCCAGCTGATAAACCATGCGCAGCCGGGTCGACGTATTGCCCGGCGGCAGCAGCTGATTAAAAGCAATAGCTTCCAGCCATTCACCCCCTTCTGCAGGGCGCAGCTGAAAACGACTGTGTTTGTCTTTCAGAATTTTTTCCGAAACAATGTCAAACTCACCCTCAAAGACCGGTGGTGGAAAGCCATTGCCCCACGGCCCGGCCTGACTGAGCCGTTCCGCCAGGGATAAGCTGATCTGGTCTGCACTGAGCGCGCCATCGGTGAATAACATGGGCTGAAAATGGCGCTCATCGGCCTCCTGCAATACTTCCTCAAAAGCCCGTTGAAAGGCCTCAAGTTGCTCCGGCACGATCGACAATCCCGCTGCCATGGCATGCCCGCCAAAATGCAAAATAGTCTCTGGATAACGCAGCGCGACCTGCTCAATGACATCACGGATATGAATCCCAGCAATCGAACGGGCAGAGCCTTTGTACAGGGTGGCGCTGTCGTCCGCAGGTGCAAACACTACGCTGGGCCGGTGATACTGCTCTTTGAGGCGCCCGGCAATGATCCCGATCACCCCCTGATGCCAGTCACGATCCGCCAGCACAATCCCACGCTGTGGCCAGTGTTCTTCTGGCGTGCTTTTTTCTAAAGTGCTTGTATCTAAAGTACTTGTTTCTAAAGTACATGTTTGTAAATCGCTTTTGTCTAAGGCCATTGTTTTTAAAGTGTTTTTCTCGAAAGCGCGTCGAGCTTCGAGCATCGCCAGAGCGGATTGCTTCATGTCCGATTCGACACGGCGGCGTTCACGGTTGAGAGCTTCCAGCTGTTCGGCAAAAGGCCTCGCCGCCTCTAGCGTTGGCGCCAGCAGACAGTCAATTCCAATGCGCATGGTGTCCATGCGTCCAGCGGCATTGATACGCGGGCCCAGGACAAAACCCAAATCCTGTGCAGTCAGTTGCGAAGGATTGCGGCCAGCACCTTCCAGTAGCGCGAGAAACCCCGGCCTGCATCGGCCTTGCCGCAAACGCTGTAAACCATTGGCCACCAGAATCCGGTTGTTGTGGTCGAGCACGCCCACATCCGCCACCGTACCCACGGCCACCAGATCCAGCCATTGGACGAGCGGGGTATGAGACTTGCCCGCTGCACGCCGCAGGCTACTGAGCGCAGCGAGTACGTAGAACGCCACACCCACCCCACACAGTGCCTTGCTGGCAAACTGGCAGTCAGGCTGATTAGGATTGACCACGGCTTCAGCGGGCGGCACAGCCTTGCTAGTCAGGTGATGATCGGTAATGAGCACGCGAATGCCCTGTTGCTGGGCCAGCGCCACCCCGGCATGACTGGAAATACCATTATCCACGGTCACAATCAGCGAGGGGCTGTACTCCGTCAGTGCCAGTTGAACGATTTCTGGCGTCAGCCCGTAGCCGTACCGAAAGCGATCCGGCACCAAATAGTCGACACGCGCGCCCATTTCGCGCAGGGCGAGCATCATCAGAGCGGTACTGGTAGCCCCATCGGCATCAAAATCGCCAATGATCAGAATCGCTTGCTGAGCGTCGATGGCCTCATCCATCGTCTGTATGGCCTGATCCAGCCCGGTGAGAGAGGCCGCTGGCAACAGATCTCCCAGACGCAAAGACAGCTCAGCTGGATCGGTGACACCTCGTGCCGCATAGAGGCGCGCCAAGACCGGATCGCCAAGTGTAGTGAGCAGCCTTTGCTCAGCTTCAGGCGGTCGGTCACTCATTAGCACAGCATCGCGACGCCGCCAGTGTGGGTTGGTCATTAGGAGGAATAATTCATGACAAAGGGGTCATCGGCATCAGCGAAATCCATCGGGCATTAAATTAACGATGGCGGTGATGACGGGTACGGCTCACCGGCTTGCGTTGGGAGTGCGCACGCTTTGTATGGACTGATTTTTTAACAACTGGTTTTTTAACAACTGGTTTTTTCGATGCCGCCCTTGGGCGAGTAGCCTTTTTATGGGCCATTTTTTTATGGGCTGAGGGTTTTAGGGCGGATGCATTGTGTGATTTAGGCGCTTTTCGAATCGCTGCGGAGTGATGAGCGCGCTTTTTGGCAACGACGGAATGATGCGCTGAAACTGTGTGACGGGACGGTTTTTTGCCGACCACAGTACGTTTCGAATGAGGCGTCGGGGTGCGGCTTTTAGCGGCATGATGTTTCACTGACGGTGCTGAGCCAGGCGCTTTATGCTGACGGGCTGGGTGAAGCTTGCGGGCTTTGGTCGCCCGAATCGCCTTGACTGCAGGCTTGCTGTGGTGAGCCGACCGTTTGGTCGCAGCGGCTTTAGGGGCAGCCCGATGCGCTTTATGTTCCAGCTCATACCGCTCACGAACAGTCATGGAATAGGCACTGCTAGTCATGGCGACCAACAACACGCTCGCCACCAGCAGCACAACCGTCACGCTACCCGATGCCATTAACCGCCCGAAGAAAGCTTCAGGGTCAGAACTACGAGCGACACTGCGGGATGTTGAGTTCACAGGCAAAAGTAGCAAATGGCGGGTTTGGGCAGCAGTCAACACAGGCAATCCCTTGGATACAATCGAAGTCCCACAATTATGGCATGAGCCGCTCAAGGCTCCAACCGGATTCCGTTTTGCGATAACACAGCCGGTCGTGCAAGCGGTTGGGCCTGCCTTGCCAGAACTCAAAATAGTCAGGCAACAACCGATATCCACCCCAAAAGACTGGGCGGGGGATATGATTAACACATTCAAAGGTTTGGGCCATGCGATCGTAGCGCGCGTGCAGCTCTTCCCGACTGGCCACCCGACCGCTCTGGGGCTCACTGACATGGGCAGCAATCTGGCTGTCACGGGGGCGTTTGCTGAAATACTGATCGGCCAGCGCCGCATCCAGTCGCTCTACCCTGCCCCGCAGGCGAATTTGCTGCTCCAGTATAGGCCAATAAAATAACAATTCAGCACAGGGATTGGCCGCCAGATCCTGACCCTTTTCACTGTCTGTATTGGTGTAAAAAAGAAACCCATCCACACCGTAGCCCCGCAGCAATAAAGTACGCACATGAGGCTGCCCATCGGCATTGGCGGTCGCCACGCTCATGGCGTAGGGCTCAGGAATGTTTTGGGTAAGGGCATATCCCATCCACTGCGCAAACTGCTCAAAAGGGTCCGTATGTGCCGTCGCTTCGAGCAACTCACCGCGCGCATAGGATAGGCGTAGTTCTGTCAGGTCCGCCGAAGGGTATTGCGAATTGGTTTGCATGGCAAAGTCTCCAGCAAGGACACATTGTCCAAAAAAATCGTCAGTTCAGGCTTTAGTACAGCTTAGGCAGATCACGCGGCGCCCAAACGCAACCGTACCTGATCCGCGAGCTCATTTGCCAGCTGGCTGACCTGGGTTTCCGACTCACCTTCGACCATGACCCGGATCACAGGTTCGGTTCCCGATTTGCGGATCAGCAGGCGGCCACGATCGCCCAGCAAACTCTCGGCATTCTGGAATGCCTTGCTCAGCTCAGGGTCTGCGTAGGGATCCTGCATCACCGCAAGCCGCACATTCACCAGTGTTTGCGGCAAAATGGACATACCTGACGCCAGATCCGCCAGAGATTTACCTTTCTCAACCATCACGCACAGGACTTGCAGCGCGGCAATGATGGCATCGCCAGCATTACTTTTGTCCAGGCACAGCACATGGCCAGACGGCTCACCGCCCAGCACCCAGCCCTGTGCCAGTAGCTCGGCCATGACATAACGGTCGCCCACTTTGGCGCGTCGAAAATCCACCGACTGCTCACGCAGTGCCAGCTCCAGACCCATATTGCTCATTAGCGTGCCGACCACCCCAATGGCGTTGTGCTGCCGCTGGGTCGCGAGCAGGTACAAAATCGCATCGCCATCGACCAGTCGGCCCCGATGATCCACCATCATCACACGGTCGGCGTCGCCATCCAGCGCAATGCCGAGGTCGGCTTTTTCACGGATAACTGTTTTTTGCAAAAGCTCGGGATGGGTCGAACCACACTGTTCATTGATATTTACCCCATCCGGCGCATTGCCGATGGCAATCACGTCGGCACCCAGTTCACGCAGCACCTGCGGGCCAGCCGCAAACCCCGCCCCGTGCGCACAGTCGATGACGATTTTTAAGCCTTTTAGACTCAGGTGATACGGCACGGTGGATTTGCAAAATTCCACATACCGCCCCAGCGCATCCAGCTCATATTGGCTGTGGCCCAGACGTGCAGAAAAGGCGGGCTCCGGCTGATCCAGCGCCTCACTGATCCGGCTTTGCAGGCGATCATCGAGTTTTTTACCTTCGCCGGAGAAAAATTTGATGCCATTATCGTGAAAGGGATTGTGCGAAGCAGAAATGACGACAGCAGCACAGGCTCCAAATGCCCGACCAAGATGCGCAATGCCCGGTGTGGGCAACACGCCCAGTTGGTGAACATTGATACCAGCACAGGAGAACCCTGCTTCCAGCGCGGCCTCCAACACTTCGCCGGACTGCCGGGTATCCCGCCCCATGACCACGTGTTTGCCGCCTTCACTGGCAAATACATGCCCAGCAACACGCCCCAATTTCAGGGCAAATTCCGGAGTAATCGGCAATACGCCAAATTCACCGCGTATACCATCTGTGCCAAAGTAAGACATGTTTCATGCTCTCAGCGATTTTTCGCTTATTGTGACAAAGTTTTTAATTTTCGCCAGTAGCATTCAGGTGACATTGCCCAAAACGCTCCAGCTTTAGATAAATGGTCAGCAGCGCGACAAAAACGGCCCTGCCAAACGGGCCTCAGTCGGAAAATGTCAAGAACAATTATCCTTCAATGCCTTAGTATGAAAGGGTTTCCCGTCATTTCAGCAGCCCTGACCCCCACATTATGACCAGTACACGTTCAACCATTTGGCAACAGATTACCACTACCTCCTGGGATATCATCGTCGTGGGTGGCGGCATTACCGGCGCTGGAGTGGCCCGTGAAGCCGCCCGCACTGGCAGCAAAGTCTTGCTGATTGACCAGAGCGATTATGCGTTTGGTACGTCAAGCCGTTCGTCGAAAATGGTGCATGGTGGCCTGCGCTATATTGCCATGGGCGATATTCGCCTGACCTGGCACTCACTGGTTGAGCGTGAGCGCCTGCTGAGCGAAGCACCGGGGCTGGTCGATCGGGCCAATTACTTTTTCGCCCACTTCAAGGGTTCTGGCCTGAAATCAAACCGCTGGGCCTTTTACCTGTTGCTGACCGCTTATGATTTACTGGCCGGAAATCATGACCGCGGATTCTTCAAAAAGAGCAAGTTTCTGGAGCGGGTGCCGGGTTACCGCAGCGATGATCTCAAGGGCGCGTCCCGCTATACCGACGCCGTCACCGACGATACCCGTCTGGTGATGCGCGTACTGGATGAGGCGCGTGTGGATGGTGCTGTTACCCTCAATTATGTCCGTGCCCAGCAGACCTTGCGGGTTGGCGAACAGGTCACTGGCCTGCAATTGCGCGATGAAATCAGTGGTGAAACGGCTCAGGTACAGGCCAAAGTGGTGGTGAATGCTACCGGTGCCTGGGTCAACCGCATGCGTCAGGAAGTCACTGAACAAACCGTACTGGTACGCCCCCAGCGCGGCAGCCATCTGGTGGTACCGGCAGAGCGTTTGCCCTTGCAGGATGCGCTGATCCTGTTCCATCCGGACGACCGTCGCGCCATGTTTATTTATTCATGGGAAGGCCGTACTGTCATTGGAACGACCGATCTGGATCATCAGGGCAATCTGGACGAAGAAGCCAGCATCACCGCCGATGAAGTGCAGTATTTGTTGCGCGCGGCCAATCACGAATTTCCAACCGCCCAGCTGACCGAAGCCGATGTCATTGCGACCTTTGCCGGTGTTCGCCCGATTGTCAGTAGCAGCAAGGGACTGGATCCTTCCAAGGAGCGCCGCGACCATGCGGTATGGGCCGATCATGGCATGATCAGTGTCTCAGGTGGCAAGCTGACCACCTTTCGCCAGATTGCGCAGGACGTCCTGACACAGGCGGAAAAATGGCTGCCCCAGCTCAGTAGCCGTGACCACAAGGCACCGGTATTTCATCCCTATACGGGCAGCAAGCCATTGGCGCATCTGAGTGACGAAACCAACCGTCGCTTTTTGGGCAAATTTGGCCAGCTCACGCCACGCTTTCTGGACACCATGCCAGCCACAGAACTCAGCCTGATTCCCGAAACCCAGACCCTCTGGGCGGAGATTCGCTGGGCATTGCGCGAAGAACAGGTAGTGCATCTGGACGACCTGATGCTGCGTCGTACCCGGCTGGGTTTGTTGCTGGCACAGGGCGGCAAGGAACATATGCCGCGTATCCATGACATTGCCCTGTCGGAAGACTGGACGGAAGCCCAGTGGCAAACCGAACTGGAGCGCTACGACGCCATCTGGCAGCGCTACTACAGCCTGCCGCCCCATCGTCCCATTGCCTCGGCGGCCTAAGCGACTGACTCAGCGACTGGCTAGGCTACTGACTTGGCAAAAGGGGCATGCCCAAGTAGCCAGCCAAAACTGTCGTCAATGGTCTGGCATTTCACCTCCATGGGGCGTAAGTTAATTGAATTACTCGCAACAGGAGGCTTGCCATGCGCATTACACTGAATCCCACCTGGACAGGATTATTACAGAGTTACAAAAATGATCATCAGGATCCCCGCAACCAGATGTGCCATCAGATAGGCATTCCACTGATTGCCGCATCGTTGCCAGTTGGCGCTACGATCGTCGGCCTTCCGCTGGCTGTCGGTATGTTTGGTGTAGGCTGGGGATTTCAGTTCGCCGGTCATTACTTTGAAGGCAAAAAACCCTCTTTTGTCGATGACAAGCGGCAGTTGCTGGTGGGTTTGCTCTGGTTTGCCCAGAAACGCGGGCTGCTGGATGTGCAGACCTCTGATTCACCTGCCAACACCTGAGGCAAACTGGCCGACAGGCAAACCTTAGACATTCTGATCGAAAACAAAAAAACCTGAACGATCCGCCAGGTTTTTTTTATGGGTTGTGGTGCAAGTTTTGCCCTGCGATAGGCCACGCTGAGGGGTCAGCTGATTTTTCCGGTCCTAGCTTTTCATGCCCAGGCTTTTCATGTCCTAGCTTTTCATATCGTAGGCATCGCGCGCCGACCGCGGCAAAGGGGTCTGGGTCTCCTGATCGATCCTCAGCAAAACGGCCACCATCACCATGCACATCACCAGCGACGTACCGCCATAACTGATGAAGGGCAGGGTCAACCCCTTGGTGGGCAACATGCCCATGTTCATGCCGCCATTCACCAATATCTGCAGTAGAAAGATCACTGAAATGCCATACGCCAGATAGCCCGCCCGCAAATGATTATGGCTCAGCGCGCGATGACCAATCCGCATACAGCTACTGACCATCAGCAAAAGCAGTCCAAATAGCACCACAATGCCCAGCAAACCCAGCTCCTCACCAACCACCGCGAGCATAAAATCGGTATGGGCTTCTGGCAAATAGGACAATTTTTGCACACTGTGGCCCAGCCCCGTGCCTGTCCATTCCCCACGGCCAAAGGCAATCAGACTCTGTTTGAGCTGATAATCACTGCCCTGTTCTTCATCCCAGGGATTCGAAAAGGACGTGAGCCGGCGCAAGCGATACGGCTCCAGCACAATGGCCATCAGCAAGGCACCAATCGCAATCGCAATCATCACGAGAAACTGCCGGGCAGGAGCCCCCGCCAGAAAAAACACCGCCATCATACTGGTCGCTACCACTGTACTGGCGCCCAGATCCGGCTCCAGCATCAGCAGTAGCAGCACCGTTCCCATGGGAATACACAGACGCATGAAGCCCGTCCAGCTAAACCGCACCTCGTCAGCCCGCCGCACCACATAGTCAGCGGTAAACAGCACCATGACAAACTTGGCCGCCTCAGATGGCTGAAACGTCACGCCACCCACGCCAATCCAGCGTTTACTGCCATTCACCGCGCTGCCCGGCCAAAACAGCACTGCAATCAGCAGGATGAGGACCATCAGCCATAACACCACCGTCTGGGAAAACCAGAATTTCAGACTAAACCGGCTGGCAATCAGCGCCGCGATTACCCCTGCCGTGATGTAAATCAGGTGACGAATCAGAAAATACATCGGCTGGTCGAATTTGTAGGCACCATAAGGCATCGACGCCGAACCCACCATCGTAGCGCCCAGACAGACCAGACAAACGACGCTAAACAACAATACCCGCCGAGCCGTCAGCTCGTCTTTGAGGGCAGGCCATTGCAGGAAAGAATCCAGCAGCTTCTGAAATGCGCCTAATTTTTGGCGGACGGAAACATTCATGTCTGCATTATCCCTGTGCTGACGGGGTATTGCCCGCAGAGTCAGACAACTCACGGACACACGCCACAAACTGACGACCCCGGTCTTCGTAATTTAAAAACATGTCAAAACTGGCACAGGCTGGCGACAGCAGGATCGCATCCCCCGGCTGGCTGGTGGAACGGGCAAGCTGGACGGCCTGCGTCAGGCTATCGGCATGCAGAACAGGAACGGCTCCCGCAATGGCAGCCTCGATTGCGGCTGCATCCTCACCCATTACAATCGCGGTACCGCCAAACCCCGCCAGCGCTGTGCTGAGCGGACTAAAGTCCTGCCCTTTACCCACGCCGCCCAGTATGACCACGACCTGATGACCGGAGGGTTTCAGGACTGCACCCAGACCTTCAATGGCGGCCAGCGTCGCACCGACATTCGTTCCTTTGGAGTCATTGTAATAATCACGGCCTTCCAGCGTGCGCACCCACTGACAACGATGCTCCAGTCCGGGAAAGGTTTTCAGGGTGTCCAGCATGGCCGGCAACGGTAGCCCCACCGCCTCCCCCAGTGCCAGTGCCGCCAAAGCATTGGCAATATTGTGATTGCCCCGAATGCACATGTCCGCTGCGTTCAGCAAACGCTCACGCCCACGTGCCAGCCACTGAGTGCCATCCAGATCGCGGAGCACCCCATAGTGCCCCAGATCAGGAGCGTTCAGGCCAAAGCTCTGATGTGGCAACGCATCGGCGACCAGTGGGCGGGTCAATGGATCATCCCGATTGGTGACATAGCGCTGGCAGCCCTGAAAAATACGGTGCTTGGCCCGGTGATAATCGATCATGCCTTCGTAGCGATCCATATGGTCTTCGCTCAGGTTGAGCACGACCGCGACTGCCGCACTCAGATGATGCGTCGTTTCCAGCTGAAAACTCGACAGTTCCAGCACAATCAGCTCAGGATCATTCTGTAGCAGCTCCAGCGCAGGCGTCCCCAGATTGCCACCGACCGCAACGCGCTTGCCAGCATTCCGTGCCATCTCGCCCACCAGCGTGGTCACCGTACTTTTGGCATTGGAACCGGTAATCGCCACAATCGGCGCCTGTGTCTCCCGTCTAAGCAACTGAATATCGCCAATCACCGGCACTTCCGCCGCGATGGCCTGACCAATGGCGGGTTCCGTCAGTGCAAGCCCCGGACTGAGGATAATTTCTTCTGCGCGACACAGCAGCGCCGCATCCAGCCCACCCAGACTGCATTCCACATTGGAAGGCAAATCCGCCAATCCTGGTGGCTCCATCCGGCTGTCCGTTACTGCCACGGGATAGCCTTTTTCCAGCAAAAAACGAACGACCGAGACGCCCGTTTTGCCCAGACCGGCAACCACCCGCAATCCGCTACGCTGTATTAATCTGGGTGTTGTTTGCATGCCGAAACCTCTGCCTGACTGTCGAAAATCTGGTACATAGCATACCCAAGTCTTGGCCTCGCCCCTAGTACTGCCAGTGGCTAATTGCACCTGCACCGCTAAAATGAACAAGGATTCAGAATCCAAAGTGCAAATTCACTTGAAAATGAGAATATCTATCATTTAAACTCTAGATATCCGGGCAACTCTTGTGGGCTGCCCCTGGTCTTTGGGAGTTTTAAATGCTGACTCTGACTGCCCTGCCTGCTGGCAATCGCGCGACCATTTCCCAGCTTCATGCCTCCCCCGAGCTTTCCCAGCGCCTGAATGCTCTCGGCCTGCGGATCGGTCAGGCGATTGAAATCATTCGTCGTGCTCCTTGGCACGGCCCACTGCAAATTCGTGTTGGCACCACCGATCTGATCATGCGCGAATCCGACGCACACTGCATTCACGTCACTCCCCAGCGCTGATCTGTGGGGTCATTTCGCACACTGCTCTATTTCTCTTCGACCGAACTGCCACGTCCGGCTGATGTGATCTCAGGCGAATGCTATGCTGTGATCAGCCGCCCTGATCCCACTGGACATGCCGTGAACCGAGTTCGATGTTTATGACCCAACCCAGCAGCTCCACTACTGCATGCCATGGCGCTAGCGCTGCACCCCTGCGGCTCCCTGGCGATCGCCGCCGAATTGCCCTGCTGGGTATGCCCAATACCGGCAAATCCACGTTTTTTAACCGGCTAACAGGTGCCAATGCCAAAATTGGCAATTGGCCCGGTGTGACCATTGACCTGTTATCTGCCCGACTGATTTTAAACGACCATGTCGCTGAGCTGGTTGATCTTCCTGGAATTTATGACCTACGTGGCTTCAGTGAAGACGAACAGGTCGTCCGGCAATTTCTGACGAATCAACCGGTCGATCTCATCGTCATGATTCTCAATAGCGTGCAGATCGAGCGACAAATTCAACTGGCCATGCAATTGCGACAGCTGAATGTCAACATGATCGTGCTGCTGAACATGGAAGACGAAGCACGCCAGCTCGGCATTCGTATTGATACTGATAAGCTCGCCCATACCCTGCAGTGTCCCATTCAGTCCATCAGCGCCAAACGTGGCCAAGGCATCAAAAAGGCGGCGGAGCTCATCGGCAGGCGGGATCAGGAACCCAACCGTTTGCTGACACTGGATGATTTTGATGCGCTGCCTGCGATTGACTTACACGACATCAAAACCCTGATTGGCAGCAGTGTCGACATTCCCGCCGTCGCTTCCAGTAAAGTGACCGAACGAATTGACCGTCTGTTGCTGCATCCCTGGCTGGGAATTCCGTTGTTTTTGGCCATCCTGTTTCTGACCTTTCAACTGGTGTACCTACTGGGAACACCCGTGCAGGACTGGATGGATGCCGGACAAAGCTGGATCAAAACGAGCTGGCTGATTCCAGCCACTGCCTATTTGCCACCCCTACTGCAAAGCTTCCTGATGGATGGCTTATGGGATGGACTAGCCACTGTGGCGACGTTTGTGCCGATCATCATCATTTTTTTCTGGTTTGTAGCGGTACTGGAAGACACGGGGTATTTTTCTCGTATCGCCTACCTCATGGACAACGCCATGTCCCGACTGGGACTGGATGGCCGCAGTTTTGTCATGGTGCTGATGGGATTCGGCTGCAATGTCCCCGCCCTGATGGGTACACGCATCATGCGCTCGCGCGGCGCTCGTCTGTTGTCTATGCTGATTATTCCATTTTCGCTCTGCTCGGCACGGCTACAAGTGTTTGTCTTTATGATCGGGCTGTTGTTCGCACCGCGTCATGCTGGAATGGTGCTGTTCAGCCTTTACGTGTTGGGCATTTTGGCCGCAGTTCTTACTGCCCTGCTGTTTCGTAACAAATACCCTTCCAATGAGCCCTTTGTGCTCGAATTGCCGCCCTATCGACTGCCCACCCTTCGCATGCTGATCCTGCGTTCCTGGCATGAAGTCCGGCATTTTATTGTGCGCGCAACCACCTTCATCACGGCAGGGGTCGTACTGGTCTGGGCCTTGACGCACTTACCGTGGGGCGTGGAAGTTGCCAGCTCCCAGAGCCTCGCGGGCATCATTGGCGACTGGTTCCAGCCTGTGCTGGCCCCACTCGGTATCGACGCCAAACTCACCATTGCCCTGATCTTTGGATTTGTGGCCAAAGAAATCGTGGTGGGTTCGCTGGCCATTATCTACGGAATGAACGACGCCGCGGTAGGCAATCAGCTGATCCATAGCATCGATTGGGTGCAGGCCTACAGTTTTATGCTGTTCACCCTGATCTATACCCCCTGCCTGTCAACACTCGCCACTCTGAAAAGTGAAGCTAAAAGTAGCCGCTTTATGTGGGTCTCGCTGGGTTGGTCACTCGGACTGGCATGGGTATGCTCGTTTATTTTTTATCAAACCGCACGAGCACTGGGCTACTGACCTTCATCGAAAACTCGGGCACACTACGTGTTTGAACACCGTGAGCCCCTAACTATGCCCACGACACCCACGACCCGACAGCGGCCTGCACAAAAACCCAGACAACCCAAACCGCTTGTTTTACCCAGTCAATATCCCGAGCTTGAAGGATTTCGGGATTATCTAATTGCACGTGCCGTCAGCCCCCACACGCGCAATGCCTACCTCAGTGATTTGCTGCGGGCTCTGGAATATTCTCCGACGGCTGTGTCCGACTGGACTGCCGCAGAACTACAGGCTTATCAGCTTTCCATGCAGGATCACGGGAAAAATCCCCGGTCGATTGCACGAAGCCTGTCTGCCTTTCGCCAATTTTATCGTTGGCAATTGAGCCACCAGCTCCGTCAGGACGATCCTAGCGCCGAGCTCAGCGCCCATGTCAGCGGCAGGCAGCTCCCCACTAGCCTCAGCGAACAGGATGTCGAGCGATTACTACTTGCTTCGGACATCTCAACTCCTCTCGGCCTGCGTGATCGTGCCATGCTGGAAGTCCTCTATGCCTGCGGGCTAAGGGTCAGTGAATTGGTCCACCTGCGACTGGATGGCGTGCAATTAACGGCAGGCCTGATACGAAGCAAGGGTAAAGGCGGCAAAGAACGCCTGATTCCTCTCGGTGAAGAAGCCGTCGAATGGCTGCAGCGGTACCTCAGCGAAAGTCGGCCGCAGCTGATGCAAGCGCAGTCTTCGGATGCCGTATTTGTCAGCCTGCGCGGCGGCTATATGACCCGACAAAATTTCTGGACGATCATTAAAACGCTGGCGGTGAAAGCACACATCCAAAGCCCTCTGTCGCCGCATACATTACGGCATGCCTTTGCTACACATTTGCTGAACCACGGCGCAGATCTTCGGGTGGTGCAAATGCTATTAGGCCACAGCGACTTATCCACCACCCAGATTTATACCCACGTTGCACGAGCCAGACTGCAACAATTGCATCAACAGCATCACCCCAGAGGCTAGACGTGAACAATCGCATGCCCCCAAAACGATGCCACTGGTGTACTTCAGATCCCCTGTATCAGCGATACCACGATGAGGAGTGGGGCCGACCGGTCACTGACCGTAGAACCGTCTTTGAATTCCTGTGCCTTGAATCGCAACAGGCAGGGCTGTCATGGATTACCGTATTGCGAAAACGAGAGCATTACCGGAAATGTTTTCATGACTTTGACCCCGACCTCATCAGTAGCATGACGGATGCGGAGCTGGATACGCTAGTACTTGATGCAGGCCTGATCCGGCATCGAGCCAAACTGGACGCCATTGTCACCAATGCCAAAGCCTGGCTGAAATGGGAAAAAAATGGCGAAGTACCCGAGCGTGTGCTGTGGGATATGGTTAAACGAAGCGTCCCTCGGACTCATGCAGAGGCCGTCGAAGTCAGCACAGCGATGGCAAAACAGCTAAAAAAGCGAAATTTCAAATTTCTTGGGCCTACCTCGGTGCTGGCCTTTATGCAAGCTACCGGGATGGTCAATCATCACGAAGCAGGCTGCTTTCTAAGCGATAGCTGAAGCTCTGCGAAGAATGGTTATAGGGAAGCGCTGCCTCCCATTTTCAATTTCTATTATGCCGCATGATTTCTGCGTTAAAACAACAAAGCCCCCACTGATGTGAGTGGGGGCTTGGGATAATGAGCTGACGATGACCTACTCTCACATGGCGAATGCCACACTACCATCGGCGCTAAGTGGTTTCACTTCTGAGTTCGGGAAGGGATCA
>CAUJHL010000049.1 GCA_963204705.1 Pseudomonadota bacterium | reverse complement strand
GCTTCTTCAAACCCTTCAGCCTGCTGGCGGGTTTCCTTGACCAGATTGGACTCCAGTGTTTCAAACACTTTGGGGAACCATTGCCGCAGGCTGCGATTCAGGGGTGCTTCAATGAATTCTGGCAAGGCAATCCCGAGGGGGTTGCTCTCCATCAGCTCACGGCTGGAGGCAATCCGGGTGCCCATGATGTAATCAAACCAGGGGCGGGTCACGCACCAGTTGGCATCCTGCTGGGTGTTCATGTGATGATCAAAATGCCAGGGAATGCGTTTGCGGCCCCAGTCGGGGTTCAGGTGAGAGCGGCTATGGACATAATAGTAGCGGCCCGCGCTGTACCAGGCAGCCGCCACAAAGCCCTTGGAAACCGGCCAGGCCAGACTCATGACGCCCGCGAGCACGATCAGGGACTGTACTTCCAGCTGGGTACGCTCATGGCTCAGACCCTGCTCATAGCATTCATCGCCAAAGTCAAATTTGCGCACCATGCGGTGATGGGCCCAGTGACTGGCCATACTCGCCGGACTGGGACTGTAGCGTGGCTGGCCCTTGCGCGGGGTACCATGCAGGACGTATTTGTGGGCAACCCATTCAAACGCATTGGCGGTCATCAGTCCAACGAGGAATCCCCGAATCATCTGCGTATCTCCTGATCAGTTGCATTCAGTGTGTCGCAGAGTGCATTAGGGGGCTTGACATTTTCCGCAGGGTTGTTTGACATTATACGACGAGTAAACCTTATAAGGAATTCTCCATGCTAAGCGCAGGATTGACGCAGGGATCGGTACATGGGGCGCTGGCAGGGCTGGTCAAGGGCTATTGCCTGCAACAGGGAATTAGCCCGCCAAAGGCCTGTGAGCAATACGGGCCGGGCGATCGCATGCCCTTTATTATCTGGCAGCAAATTTTGCACGAAGTCGCCCGTCAGGATGGGCGGATTGCGCTAGGGCTGGCGATTGCCCAGAACGTCGAGCCAGGCCATGTCGGGATTCTGGCCTATCTGGGGCTATCCTGCGATACGCTCGGGGAAGCGCTGCAGCGTTTTGAGCATTACCACCGCCTTGCCTACGATGGCAATCACATGCAGATCCGCAACATCATGGGTGTGCTGGATATTAGCTGGAGCGATGATGCCGGCCGTCCGGGGCAACTGGTGGATGAAACGGCGATTGGGATTTTGTTCCGGATCATGACCCAGCTGGTGGCACCCAATCCGCTGGCGCTGGTCGCCGTGAAGTTTGTGAATGCGCCGCCTGCTTCAACCCGTGCCTATCAGCAATTTTTTGGCTGTCCGGTGTCCTTTAATACCGCGCGTACCGGCATTCAGATTCGGGCGGAGTATCTGGCGCTGCCATTGGCGCGTCACGATGCGGCGCTCAGGATCATTCTGGACCGGCAGGCAGAGGCATTGCTGGCGGAGTTACCGCAACCCAATATGTTTGACCAGTCCTTGCAGCAGCACCTGATCAAGGCGGTGCATGAAGGTCAGGTTCAGATCGAGCAGGTTGCCCAGCAATTTGGTCTGTCGCCCCGGGCCTTGCAGCGGCGGCTGATGGCACGTGGCTATACCTATCAGCAGCGGCTGGCGCAGGTACGGCAGACGCTGGCGGAACAATACCTGCACGACAGTTCGCTGACGCTCGCTGACATCGCTCTACTGCTGGGTTACTCTGAGCAAAGTGCCTTTCAGCGGGCCTTTAAGCAATGGACGGGTAAAACGCCGAATCAGTGCCGAAGTGAGGGGTAAAAGCTGCTGCTTGGTCACATGGCCTAGGCAGCGTCACTACTGATGCTGACGCCCCCGAGTTCGAGATTTAAACGTATAACTAATTGATTTGTCTAGTGACAAAATCAAAGTGCTCCACTACAACACCGTCAGCTGCTCTGCGGATACCGGCTTTCTGATCTTCAGTCCGCTATAAATTGCTCCCTGTTCCGCACTGATGCCTGAGATACCGCTCATGGGCTGAGACTCATTGAAGGTAATTCGGTGATAAAGACATTCTCATTCATTTTTTGAATACCCTTGAACTAGCCAATATGCCCCAGCGTGACCGGCAAGCTTATGAAGACAGCCTAAGGTATTACCACTACCGGAAAGGCGTACTGGACTACGCCCAGAGTGAGGCCCATGCCGAAGGGCTCATTGAAGGCATGGAAAAAGACAAGGCCGAAGGGCTGCTTGAGGGCAAAGCAGTGGGATTGGCTCAAGGCAGGGAAAGGGCCAGCGTGCGGTGATTCAAACGGTTGTATCACAATGGCCTGTCCGTTCAGGCGATCAGCCAGATGTTAGGTCTGGCTAAAGGGCGATGGCAGTCTGACCCAGATTTTGCCTGAGCAAAAAGGAGACGCACCGGCTACGCCTTGAGTGTACTAACGCGCAAATCACACCCGTCCCCTGTGGTTTTATCCACGTGACATAAGAAAAACCCCGATAAGCCTACACATGACAATGGGCTGCATCGGGGTTTTTACGGGTCAGACCGGTATGAATTGCTGGCCAGCGGTCGCTTATTCCACTGTCACCGACTTGGCCAGATTGCGCGGCTGATCGACGTCAGTGCCGCGCAGCACCGCCACATGATAGGACAACAGCTGCACCGGCACGCTGTACACTATGGGTGCCACAATGCCGCTGACTGGTGGGATGTCAATCACATGCACCCGCTCGCTCGGCTGAATGCCCGCGCTGCTGGCAGCAAACACAAACAGCTCTCCACCACGTGCCTGCACTTCCTGCATATTGGATTTGAGTTTTTCCAGCCAGTCATCCTGAGGTGCCAGAATCACGATCGGCATGTCCTTATCCACCAGCGCCAGCGGGCCATGTTTCAGCTCGCCCGCCGCATAGCCTTCGGCATGGATGTAGGAAATTTCCTTGAGTTTGAGCGCCCCTTCCAGCGCGATGGGAAACTCGATGCCACGACCCAGAAACAGCGCGTGACGTTTTTCCACGAAGGCGTGTGACATCCGCTCAATCGCCTGATCCAGTCCCAGACTGGCATTCAGAATACCCGGCAATTGATGCAAATCCTGAGTCAACTGCTGTTGTTGCCCTGCAGTCAGTCGCTGTTGAACCTGCCCCAGTTTCATCACCAGTAGCATCAGGGCGGCCAGCTGGGTGGTAAAGGCCTTGGTCGAGGCCACGCCAATTTCTGGCCCGGCCTGCGTCAGGATATTCAGATGGGTTTCACGCACCAGCGAGGACGTAGGCACATTGCACAGGGCCAGCGTCACCACCGGGCGACTGTCGCTGGACTGTGCCTTGACATCGCGGAGGGCTGCCAGCGTGTCCGCTGTTTCACCCGACTGGGAAATACAGACCAGTAGAGTATTGGGGATCACCACGGGATCGCGATAGCGGTATTCACTGGCGATTTCGACCTGACAGGGAATTCGGGTCAATTGTTCCAGCCAGTATTTGGCCACCATCCCCGCGTGATAACTGGTGCCACAGGCCAGTATTTGCACCTGCTGAATATCCTTCAACAGAGTGTCGCCCTTGGCCAGAAAATCGTCTTTCAGGCCATGCTCACTCAGGCCCAGATTCAGGGTACGGGCAATCGCATCGGGCTGTTCGTAAATTTCCTTCAGCATGTAGTGCTTGAAGCCACCCTTGTCACTGTTGGTGAGGACGGCGTCCAGCTCGTGGGATTCCCGGATGACGGGCACGCCTTTCTGGAAAATTTCCAGGCTGTCGCGGGTCAGGCGCACCACATCGCGCTCTTCCAGATAAATAAAGCGATTGGTCACCGGCAACAGGGCCAGCTGATCAGAGCTGATAAAATATTCGCCTATGCCCACCCCGATCACCAAGGGGGAGCCCGCGCGCACGGCAATCAGCTCATTCTCATGATGGGAGGACACGATACCCAGCGCGTAGGCACCGTGCAGCAGTGGCACGATGGATTGTACTGCCTGCAGCAGATTCGGCGTTTGCTCATAGGCGCGGTGGACGAGGTGCGCGACGACTTCGGTATCGGTCTGGGAATGAAACTGATAGCCTTGTGACTGCAGCTCCTCTTTAAGCGCTTGATAATTTTCAATGATGCCGTTATGCACTACGGCGATATGCCCGGACATGTGCGGGTGTGCATTGGCCACGCTCGGTACACCATGGGTGGCCCAGCGGGTGTGCGCGATCCCCAGATGCCCATGCAGGTTTTCTGCTTTAACGGCTTCTTCCAGAATCGCCACTTTGCCCACTTGCCGTTCGCGCAGCAACTGCCCCCGATCGACCAGCGCCAGACCGGCTGAATCGTAGCCACGATACTCCAGTCGCTTCAGTCCTTCGACCAGCACATTGGCCAGATTACGCTCCGCAATACCACCTACAATGCCACACATCGTTGTTTTCTCACTTGTTTTTTACAGGGCGGGTAAAATTCGCCGTATTGCGCTGCTGTCCACGGGCAATCGCCAACTGGTGTTCAGGCACATTTTTGGTGACGACGGAACCGGCCCCCACGGTAGCACCGGCGCCAATGTGAATCGGGGCGACCAGACTGCTATTGGAGCCAATAAACGCCTGATCTTCAATGGTGGTCTGATGCTTGTTGGCCCCATCGTAATTGCAGGTAATGGTTCCGGCACCCACATTGACCTGCGAGCCAATGACCGCATCGCCGATGTAGGCCAGATGATTGACTTTGCTTCCGGTGCCCAGTGTACTTTTTTTCACTTCGACAAAATTGCCAATGCGCGTCTCATCCGCCAGCACCGTGTCCGGACGCAGGCGGGCAAAGGGACCGATTTCGGCATTCTGGCCAATCCGCACATCTTCCATTAGGGTGTAGGGTTTGACCTGTGTTCCAGCGCCGAGCTGAACATTGCGCAGGATTGACCCAGCCCCGATTTCAACACCATCGCCCAGCTGGCACTCGCCTTCCAAAATGACATTCACGTCCAGCAGCACATCCTTGCCGACTGTGACCCGTCCACGAATATCCAGACGCGCCGGGTCAATCACCGTCACACCCTGTTTGAGCAATTGATCCACCTGGTGACGTTGCCAGCGACGTTCCAGCTGGGCCAGCTGGGCCTTGTCATTGACGCCTTCGATTTCAAACTCATGATCTGGCGATGCACTGCCGATCACGATACCCTCCGCCACTGCCATGCCAATGATATCGGTCAGATAATATTCGCCCTGCGCGTTGTTATTACTCAGCCGGGGCAGCAGGCGATGCAGCAGCGCATTAGCCACGCAGTAAACGCCCGGATTGATTTCGCTGATCTGTTTTTCGGCATCGCTGGCGTCTTTTTGCTCGACAATGCGTTGAATCTGACCCGCGGCATCCCGCACGATCCGGCCATAACCCGTTGGGTTCTCCAGACGGACACTCAGCATGGCCATGCCGGAACTGGCAGCATCCATCAGGCGCTGCAGGGTGCCAACGCCCATCAGGGGCACATCGCCAGACAGAATCAGACTCACCCCATCCTGCGGCAATACCGGCAAGACCATCTGCACCGCATGACCGGTGCCTTTTTGCTCTGCCTGTTCTACCCATTCCAGCGGCTGGCCCGCGCAACTCGCCTGCACTTCTTTGCCGCCATGCCCATACACCACAATGGGTGTCCCCAGCGAGACCTGCTGCCCGAGCTGCCTCACGGTACCCAGCACATGGGACAATAGACTCTGCCCAGCCAGGGGCTGCAGCACTTTGGGTAAGCGGGAGTTCATGCGGGTACCCTTTCCCGCAGCCAGAATGATGACTGTATTCGTCATTTTGAGACGGACTCCTGTCCCAGATGGGGACCGGTAAAATGGAGAAAAATGATCATGGGCCTGTACGGATTTAGTGAATCAATAAATTAGCAGACTACGGGCTTCCTGCCGGGATAAAAAAAGCGCAGCAATGTACCATCAATCACAGTTTCCTTTATAGCAAACTGTTAAGCAAACTACATTTGATCAACACAATCAGGCAGACCGCACCCACGAGTCCTGCCAACAGATCGTCCAGCATGATGCCCAGACCACCGTGTACCTGTTCATCCAGCGTACGGATCGGCCAGGGCTTCCAGATATCAAACAGCCGAAACAGGCCAAAGGCAATCACCACACCCAGTAAAGTCATCTGCCCATACCAGACCAGCGGCAGCAACACCAGACTTTGTCCGGCAAATTCATCCCAGACAATCCGGCCATCATCATGAACCCCAAACAGCTCGGCGGTCTTGCCACAAATCGGAATTCCGACCAGGCTGATGACAACGATTATCGCAAGGCTGGGCCAAAACCCAACCAGTAGCCATAGCGGCGCCAGCACCAATACCGCTGCAGAGGCTGCCGTACCGGGTGCTTTGGGGGACAAGCCACTACCAAAGCCGATCCCTGCCCAATAACTCAGCTTCTCCAGCCCCTTTGCCCGGGCAAGTGCCTGCGCATGGCTAAACGCTTGCGTAGGGGTCACGGGCAAGGAACGATCAGTCGGCTGAGTCAAAATGCTGGTATCCCCTGGTGGGTAAAGAAACCGGAAGCCCGTGATGGTGCAACACCAATCCCGGCTCAGCGGTACTATAGCCGATCACCGTAAGGGGCACAGGGCTCTCCCGACATACTGCAGGCCAATGCACTGCGGGCAGGCTAAAGCACAATTCATAATCATCCCCACCCTGCAGGGCATACGCCCAGCGCTCGGTTTCCGGCAACGCCATCAGGATTGGGGAAAATGGCAGTTTTGCCAGCTCAATCACTGCGCCAGTACCACTGGCCCTAAGCAAATGCGACAGATCCTGTGCCAGTCCATCGGATATATCCAGCATCGAGGACGCGTGGCCCCGTAAACGCTGACCGAGTCGCAGTCGAGGCTGGGGCCGATCCAGACGCGACTGCAGGGGACTGCCGGGATGCTTCAGTGCGTAGGCAGCATCTCCAGGCGTTCCGGACACCACCAGCAAGTCGCCGGGTTGCATCCCCTGACGGCAAACGGCCTGACCCGCCGGTACCCAGCCGAGTGCCGTAATCGTCAGGGATAACACTGGACTACGCGTGGTATCACCACCGATCAGCTGAATTCCGGTTTGATTGGCTAGGGCAAACAGCCCCTCACTAAAGGCTTCCAGCCACTCCGAATCGTGTTGTGGCAAGCTCAGCGCTAACAAGAAGGAGGTCGCCTCAGCCCCCATCGCCGCCAGATCGGACAGATTCACCGCCAGACTTTTCCAGCCGATAGAAAAAGCATCCGTCGTCAGGGGAAAATGGCGGCCTGCCACCAGCGTATCGGTGCTGATCACCAGTTGCTGGCCGGGCGGTGGCGTGAGCAGTGCCGCATCATCGCCGATGCCCAGTCCCTGACTCACCTGACCAGCCCGCGACTGAAAGTACGCAGCGATCAGGTCAAATTCACCGAGTGGCGTCACTGAAGGAGTGGGCACCATGTCAGCCGGCCTTAATCTGCTTTGGGATCGCGCCCAGTGTCCGCCGGAAAATCCATACTGACTTCTGTCGCCCGCAACTGGCGCGCCAGCTGATTCAGCACACCGTTGATGTAACGATGACTGTCGGTGGCCCCAAAATGCTTGGCCAGCTCGATGCCTTCGTCAATCAGCACTCGCCAGGGAATTTCAGCACGATGAGCCAATTCGTAGGCAATCACCCGCAGAATCGACCATTCCACCAGTCCCAGATCGGAAAGTTGCCGGTCCGAATACGGCTGCAACAGGGTATCCAGCTCGACCTGACGCTGGGTCACCTGACTCAGCAATTCGTGATAATACGGCACATCCACTTTGTGCATGGCATTGTCGGCCCGGGTACGGGCTTCGATTTCATGAGCCGGATTGCCGGTCATTTGCCATTCGTACAGTCCCTGCAAGGCAAACCGGCGCGCCTTACGCCGGGCGGGGTACGTCGATGGAAATTGCATTACCTTAACCTTTGGAAATCAGAGGGCTTTAAGCAGATTGACCATTTCGATGGCGGTAATGGCCGCATCGGCACCTTTATTGCCAGCTTTGGTACCTGCACGCTCGATGGACTGCTCAATGCTGTCGGTGGTCAGCACCCCGAAAATCACTGGCAGGCCACTGTCAAGCTGCACTACGCCCAGACCCTTGGCGCATTCACCCGCCACGTAGTCAAAATGCGGGGTGCCACCGCGAATGACCGCACCCAGCGCAATAATGGCGTCGTACTTGCCGGACGCCGCGGCTTTTTTGGCCACGACGGGCAGCTCCCAGGCACCCGGCGCACGAATAATGGTGATCCGGTCTTCGGTGACGCCATGGCGCGACAGGGTGTCCAGCGCCCCTTCCAGCAGCGATTCCACCACAAAGCTGTTAAAACGGCCGACCAAAATCGCATAGCGACCTTCATTGCCGAGATGGAGTTGACCTTCAATCGTCTGTATTGCCATGGTTCACCTGAGTACTGAGCGTGAAAAAATTTGCCTGTGAACAGTCACAGGCCGTCTAGTATTTACCGTAGTGGAAGCCGGCCATGAGGGCGTCAGTCTTGCGGCGGTGGCAAATACTCCACCACTTCCAGATCAAAACCAGACAGGGCATTAAATTTGAGTGGCGAGCTGAGCAGTCGCATCTGGCGTACTCCCAGATCGCGCAAAATTTGCGCCCCCACGCCAATACTGCGGTACGGCTGGGCACTGGCCACGGGCTGGGTATCCTGCTCAAAGCTGGCCAGCGCCTGCCCCATATCCAGGGTCTGCTGGCTACCAATCCAGACCAGCACGCCTCGCTCACTGTCGCTCAGTGTCCGCAGCACGGCATTCAGATTCCAGGTTCCGCGTCCCTGAAAATGAGCCTGAAATAAATCCCGCATGGGATTAAAACTGTGGACGCGTACGGTGCTCACGCCATTGGCAGGATCGCCTTTCACCAGCGCCAAATGCGTTTCGGCAGTGCCGTATTCGCGGTAATGATGCAGGGTAAAAGGGCCGTATTCGGTCTCCAGCGTCTGGCTGCTCAGGCGTTCGACAGTTTGCTCATTGCGAATGCGATAATGAATCAGGTCGGCGATAGTGCCAATTTTCAGGCCATGCTTTTCGGCGAATCGTTCCAGCTCGGGCCGACGCGCCATGCTGCCGTCTTCATTCATGATCTCGACGATCACGGCGGCGGGCTCAACCCCGGCCAAACGGGCCAGATCACAGCCAGCTTCGGTATGTCCGGCACGATGCAGCACACCACCGGGCTGCGCCATTAAGGGAAAAATGTGACCCGGCTGAACGATATCCGCGGGCTTGGCCATCGGCGATACCGCTGCCTGCACAGTACGCGCGCGATCCGCGGCAGAAATGCCGGTACTGACGCCTTCGGCGGCTTCGATGGACAGGGTAAAATTGGTGCCATGGGCAGCGCCACTGCGTGGCACCATGAGGGGCAGATTAAGCTGGGCGCAGCGATCACGGCTCAGCGTCAGGCAGACCAGACCCCGGGCATGTGTAATCATGAAGTTGATGTCTTCCGGACGGACATGGCTAGCAGCCATGACCAGATCGCCTTCATTTTCGCGATCTTCATCGTCCATCAAAATGACCATGCGACCGGCACGGATATCCGCGACCAGCTCTTCAACCGTATTCAGCGCCATGACGCACCCATTGCCGTGTCTCGTCAACACCGGCCCATGCATAAAAGAAGGGCGCTTATTCTAGCGTCAATTACCGCTTTTGGCGACTCCCTGACAGGCACTCCCGCGTTCAGGGCGAGCTGGGGCGTAAAATGGCTCCGGTCTGAGCATCACCAATTTGTGTGGGCATGCGTGCTGATCCCAGCTCACCAGCCACTAAAGGGAAATCATCCCCAAAAAAATGACGTACTTCGCCCGCACTTCTGGCAGCTTCCACTCCGGCAGGATTGGCGCTGGTGGACACCACCAAGCCACCAAACGCCTGGCACAACTGCATCACTGTCGGATGCGCCGACCAGCGCACGGCCACGCTCTGATGGGTACCACAAATCCAGTCAGGAATCACATCTGGCCGTGGAAACAGCCAGGTATAGGGGCCCGGCCAGGTTGCCAGCACGCGCTCCCGCTGGGCGTCGTTCAGCAGCGCCAAGAAAGGCTCGACTTGCTGCCGTGTCCCGGCGGCCAGAATCAGACCCTTTTCCGGAGGCCGCTGCTTTAAGGCCAGCAGCCTCAGTACAGCAGATTCATTCAAGGGATCTGCCCCCAAACCCCAGACCGCTTCGGTGGGGTAAGCCATCACCTCGCCATCCCTGAGTCGCTGGGCTGCTTCAGTGAATGTCAAGCGACTCTCCATGTAATCTGTCATGTCGTCATCCAGCCGGTGTTGAACGCAGGGCAAGTGCTGACCGACCGGATCTCCTGTCAGTCAAGCACGGCACAAATGGTATAAGCCTCCGCGCGTCATGACCAGACCCAGCAGCTCCAGTTCCATCAATTGCGCAGCCACTTCAGGAACAGGCATAGCCAGTCGCTCCACCAGTTGATCCATCGATTGGCCCTCCCAGTCCAGTGATTGCCAGAGCCTTTGCAGGCTGGCCGGCACGGCTTGTGTGACTGCCGCCACTGGGTGCGGAGCCGGTTCATTCTGCGCTGTTTGTGAAAGGATGGGTAAAGGCGGGAGTAGTGGAAAGGCCTGTTCACTTGCCGAATTCTCCGCAGGCAAGACTTGGTGCACAGGCACATCAGCGGCCTGCCAGCGTTTGGGCAAATCCAGACTGGCAATAATCTGAACTGGATCGTAGACCAGCGTGGCCCCTTCGCGAATCAAATGCAGACAGCCTTCCGCCTGACTGTTGTGAATATGGCTGGGAATCGCAAACACGTCACGCCCCTGCTCAGCCGCCTGACGCGCGGTAATCAGTGAGCCACTTTTAAGCGCAGCTTCCACCACCACAACCCCAAGCGACAAGCCACTGATCAGCCGGTTTCGTCGGGGAAAATGGTGCGCCAGCGGGGCAGTATCTGGCAGAAATTCGGAAACGATCGCACCCCCGGACTGGACAATTTTTTCCAGCAAGCCGCGATGCTGCACCGGATAACAATGATCAAGGCCTGTGCCAATGACTGCCAGTGTGCGACCACCCGCCACACTCAGCGCACCCTGATGGGCGGCCGCATCAATCCCCTGTGCCAGTCCACTGCTGATACAAAAGCCCTGTCCAGCCAGTGCCGCCGCAAACTCCTGTGCATGTTGCCTGCCTGCTGCGGTAGGCTTACGACTGCCTACCAGTGCGACTTGTGCGGACAATAAACACTCCGTTGCACCTTGTACCCAGAGCAGGGGTGGGGCATCGGCGATTGTTTCAAGCCAGCGCGGATAGCCGGGTTTGCCTTTTTCCAGCAGGTTATAAAAGCCACCCTCAATTTGCCGAACGCTGTGCTGTACACGGGAAAACAGTGCGCCCTGACTCGCCCACTCCTGAAAGCGTTGCAGATGAGAAGCATGCACGCCTGCATCACGCCAGGCACTTTCGGGGGCAGCCAGCGCAGCCGCGGCCGAGCCAAACAGCCGCACCAGCTGCTCAAAGGCCACGACGGAGTACTGCACCACTGCCCACAGAGCAATTTGATCGGCTGGGGTATCGTCTGACTGCCGGATCAGCGCTGACGGACTAACTTCAGCTTCCGCCCATAAATCGGCTCGCATAACCGGTTCAGATAGTAGGTCGTTCATTGCGTACTCATCGGTAAATTAAACGTTTTTTGATAATGACTTATTGTTGATAAACACGTTTATTGGTGAAGCTGTTTGTTAGTAAAGCAGTGTGTTAGTGGCGATGCTTGTGGCACTGTTTGCGAATAACACAGAGTGTTGGTCTATGGGCATTTGGTGTACCGCTTTTCTTTATGCTCACCCAGGCCACATCCTTCACCGCAGAGCTCGGATAAAGAAAAAACCAGCATTCTAAAACGCTGGTCATTTCATACTACTGGTGATGGGCCACCGTCACGCGCTTAGCCGGACGACGAAGGCCCCCAAGGGTTAATCGCGGCTCACCGGGGCAACTACTTCATCCCCTACTTTCAGCACGCTGTCAGACTCCACCACATAGGCATAGCTCATGCGGTCAAACGTGCTGAATACCATGGCCAAACCGGCACGCTCGGACGGCAGTCGCACGACATCGCCTTTTTTGTCATCACGCACCAGGGCACCACGATGATTCACCGCAAACACATTGCCGGTTTTTACGCCTTCGCGCTCTCCCCGGTTGATGGCAATCACACTGCCAACGGCGGCACTGCCAATCGAATCCATGACCTGAATCAGGCGTCCCGGTGGTACACCTTCGGGATTGGATGGGTAAAATACCGGCGGCATGTTCGGAGGCAATTCAGCCAGTATCCGGTCGCCTTCCCGCACTTCCTGCTGGAAGGAATCAGTGAGCTCTATCATAGCCACATCACCGCTGACACCGGTCACAATACCGCGTGCGACCAGACGTGCCTCCCGGCCCAGAAATTCCTTGGTTTCCGGATCGACATAGACCTGACCTTCACGGTAGACACCATAGCTGTCCCCGGCAACCAGACTGGCACCACGGACATAAATGGTATCGCCAGCGGCTGTGATCACACGGCGATCCTTGGCGGCCAGCACATAAGGAGCATTTTTCAGGGTTTCATTGCTGACGACCCGGCTATTGACCAGCCAGGATTTGATGGCACCCAGAGGAATGGCAGGCACGGCAACATCGAGCGGCTCAATGCGCACCCGTGGTTCCAGTTTGTAGGAGGAGCTATCCGAACTGCTCATCCGGCGTTCAATACCCACGCAGCCATCGCCCTGATCCACGCCGACGACCGTTCTTCCAGCGATTTTACACAGCAAGAGGCGATCGCCCGGATAGATCAAATGCGGGTTTTTCAGCTGGGGATTCACCGCCCAGATTTCAGGCCAGCGCCAGGCATCCCGCAAGTAACGCTTGGAGATATCCCACAGGGTATCTCCCCGTTTGACCACGTAAACATTCGGCGCATCTGCCCGTACGGCAGGAGGTGGATTTTTTGCAGCAGCCAGCTGGGGAATGGCAAGGCTAAGACCTACCGTCAGAGCCAAGGCGCTCAATAGGCCCGCAGTACGGCTTTTTTGGGTCCGGGTCTGGACGGATGCAACAGAAAGAGTCTCGCTGGCGAACATGGATGTTCTCATTATCATTTCCCTAATAGGAGAGAAACCCTGTTCAGGCTATACTACCGAATCCTTGGGTTCCTCTGGCAGGCTCAACAATAAGCCTTTACATCGCCCAAGTCCAGTCGGTTGCATCCAGTGTGAGACGTGCATGGCACTTTTACCCATCCTTAGTTTTCCCGATCCGCGCCTGCGAACCAAGGCCCGGCCGGTCACCGTATTTGACGCTGCGCTGCGCCAGCTGGCCAATGACATGTTTGAGACCATGTATGCCGCGCCTGGCATCGGTCTTGCCGCTTCACAGGTAGATCAGCATATTCAGCTCATCGTGATGGACCTGACGGAAGACAAGAATCAGCCGCAGGTCTTCATCAATCCGGTCGTTACGCCACTGACGGAAGACTGTGTGCCGTATGAAGAAGGCTGTCTGTCCGTGCCTGAAGTCTTTGACAAGGTAGACCGGCCTTCGCGCGTGCGCATCGATGCCCTGGATCTCGATGGCACGCCGTTTAGCCTGGAAGCCGATGGGCTGCTGGCTGTCTGCATTCAGCATGAAATGGATCATCTGGACGGCAAGCTGTTTGTGGACTATCTGTCCCCCCTGAAAAAACAGCGGATTCGTGAAAAAATGCAAAAACGCGAACGCCAGCTGAGTCGACAAAAGCCGGCTGCTACAGAAAACACTCGCCGGAGTGCCTCCTCACCATGACACCCCTCGAACGTGACCGCTATCTTGCCAGCCGCCTCAACCAGATTCGCTGGTGGAACCGGCTGGGCTGGCTGGGCTGGGCGGTACTGCTGGGGGCAGTGATCGCAGTGCATCGGGTAAAGCCACTGTATCTGGATCCGGGGTTGCTGGCAGAGCAGATTCGCATGGGACTGATTCGTACCGACGATCTGGCGCGGCTGGCCGCACTGGGCAATCTGGCATTCTGGGGCTGCATTGGCCTATTGGCTGGACTGATTCTGCAGACTTATGTATCCATGGCCAGCGAACGCAAACTGATCCGTGTGTTCGAAGCGCTTCATCTGCAAGACCTGAATAACCGCACACTGACCACAGAAAATCCTGACTCTGCTGGCACACCCTGAGTGCCTGGCAACGCAATCACTCTCCTCTTTACGTCAATTTAACGTCTGCCATACCATGACCCGACTTGAATCACTTGGGGTCTGGCAGTATCTTTGCACCACCTGAACAGATTTCAGTTATGCCACCCTTGGCGACCAGTCTGACCACCTTTTTTCTCACGACCACTGAGTGTATGCCCATGCGCCTGAACGATTATTGCTCTCCCGAAGAATGGCAAAAAATCCAGGAATTTTCGAAAGACAAGGAAACACCTTTTCTGGTCGTTGATCTCGAAATCATTCGGCAAAAGTATCAGGAACTGATCACCTGCTTTCCCATGGTCAAAGTCCATTACGCCATGAAAGCCAACCCCGGTGAACCCGTCGTCAACCTGCTGCGGGATCTGGGCTCCAGTTTTGACTGTGCCTCCATTTTTGAATTAAATCGGGTACTCGATGCCGGGGTTGAGCCTGACCGCATTTCCTATGGCAACACCATCAAAAAACCCGCTCATGTCAAATATGCCTTTGAGCGCGGCATTCGTCTTTATGCAACGGATTCCAAAGCAGATTTGCAGAATATTGCCGACAATGCGCCGGGTTCCAAGATTTTTGTCCGTATTCTGGTTGAAGGTGGCGAAACTGCAGAATGGCCACTGTCGCGCAAATTTGGCTGCCACCCGGACATGGCGATTGATCTGCTGGTACAAGCCAAGAAGCTTGGACTGGTGCCCTATGGCATTTCCTTCCATGTTGGCAGTCAGCAAAAAGACATTGCTGTCTGGGATGCGGCCCTGTCCAAAGTCAAATACATGTTTGACTGGATGCGGCTTGAGGAAAACATCAAGCTGCAAATGATCAATATGGGCGGTGGTTTTCCGGCCAACTATATTTCTGAGGTCAATACGATTCAGACCTATGCAGAAGAAATCCTGCGCTATCTGCGCGACGATTACGGCGATGAATTGCCCGAAATCATTTTGGAGCCCGGCCGTTCGCTGGTTGGCGAGTCCGGCGTGCTGGTCTCCGAAGTCGTGCTGATTTCACGCAAGTCACGGACTGATTTGAATCGCTGGGTGTATCTGGATGTGGGACTGTTTCAGGGTCTGATCGAGACGCTGGGAGAGGCCATCAAATACCCGGTTTACACCCCAAAAATGGACAGTACCAGCGATTACGGCACGGTGGTGCTGGCTGGCCCTACCTGTGATTCCACCGACATCATGTACGAACACAGCCATTACCAGTTACCGCAAAATCTGGCGGTGGGTGACCGCATTTATTGGATGACGACGGGCGCTTACACCAACTCGTACAGCTCAGTGGAGTTTAATGGCTTCCCGCCCTTGCGGACCTATTATCTGGACTGAGCGTTAGCGGACTATTCCCGCCGGTGTTTAGCCACCTATGACCAAAAGTTCAGACCCCTGCCCGCCACTGACTCCACCGGGGCGGACAGGGACGACACTGGCGCTAAAGGTGATGAAGCGCCTGTCGTTGATAACCGCTCTTGCGCTGACGACTTGTGTGGGTTACAGCAGCTTGCTGATCCATAACATACATCAGGTGCAGCAGCTGTGCCTGAGCCTGACCGCAGGAATGCCTCTGTCTCAAGCCCGAGCGGTGGTTGAGCATTCCGGTGCAGATCGCCCTCCTCCGTATTTTCCCATTCCCGTTGGGCATGCCCCGCCTTACGCCACCGCTATTGCAGCACGTATGACGCTGGGAGACAGTGCCTGTCTGATCCAGTATGACCACGCCCAATTACTCGGCGTCCAGTGGTCACAACGCTAAGCCGTTGAACGCACCTCTCGCTCACATCGCTCGCAGCTCTATTTCATCATTAGCCTTTATATCCGCCTTAATCCTCCAGCAGTATGGTCACTGGCCCATCGTTGACCAGACTGACCTGCATGTCCGCCCCAAATACGCCACTGGCTACGACGGGATGTTTGCGCTGGGCAGTCTGCACCAGATGCTCAAACAATTGACGTGCCTCCGCCGGCGGCATGGCTGGGCCAAAATCCGGCCGCAAGCCCTTACGCGTTTCGGCCAGCAGGGTAAACTGGGACACCAGTAACAGACCACCACCGGTCTGAGTCAGGCTTAGATTCATCTTTCCCGACGAATCACTGAACACACGATACGCTAGTAGTTTGTCGAGCAAGCGTTCGGCGACTTCCGCACTATCCCCTTTGCCAAATCCCGCCAGCACCAGCAAACCCGGCCCAATGCCGCCGACGACCGCCCCTTCGACTTTTACCTCTGCGTGACTCACCCGTTGCAGTAACAATCGCATAGCTGACGCTCCATTTGTGATCTTGCCCCACTCTTTGCGGCGTATGGCATACGCCAATCGAGACACTTAAAGACCTAAAGGAATTTCCTTCCTGAAAAAACACAGCCTGCAACGAATTGCCAAACGAGGAATTCGGCAGTCCTGCCCGGACTAGGCTATGATGCAGTTTTTTAAACCTCAGGGTTTGGCAGTGGCTGATAGGTGCACATCCACCGCAGAACCTGTGCAGATCACCCATCCATCGTTCCAGCCACCACTATGCCGTCAGGAGCCGCGCCATGAGCCTGCTTGATCAAACCCGTCAGAAAAGTTTTATTGCCCTGCAGCAGGCCCTGCCCCAGCACTGGGTCAGCAGAATGACCGGCAAACTGGCCGCAAGCCGGATCGAATGGATCAAAAACACTCTGATCAGCAATTTTGCCCAGCATTATCAGATTGATATGTCCATCGCTGCCGAAGAAAACCTGCGCCATTATGCCAGTTTTAATGACTTTTTTACCCGCGCGCTGAAACCCGGCGTTCGTCCTGTGCATGCAGATAGCAACAGTGTGGTGTCGCCTGCCGATGGCCAGATTTCGCAGATCGGCACCATTACTGGCGATCAGGTATTTCAAGCCAAGGGGCAGCATTTTTCCGCCAGCCAGCTGCTGGGCAGTGAGGCGGCGGCTCAACCATTTCAGAATGGCCAGTTCGCGACCGTTTACCTGTCACCACGCGATTACCATCGGGTACACATGCCCTTTGATGGTCGCCTGCGCGAAACACTGTATATACCCGGCGAGCTCTTTTCGGTGAATGGCACCACGGCAGAACACGTCGAAGGGCTGTTTGCCCGCAATGAGCGGATGGTCTGCCTATTTGATGTGCCGCATCAGGGCAAAACCCGCAAAATGGCGGTGGTACTGGTCGGCGCGCTGATTGTGGCGGGCATCGAAACCGTCGCCACCGGCAAGGCTGAACCGAATGGCAGTGTCCAGCAACAATTTCACGACCTCTTTCTGGCCAAAGGGGCCGAGCTCGGACGCTTTTACCTCGGCTCAACGGCGATTGTGCTGTTTGAACCCAACATGATGGACTGGCAGAACGACCAACAGGCGAATGGTCTGGTTACCATGGGCCAGCTGATGGGACGGCTGCGCTGATTTCCCCTGCGTTGATCCATGATCATTCTTTCCACTTGATTCTCAGGAGCGAGTTATGGCTGGCGCCAGTTTACTGACCCTGTTGGACGATATCACCACCATGCTGGACGATGTCTCGGTCATGACCAAAATTGCGGCCAAAAAGACTGCCGGAGTGCTGGGCGATGATCTGGCACTGAATGCCAATCAACTTACCGGTATGGCAGCCCAGCGCGAATTGCCGGTAGTTTGGCGCGTGGCAAAGGGCTCTTTTGTCAACAAATTGATCCTGGTACCACTGGCGCTCTTGCTGAGTTTTTTGTCCGTAAAATTGGGTTTGCCCTGGCTAGTGACGGCTCCGCTGATGCTGGGCGGGCTATACCTGTGTTACGAAGGCGTCGAAAAACTGGCACACCGGCTGATTGACGATGCCGACTCTACCGATCATGACGATCCCAGTGAAGGCCATGCGCCCGGCGAGCTGATTCAGCTCACACCCGAAGAGGTCATGGCCAAAGAGTCTGAGCAAATCAAAGGGGCGGTGCGCACAGACTTCATCCTGTCGGCTGAAATTGTGGTGATTGCCCTGGGTACCATGGCTGGCAAGGAGTTCTTGACACAGGTCGCCACTTTGTCCCTGATTGCCATCATCATGACCGTAGGCGTTTACGGGCTGGTCGGCGCCATTGTCAAAATGGACGATGTTGGCCTGTGGCTGATGCAAAAACGGGGGGCAGCCGTACAGACCATCGGACGCTGGCTGGTACAGGGCATGCCTTATCTGATGCGGTTTTTGTCCATTGCCGGGACGGCTGCCATGTTTCTGGTGGGCGGTGGGATTCTGGTACACAATCTGCCTTGGCTACACCATCAGGCAGAGGCCGTGGATCACTGGGGTGACAGCTTGCATACCGTCCTGGGCTCAGTCAGCCAGATGGGCTATAACGCGCTGATCGGGGTGATTGCCGGGGCATTGGCTTTGGCTATCGTCGTGCTGATCAAAAAAGTACGCGGCCAGCCGGTGCATTAGCCTCAAATAAACCTGGAAGTTTAAGGGCTCTGCCTAGCCCTTATTTTTTAACGTATATTTTCACTGTTATTTTTTCAACAGCTGAAACCGCGCGATCAGTTGCCGAAGTTTGGACTGATCGAGCGGCTTGGCCAGAAAATCATCCATCCCCGCAACCATACAGGCTTCGCGATCCTCTTCGGTATCATTGGCGGTCAGCGCCACAATCGGAATACTGTTCAAATCTGAGCGAATGCGCCGCGTGGCTTCCAGGCCATCCATTTCCGGCATCCGGCAATCCATCAAAATCAAATCCACCTCTGGGTGCTCTCTCAGCATATCTAGGGCAATCTGTCCATTGGCGGCAATCAATACCTGACAATTCATTTTTTGCAGCATTTTGCCGGCCACTTTCTGATTGACCAGATTGTCCTCCGCCAGCAATACCGTCAGTATCTGTTCGGGTGGTTGTGTGGATTCCTGCTGTTTCACCTGCTCGAAAAAAGCGTCCATCTTTTGCTGCTCGCCTTCCGCCCCAAGTGGGAGAATCATGTCCTCGCCCCGATCCAGCTGTTCAGATGCGCGAACCAGCTCCGCCATCAGATGCTCGAACCGGATTGGCTTGATCAGAAAACCCTGAAAATCAGCGGTTAACCGTGTCGCTATACTGCGAACTGGCTGCGCACTCATCAGGATGCAGTGGCTATTTTTGAGATCGGGGAATTGCACCAAATACTCAGACAAGGGCTTGCCGTTTAACAACTGGAAATCAATCAACAGAATAGGACGTGATTTCCCATAGAAGTGCGCCGCTGCGAAGCTAAGCTGGCTCAGACTTTCATAGACATCAACCTTGACTTCCAGCGCTGCCAGCAGTGCGCCAATCCCCTGCTGATTGATTAATAAAGGCTCAAACAGGGCCACCTGAGTCTGATCCAGACGGATGGGATGTGAATAAACCCGGGTTTCCGACTGCACCAAAAGTGGCAAATAGAGGCTAAACGTCGTTCCTTCACCCAGCTGACTGCACAGGCTAACACCGCCATGCATTGCCTCCGCAAGCCCACGGGAAATCGCCAGTCCCAGTCCGGTCCCGCCAAACTTCCGGCTAACGGTATTATCTGCCTGGGCAAAAAACTGGAATAACTCTTTCTGCTGTTCAGCGGAAATCCCCATGCCGGTATCACGTACTTCAAACGCAAACCACTGGGCAGACTCTACGGCGGTATGGTGGACGCCAATGCGCTCGGAGACTTCTGAATAACTTACTGGACGAATCTGTACCGCCACAAAACCCTGCTGGGTAAATTTAATCGCATTACTGACCAGATTCAGCAAAATCTGGCGAATACGGAATGGGTCGCCTGACAAATAGCGAGGACAGTCGGGCGAAATAAACTGAACCAGCTCGATTTTTTTATGCACCGCATTCGCGGCCATCAGATCACAAACCTCACCAGTCAGCTCGAGCACATCAAAATTCATGCGCTCGGTGAGCATTTTGCCGGCTTCGAGCTTCGATAGATCCAGAATATCGTTGATCAGCCGCAACATCGCTTCACCGGAGTTTTGCAGGGTACGAACGTATTCCTGCTGCTCCTGATTCAGTTCCGTTTGCCCGAGCAGTTGTGCCATGCCCAAAATGCCATTCAGCGGAGTCCGCAACTCATGGCTCATGGTGGCCATCATTTTGTCATTTTCGGCGATTTGCTGTTTGCTTTCACGGATCTGCTTACGCAAATCGCCCAGCTCCAGCTGATAGTGCGTCACATCATGCAAAATGCCGGTATAGCCTGCCAACAGTCGTTGTTCACTCTGATAGGGAGTTAACACCAGATCAAATACTTTGGCCTGACCCGTGATGCGTACCAGGAGTCTGAGGCGCTGGGGGGATGACATCAAGCGGGTGAGCAAGCCCTGCTGATCAGGGTCTACGGTGGAAAAAATCTGCGCAGGTGCCCGCCCCAGAACCTGTTCCCGCAGCATTCCTGAGGCACTTTCAAACGCACTGTTAATAAAATTCAGCCGACCGTGATGTTCGACACGAAACAGTGTTTCTGAAGACAGATCAATCATTTGATGACTGAATTGACGATGGGTAATCAGCGTCTGGTTCTTTTGATGAAAGCGATAGCTTACCCGATTGATGGCATGGTAAACCGGCAGCAAATCCGGGTAATACTGGATTTTGGGCAAGGCCTGATAATGCGTTTGCTGATCCAGGGTACGGGTATAGGAAACCAATTGCTCCAGCTGATTGAACAGCCGTTTTACCCAGTAAAATGGCAGCAGGGTAAACAAGAGCACCACCAGTGGAAAGAGCCAGCCAATAATACCGAACCCACCAATGTCTCCCGCAACTGGCGCTTGCTGGCGCAAATACAGCCAGTAGCCATAACCCAGAGGCCGCCAGCTGGTCATTTCATTATTGTTAAAATATTCGCTGGGCTGAAGGGAGCTGCTCCACACTACTTGCCTGCTGTGATTGCCCATCAGCGTGGAGTGTTTTTCCCGTGTAAACAAAACACTGCCTTCGGGATTGTAAACAGCCACCTTGTAATCCGACTGACTCCCCAGAAACCCCTGCAATACGTACTGTATATCAGAACTAACCACAGAGCCCTGATGCTCAACCAGATATTCCGACAGAATGTCCGTCAGTAAATCCGCCTGTTGGCGTGCCATCAAGCGTCGGGTATTCTCCTCCTGATTGACCAGCGTCACATGTCCCAATGCCATTAAAACCAGGGGCGATATCAGAATAAAGAGCATGACCCGGCGCATCAGCATGCTGCGCGGCAACAGGTGGCTGGCTTCTCTCAGTGTCTGCAGGGCACTCATGGCTGTGCCAACCGGTCAGACAGATGCGCTTCCAGCATCCAGAGCCGATACAGGCCACCAAAATGTACCGTCTGGCCCTCAACCTGCAAACGAAACGCCGGTAACTCAGGCACTCCAAGGGCTTGCCAGCGCCGATCGTTTTCCAGCAGCCATTCCGTGGTAGTTTCAGCCGCTGCCATCTCTTCCTTACAGATGAGCTCTTGCTGATGCGGAAGAAACTCCACGTCCCTTCCGCGCGTCCAAATGGGCTTCAGTAACGTCAAAAGCCGTGCTCCTATTTCCTCTGGATTCCTTGAGGCCAGCGCAGATGCCATCAAAAACACACTGTTGGGGCCTGGCCGGCAAAAAGGGGCAAACGGCACGCCGATCCGGCGCGAGAGGCGCATCATTAACTCCCAATCAAAGCGATCACGGCCCTGATAACTCACGGGAAATACGTTGAGTCGGATATTGTAATACTCCAGCATTTCCCGCTGCAGATAGTCCAGCAACAGCCAGCTCAGGGGGTCTTCCAAGGCGACGTACATCTCCAGCTCGGCATGCCGGGCCTGAATATCGGCCAGCAGGAGCGGGTCACTGACCAGATGCTCCCCCCACTCGATATGATTGATCAGCAACACCGGCTCGGCGGTAAGCAGTCGCTGCTTCTTCAGGCGACGACTGAGACGCAATACATCATCAATACCCTGATAGCGCCGGCCCCCAAATTGCCAATACGTAGATGGCAAAGGCGCTTCTGAAAACTGAATGATCTGGCTGGCAAAATCTCGCGACTTGCCTTCCGACATGGCCCGTTTAAGTGCCATCTGATGCAGCGTGGCCAATTTGCCTTGCTGGTGCTGCCACACCATGTGAAACAGGTTTTGCAGCAAATGCAGATAATCCTGGCCGGTTAACGCGGTATAGCGCAAAATGTCCAGAGCCTGCTGCATCTGGGCAGGGTCGGGAAAACCCGCATTGGCCTGAAAAATAAAGCGGTGCTGATGCGCCAGCGTTTCGGCATCCTGCAGCACATGTTGCTGCCAGTCCTCAAGACGCATCCAGACAGGCCCATCGTGGCCAGCAGATGCGGTATGCAGCACTAGTTTCAGTGGTTTGAGCTTTTCAACCAGCAAATCATTGACTTGCTCGACGAGCTGCACCACCAGATAACTGTAGGGATCATCCAGCCGCAGATGCAGGCTGAGGCCATTCCGGGTGGACAGACGCGGCGAGCGGACGCGACGGCGCTTCCACCAGCGCGAACGCAGTGGATCCAGCCAGCGGCGGCTCAAGGACATTCCCTGTCTCCTTTCATCAGCGCCTGTTTTTTCTCAGTCCAGAATATCCGTGGTGGCGCCCAGCGAAGCGCTGGACACCAGACGGGCATATTTCGCCAGTGCCCCGCGGGTGTATTTTGCAGGGGGCTGTTGCCATGCAGCGCGGCGGCTGGCCATTTCCGACTCGGACACATTAACGCTGATTTCGCGGGTTTCGGCATCAATCACGATGCGATCGCCGTTTTGAATCAGGCCAATCGGTCCGCCATCAAAAGCTTCCGGGGTAATGTGTCCAACCACAAATCCGTGCGAACCCCCACTGAACCGACCATCGGTAATCAGCGCAACGGATTTGCCCAAGCCCTTGCCCATCACCGCCGAGGTCGGTGAGAGCATTTCACGCATGCCGGGTCCGCCCTTGGGCCCTTCGCCCTTGATCACGATCACATCACCCGCGACCACTTCACCATTCAGGATGCCTTCCAGTGCGCCTTCTTCGCCTTCGTAGACGCGCGCAGTGCCTTCAAAGCGCAGGCCTTCCTTGCCGGTGATTTTTGCCACCGAGCCTTCAGGCGCCAGATTACCTTTCAGGATGACCAGATGCGAATCGGCCTTGATCGGCGCATCGAATGGCATGATGATCTGCTGGCCAGCGGGATAATCTGTGACATTAGCCAGATTGTCCGCCAGGGTTTCACCCGTCACTGTCAGGCAGCTGCCATCCAGCATGCCGCGATCCAGCATGCGTTTCATCAGCGGCTGAATGCCACCGATGGCGACCAGCTCACTCATCATGTATTTGCCGGAAGGACGCAAGTCAGCCAGCAGTGGCGTTTCCTTGCCAATACGGACAAAATCATCCAGCGACAGATCCACATCGACCGTCCGCGCCATGGCAATCAGGTGCAACACGGCATTGGTCGAGCCACCGAGGGCGATCACTACCTTGATGGCATTTTCAAAGGCCGGCTTGGTCATGATGTCGCGCGGCTTGATGTCTTTTTTCAGCAGATTCAGCACCGCTGCACCGGCACGGCGGCAATCGTCGTGTTTGTCATGGGAAACAGCATCCTGCGCACTGGAGCCCGGCAGGCTCATGCCGAGCGCTTCAATGGCGGACGCCATGGTGTTGGCGGTGTACATGCCACCACAGGAACCGGGGCCGGGAATGGCGACTTCTTCAATCTGTTTGACCTGAATCTCATTCAGTTCACCTTTGGCGTGCTGACCCACGGCTTCAAAGACCGAAATAATGTCGGTATGACCGCCACCAGGCTGAATGGTACCGCCATAGACAAATACGGAAGGACGATTCAGGCGCGCCATGCCCATGATGCAACCGGGCATGTTCTTGTCACAGCCACCAATGGCGATGATGCCATCAAAGCCTTCACATCCTGCGACTGCCTCAATCGAATCGGCAATGATTTCACGGGAAACCATCGAATACTTCATGCCTTCGGTACCGTTGGCGATGCCATCCGAAATGGTGATGGTGTTAAAAATCACCCCCTTGCCACCCGCCGTATCTACCCCAATTTCCGCTTCGCGGGCCAGCCCATCAATGTGCATATTGCAGGGCGTGACGTTCGCCCAGGTCGAGGCGATGCCCACTTGCGGTTTTTTAAAATCCTCATCGGAAAAACCGACAGCCCGCAACATGGCACGTGCCGGCGCGCATTCGATACCATCAACGACCTGTGACGAATGCTTGCGGATCGAATTATCAGAACTCATGTTTTTTTCCCGAAAAACAGGCAGTCTGGCCTGTATGAACACTATCAATGAAACCACTGGCCTTGATTCTATCGCCAAGCTCCCCCAAGTGAAAGCAAAGAGCGCGTTTCCTCAATTGTTAAGCCCTGCCGATACCTCATAATGGTTTACAATCGCTCGGATACACGTCTGGTGTTTCATTGCTCCTGATCGTATGCTGGAATGTTGCGAAGCTGGCTAGTCTTAGGCGAGGGCTATTTCCCTAAGGTGCAGGCAGGTTTTGCAGGTAGTACTGCCTCATACAGCACAGCAGCTCAGCGGAATGACACCGCCCGATTTTCCCAGAATGAAGGAACAGACCATGGGTTCACTACAGTCATTGCCCTCCTATCGCCGCGCACGTCTGGCACAGGCGATCCTGGGCTGTCTGCTTGTTGTTGGAACAGTAGCCCAAACGGGTTGTGGCAACGACCTTCCCCGGCAAAGTGCCTCCAAGGATGAAACCATCGTCGTTTCCAAGGGCAATCTGACCGTGGTGGCCAGTATGGGCCAGTTGCGCAATGTCGATATGGAATTGCGCAAGGCCAGTGATAACAGTCTGATCCAGACATTGCCAATGGACGATGCGGACTCGGTGACCTTTAGCGATATTCCGCTCGATGTGGGGATTGTGGTGGTATCCGCCAAGCCGCGGGCCACCAGTACCTATTACGATACGGCCAGCAAGCGCTTTGTCCCGCTGACGACGACCCTGCATGTTGCCTATCAGATGACAGCCACGTCGAGTATTGCGCTGACGCCTCTGACGGAAGCGGCGTATCAGCGTGCCTTGAGCCTGACTCCAACCCTGACTCAGTCCAGTATTCTCAGCGCTAACAGTTCAATTGGCAGTATTGTCGGGGTGGATATCACCCAGCCACCCACTGTCATCAATGAAGACGCGGATCTGGGCAAGCTCGGCTTTGTCGCCCGGGATGCCTACGCCGTTGCCATGGCTGCCATGGCCAATATTGCCAGCAAGACTCTGCCCAACGAAACCGCCCCCATGGAAAAATTTCTGGCTGCGTTCGCCGTTGACACGACCGATGGTGATGTGGATGGTCAGGCTATCCCCGGACGGACGGGTTTACCCCTCCTGCTGCCCTATCCGATCAATAATTTCAGCACGGCTCTCACTACTGAGATTAAAGCCATTCTCACTGCCAAAGGGCAGGATCTGTCGATTGCCGATCTGGTGAACCCCACCGCAATTGCCCCCAATGGTGGCCTGAGCGTCACGGGTGCTACCGGCCTGAGTGCCTTTGTCTTTGACTCCGCCAATTTTTATGAAGTCAACAATGGTGCGGAATGGCTCTACAGTTATGCCGACAGCCAGCGCAAACTGAGACTGGATGTGTATTACGTCAAAAGCAGCAAAACGGTACGCTACGTCAAACTGAGTCGCACCGATGGTACCACTCCCGCCAGTTATGACTGCGCGGCCAGTGGGGCTACCTCTACCGCGGGTTGCCTGCTGCTGCCTCCCGCAAGCAGTACCGCAACGCCTGCTCCTCGTACGACGGTGGATTCGGCTGGCCAGACCATTACGTTTAACCAGACACAGCTGGGTGTAGGGGATACCGTTTTGTACCTCAACGGGGTGCTCCGGATTACCACGATGGGCACAGACTTGCCCTCACCAGTTTCACAAAACTACACCAACCTGCAACTGTCTACCTTTGCCAACCGGCTGAATGTCGTTGACGGTGTGACACAGGGCACTTGGGAATACACCGATAGTACGGCGATCAACACCCCCGCCATCATGAAAGTGCAGATTGCCACGGCAAATCGTCGCGTCACCAGCATGACGGTAGTGCTGGGTACCACAAGCGCCTTTGAATTCAACTATCAGTGCAATCCGGCACGTGCAGCACTCGCGGCGGATTGCAGCGGCATGTCCGTAAGCCCGGATTACAAGAGCATCACGCTGTCCAATACGTTGGTCAAGGCAGTGGATAGCGATCAGAACGTACTGTCCAAAACCCTGACCCTGTCCGGAACATTTACACTGGCACCCCCGGTACCCGCAGGCTCCTGATATTCCCCTTTCCTACAGGACTGTCGACCTTTCCGATCACAGGGCTGTGATCGGTTAAGGAGATGGTGTACCCTGAATTGGCGATAGCTACCGCAAACACGACAGCACATACTCCTATCGCAGTGCTTTATCAAAATTGCCTTTACAGGACGTATTCATGACTTCTTTTATTCGCCACTCCTCTGCTCTGATCAGTCTGAGCCTCGCTGCCCTGCTCAGCGCACCCGTTGCTCATGCCGGCATGTTTGACCTGATCAATCAGGCAACCCAGATTGCCAGTGCCGTCAAAGGTGCAGCGCCTGCCCCTCAGCCCGTTCAGGCACCTGCGCCTGCCGCTGCAGCCGTGGTTGACCCACAAGCCATGCAGGTCTATGCCACTATGGACTGTAAGGCACTCAAAGGGCTTGAAATGACCTATCAGCAGCAACTGGCAGCCAGTGCTGGTCAGGCGGCTCCAGCCACTCAGGTCAGCAAAGCGGCTGGCCTGCTGAGCAAAGCGGGTGGTCTACTGGGTGCTTTCGGAGGTGGCGTTGGCCTTAATGCCAATGCCATCCAGCAAGCCAGTGAAATGGCCTCTTCTGCCAGTCAGATTGCTGGAGGTGCTGCACAATCCCAGGCACCCAATGCCGCAGCCCAGGATATGACCCAGCAATTGGCTGCCGTGCGTGTGATGCTTCAGGCAAAAACCTGTCAATAAGGCCTGAAAAAAGCCCTTCCCTCTGTGGGTGTGGCCACTCAACGCCTACACCCACAGTGCATGCTCCTGCCTTAACTCCCTTTGCAAAACTTGGTAAACGCAGTTTCCCGAAAGATCAAGTTTGAGGCAGGATACCCAACTCGCGCATGTCCAAGTGTCTTAGATCAAACACGCGACTATCAAACTCTATTATAATCAATAAGTTTAAATGCATCCCTTGAGATCCATACTGTCATGGCACGCACCGAAAGACTTTCTTTCGACGCTACCCGCTGATGCAGGCACATTATTTCGATCAGGACTTTTATATGCGCACTCTGACTTCCTGGTCTGAATTGTGGATTGAGTTCTGGTCTGAATTGTCGCCCAAGACCCTGCTGTGGCTATCAGCGATCGCCGTCCTTGCACTCAGCGTGGCAATGACCCGGCTTGCCCTCAGGGCACCCGAGCTGTCCACCGTCTTTCGGCTCTCGCCGGTTTCCGAAGCCGCCACACCCGCAAGCGGCGCAGCCGTTAAACCCGAATTACAACTCCAGCGTAATAGCCGCCACTGGGAAAGTATTCATCATTTTACTACGCCCAGCGGGTCAATACTGGCCTATCCGGAGCTGTTGATCGAAGAGCCCGATACGCTGGAAGGGTATTCACGGTATAACGCCTTTATGCAAGACCAGAGGAAACTGGCCAAAGCACTCCAGCAGGGTGAACTGGTTGCGGTGACCACCACGGGAGAGACCATTCCCATATCGGGCCAGCACAGGCGTCTGGGAGATCTACCCTTTTTATACTGGTTTCAGTTGCTGGTAGGGGCAGCCGGTGCCTTAACGGGTGCCGCCGTGCTGTGCTTTGGCCAGCACTCCATGGCTACCCGTCTCTATGCGCTCACCGGATTGGGCTATATCCTGTTTGCTCCCAGCGCAGCGGTCTACAGTACCCGGGTTCTAATACTGGATGGGTCGCTTTTTCGTGGCCTCTCGATAATGAATCACTTCGGAGCGCTGTTCTTTACCGGATGCCTCGCTGGACTGCTGTGGTCGTATCCTTCTCGACTTAGCCCCAGGGTTCCGATCCCACTGATGACGATCAGCCTGAGTTTAGTCTGCTGGGCGATGGATGCGCTGCAATGGTGGCCGGATTCCAGCTTTTTTCACCTGAGCGTACTGGCGCTCTTTGTGCTGGGTATTGCCTTCGCAGTGGCCCAATGGATACGGCATCGCAAGAATCCACTCAATCGGGCCGCCTTTCGCTGGTTTCTGTTATCCATCATGCTTGGGACAGGACTGTTTGCCAGTCTGGTGATCATACCGGCAGCACTGGGCTGGCAGCTTGAAGTCAGTCAGGCCTGGATGTTTGGGGCATTCCTGATCATGTACTGGGGGCTGTCGCTGGGGCTTTTGCGCTACCGTTTATTCGATCTGGAATCCTGGTGGTTTTCCATCTGGGCATGGTTTCTGAGTGGCCTCGCCATTCTGGTTCTGGATATTGCGCTGCTGAGCTGGCTTTCCCTCTCCAGTGAAATGGCGCTGGCTCTCGCGATTGCCCTGACAGGCTGGCTTTATTTTCCCCTGCGGCAAAAAGCGCTGTCCATTCTGCAACTGGATCAGGAGCAAGCCCTGACACAGTGGCTACCGGAGGTGTTGCCCTTGCTGCTCAGCACCCGTCCGACCAGCGATCAGGAAAATCAGCTCCGGCAACGATGGGCCGAAATTCTTACGGTCGTTTTTCGTCCGCTGTATCTGGAATCCGGACCAGCCACCACCAAAGCACGATTAGAGGATAGTGGCCAAACCCTACTGGTGCCGGATGTGCGAATGCCCGGCCAAAGCCTGTCCCTGCATCATGCCGCTCAGGGACAGCGACTGTTTCGGCGCCAGGATCTTGTCCTCGCTGGGACCCTTCAGGAGTTGGCGGAGCTAGCTTTTTCCATCGCACGGGCACGGGATACCGGAGCCAAATTGGAACGGGAGCGCATCGCCCGCGACATCCATGACGACATGGGGGCCAGACTGCTGGCGTTGTTACAGCACAGCAGTGAGGCTCAGCGCCCACTGATACGGGAATTACTCGACGATATGCGTCATCTGCTCAGCAGTCTGGACGATGTGGACGTTCCTCTGGTCGAGGCGATTGCCAGCTGGCGGGTAGAAGCCAGCAGCCGACTGTCTAAAACGGGCATTCTCCTCGACTGGCAAGCGGAAGTGGATGAAGTCCAGATTTTGACGGCGTTTGAATACCATCACCTGACCCGCATCCTGCGCGAAAGCATCACTAATGCGCTTAAACACGCCCAATCCAGCGTCATCGCTGTGCAGATTACCTCTAGTCCACAAGGTCAGCTGCGCCTGCAAATTCACAATGACCATCCTCATAAGGCCCCTTCGGATAGAGGTGGTCGTGGTATGCAAAATATGAAGCGCCGGGTCCAATCCCTGCATGGTAAACTTGAATGGCAACAAGACAGTGAGTACCGTTTAAGCATCACAGTGCAGTTGAATGAAATGCGTAGCACCTCAACCGCAACACCTCAACCCTAGTCCCTGCAGAGAGCCCGCCCACATGATCCAGCAGGATATCGACGCCGAGCCTGTATCGCCAAATCCCGCTCCTACGCTGCCCCCTGCAGGCCTGCCCAATCTCTGGATTGTCGACGACGATGTGTCCTTTTGCGAATTTTTATCGGAAGTCATGCGCCAGCACCCGCGCTATCGACTGGCCGGAGTCTCCCACACACTCAGTGAAGCCTATGTCGACCTGACCCGCTGTCCGCCTGATTTAGTGACCATTGACCTTTCTTTGCCCGATGGCAGTGGCGTTGAATTAATCCGCTGGCTGCATCAGCATTACCCTGCGTGTAAAAAAATGGTGGTGTCGCTGTGGGGAAATGACGACCTCGTTTTTCAGGCCTTTCAGTACGGTGCCGATGGTTTTTTGCAGAAAGATCAATTAATTGGCATGGAATTTACCGCTGCCATTCAGGCACTTCAGGATGGCGGCACACCCATTAGCCCTAAAATTGCCCGCAAACTGCTCAGCCATTTTCAATCACTGCAAAACACCCAGCCCGTTGCCGAAACCGACTCTACCCTGTCGGATCGGGAACGAGAAGTCCTCCAGTTATTAGCCAAGGGATTGTTATATAAAGAAATTGCCTCACTGCTATCATTATCCACCCATACCGTTGCCACGCACGTGAAACGCATTTATAAAAAGATTAATGTCGCCTCCCGGGGCGAAGCCGTTTTTGAGGCACAGAAACGTCATTTGCTATAACCGTGTAGCGATTGCCCTGCGGTATACTGCGAGCTGTTTTTTTGCCAGATGTGCCGATTTTTGTGAAACTTATTTTTGCGGGTACGCCCGACTTTGCGGCCACTGCCTTAGCGGCGCTGATTGCCGCAGGGCATGACATTATTGCCGTGTATACCCAGCCGGATCGGCCGGCTGGCCGTGGGCAAAAGCTGCAGGCTTCCGCAGTCAAGGCGCTGGCACTCACCCATGGCATTCCGGTCTACCAACCACTGCATTTTAAGGCCTCGACACCGGAGGGTCTTGCCGCTCAACTGGAGCTGGCCCAGCTCGCACCCGATCTCATGGTCGTGGCTGCTTATGGCCTGATTTTGCCGCAGGCTGTGCTCGATATTCCGACCCATGGCTGCCTGAATATCCATGCCTCCATCCTGCCACGCTGGCGCGGTGCTGCCCCGATACACCGCGCCATTCTTGCGGGCGATACCGAAACTGGCATCACGATCATGCAAATGAATGCAGGACTGGATACAGGCGATATCCTGCGGATCGAACGCTGCCCCATTCTGGCCACTGACACCTCGGCCACCCTTCACGATCGTTTGGCGATACTTGGCGGTCAGGCGATCGTCGACACACTCCAGCATCTCCCAACCGAGCAACGTGAGGCGCAGCCGCAACAGGGCTCCGCTGCCGTCTATGCCGCCAAACTGACCAAGGCCGAAGCCCAGCTTGACTGGAACCAGTCCGCCGACCTGCTGGATCGACACATTCGTGGTTTGCAGCCATGGCCGATTGCCTTTACGCAACTGGACGAACACACCCTGCGCATCTGGGCAGCTGAGCTGATTGAGCCAGAAGACAGCCCAGAACTCACCCCAGAACTCAATGCTGAGCCACTGCCAGTACCCGGGACGGTTGTGGAAGCCAATAAAACGGGCATCGTCGTGCAGTGTGGCCACGGCCAGCAGCTCCGACTGACACAACTGCAATGGCCGGGAGCCAAAGTACAGGATGCAGCGGTGAGTGCTCAGTCACAGAAAATTCGCGTAGGAATGTTATTTACATGAAATCCCCGAACCGGGCTTCCCGTCCTGCAAAATCCCCACAGGCACATTCCCCTCGCACCTTCGGGCTGAATCTGCGCGCGCAGGTAATCCAGACACTGGCACAAGTCGTGCGAGGCCAATCCCTGAGTGTGTTATTGCCCGCCTTGCTGGATGCCGTCACCGAAAGAGATCGGGCACTCGCCCATGAACTGGTTTTGGGCAGTTGCCGTCAATGGTTTGCCCTCAGCGCAGTGCTGGCACCGATGGTCAGCCAGACTCCCAACCCCATCGTCGAAGCCGCGCTGATCTGTGGCAGTTATCAACTGGCCTACACCCGGATTCCCCCTCACGCTGCCATGAGTGAAACCATCGATGCTGTCCGCCAGCTGAATCAGCCGCAGGCAGCAGGGTTCGTCAATGCGGTGCTACGCCGGTTCCAGCGCGAATTAAGCCAGCTAAGCGCCCAACTGGATCAACACAGCAGTTTGCCCGAATGGCTATCCCAACAATTACTGCAGGACTGGCCGGATCAGGCCTCAGCGCTTGCCGAAACACTCCGAGGGGCTGCGCCCATTTTCCTGCGGGTCAATCGTCGGCAGTACAGCCGTGCCCACTATCTGGAGCTACTGGGCAGCACCGGCATCGAGGCCGAGGCAATCTCCACCCCGGATGGCATCCGCCTGCAACAGTCCGTTTCCATCACGCAATTACCCGGCTATGTCGAAGGCTGGTTTTCCGTTCAGGATGCGAATGCGCAACTGGCCGCCAGCCTGCTTGGTAATCTCGATGGCAAAGTGGTACTGGATGCCTGTGCAGCCCCTGGAGGCAAAACGGCCCATGTGCTGGAGTGGTTTCAGCCAGAAAGCCTGACCGCACTCGACACTGACCCGATTCGACTTAAACGGGTCGAAGACACTGTGCAGCGCCTCAATTTGACGGAACTGTGCCCCATTACTTACAAGGCCACAAACGCCGCCACCTGGCCAGCTCCCCAGCCCTTTGATGCCATTTTGCTGGATGCCCCCTGCACTGCGACCGGTGTACTCCGCCGCCACCCCGATATCCGCCTGCTTCGCCAGCCCACTGACGTCATCCAGACAATTGCCTTGCAAAAGCGCCTGCTGGATCATCTCTGGCTCATGCTGAAACCCGGCGGAGTACTGGTATATGTTACCTGTTCCCTGCTGAAGGCTGAAAATGAAACCCAAATTGCGGACTTTCTTGCCCGCACACCCGATGCGCGGGAGCTGCTGATTGACGAACACTGGGGCGAAACACGACCCAATGGCCGTCAATGTTTTCCAACAGCCGATGGCGGTGACGGGTTTTATTATGCACGCCTGATCAAGCACACTGCCCCGGTTTAAACCGTTCGCCCACTAAATGGGTGAGGCAGCGATTGGGTATGTACAGACGTTAAATGCAGCTCGAGATCATATTTTTCAGATTGGGGTCATAACTGAACGAACGAGTGAAGTCCCGCTGCATCTCTCCGCAAATGGTACGGGATTCCTCAGCATTGAGCCCCCAAATGACACTGACTGCCCGGGCAGGAATGCTGGTATCGCTCAAGTGAAAATACGTCAGTTCTGCAGGCTGTTTATCCAGCATCGCGCGATAACGTGGTTCGAGCTGATCGAGACACATTACTGTAGGCTTGGATTCCTTTTCCCCAAATCGCAAGTATTTACGTGCCAGCTCTTCACCACACCCTGCCCTACTCGGCGCCTCAATCAGCATCACCAGATCAAAACTACGACCACCCATCTCGATGGTTTGACGGGCCTCGGTGAAGGCCATACTGGAATTGGCAGGTGCTGAATTTACTGCCGGAGTCGCTGCAGCCGCAGCATGAGTATTCTTTTGCCAGGCATTGTAGCCAAACATCAAGACCAGTAGCGCTATTGCGGCTACGACCAGTTTCATGGTTGCTTCCCCCGAAGACCTTAACCTACCAATTCAATCGAACATTTTGAAAAATCACACAATTCAAATTATCTACCCATTCGAACCTTCAACACATTTTTCGGTAGTGCAGTGATTGTGGCAGACTTCGGCAGGTATTGGGAACACGAAAATCGCCTTCATGCCCTATAATTTCTTTAAATATTCAAAGCGTTCTACGGATTAAACCTCTCAGCTTCATCGCACCGCCTAATACGGGTTAGCGCTCACGAATCACCAGCAACCGCTCTTCCGTCATGTCCTGTATGGCCCAGCGAATACCTTCACGCCCTAGGCCACTGTCCCCCACCCCGCCGTAGGGCATGTTATCCACCCGAAAAGTCGGCACATCATTAATCACCACACCACCCACCTGCACGGTGTCCCATGCTTGCAACATATGGCTCACATTCTGCGTATAAATCCCCGCCTGTAGGCCAAAGCGCGTGACATTCATTCTCGCCAAACCCTGCTCAAAGTTGTCGTAAGCCTCCAGAATGACCACCGGGCCAAAGGCCTCGTCCCGGTACAACTGGCAATGATCCGGAACATTCTCCAGCACACTTGCTTCCAGCATGACCCCATTTAGCTCTCCTCCACACAATAGAGTCGCCCCTGCAGCAACGGCATCATCAATCCATCCCTTGAGCCGCAATGCTTCCTGATGTTTGATCATTGGCCCAATCACGGTCGATTCCAGCGCAGGATCGGCGGGTGTCAGTGTTGAGACACGCTCCAGAAATAATCGGCGGAATGTCTCATAAATTGAGTGATGCACCAGAATCCGCTGCACACTGATACAGACTTGGCCTGCTTGCGAAAAAGCGCCGGTAATCAGCCGCTCCATTGCGGCATCCAGATCCGTATCCGGCTCCAGCATGACTACCGCATTGCCTCCCAGCTCCAGCACCACCTTTTTTCTGCCAGCACGAGCCTTCATGTCCCAGCCTACCTGATCGGAGCCGGTAAAACTGAGCAAGCGAATCCGGTCATCCGTCACCAGCCGATCGGCTGCTTGCCGCTGGCTCGGAAGGATCGAAAATGCCCCCTTGGGCAAATCCGTTTCTGCCAGCACTTCTCCCATCACGAGCGCACTGATCGGCGTTAAACTGGCTGGCTTTAGGATAAAGGGGCAGCCAGCTGCAATGGCAGGTGCTACCTTGTGAGCAGCCAAATTGAGGGGAAAATTGAAGGGGCTAATCAACCCACACACGCCAACTGGAACGCGCTGGACCATACCCCGATACTGACCGGCAGCGGGCGTAACATCCAGCGGCATCACGCTACCCCGATCCAGCTGGGTTACCGCATCCGCCGCCAGGGCAAACGTACTGATCAACCGTTTTACCTCTGCCCGCGCAGCAGTAACCGGCTTACCGCCTTCGATCACCAGTATCCATACCAGCTCCTCAAAACGCTGGGTAAATCGCTGTTCTGCATGGCGCAAAACAGCCTGCCGTTCATAAGTCCTGAGTTTGGCCATAGCGGACTCCGCCTGTTTGGCGGCCACAATCGCCTGCTCCATCTGGGCTGCCCCAGCCATGGCAACTTCACTCACCACCGTCAAGTGAAATTTATCCGTGACTTCAAGCCACTCCCCCGTCTCTACAGCAGCGTTCGCAAGATAGAGGGGGTAGCGTGCAGATAAAGCCAATGGGTGCGGTGAATTCATGTGGGTATTCCCAGAATCAAAAGGTATTTGGATCAGGTCTACAGTAGGTGGCGGGGACAATCCACTGTAAACTTGTCAATGATGCTCCTGTTCCGATCCAACCCGTTACAGGCCGTTTAACAGTTGACTGGAATCGTTCATGAAGCCCTTTTTTCCATTTCTTCTAGCTTTACCCCTATTCACCGCCAACCTCACCGCCCATGCCGACATGATTTATGGGCTCTATGCCGATGCGGACGCGTGGCGCTATGACAATCAGCTTGAGGTTGCACAGGCAGGAACCCAGAAACAGTCCTTTAAGGGCGATACTGAAACTGCCGCAGCGATTCAACTTGCCATTGAGCATCCCTTGCCATTCGTACCCAACCTCAAATTCCGATATGTACCCATTGAGCTTAACGCACATACCAACACCGCAGCCTTTGTTTTTAACAATACGCCTTATGCCGGATCGGTTGATCTGTCGCTCAGTGCCAAACAAACCGATCTGATTCTGTACTATGAATTGCTGGATAATATCGTGAGTGTGGATGCCGGTATTGCGGCCAAACAGCTCAAAGGTGACATTACGGTGAGTAATTTGATCACAAAAGACCGCATCGTTTTTAATGAAACCTTGCCATTGGTCTATCTTGCCGCCAGCGTAAAGCTGCCTTTTACCGGTCTCAGTGTGAATACAGAAGGAACGGGAATCCAGTATCAGGGATCCTCTTTAAGTGATCTTAAGGCAGAAATACGCTACGACCTGGTTAAAACACTACCGATGGATATCGGCTTAAAACTGGGCTACCGCAAGCAAAATATTAATCTGAAGGATATTGAACATACGGACGCCAAGCTGGATGTCAAAGGCCCCTACCTCGGCCTCGGAATTCATTTCTAAGTTTTGTTACAGCCATGATGTACGTATGGGAAGCGCTGCCTCCCATTTTCAATTTCTATTATGTGCATGAATTCTGCGTTAAAACAACAAAGCCCCCACTGATGTGAGTGGGGGCTTGGGATAATGAGCTGACGATGACCTACTCTCACATGGCGAATGCCACACTACCATCGGCGCTAAGTGGTTTCACTTCTGAGTTCGGGAAGGGATCA
>CAUJHL010000048.1 GCA_963204705.1 Pseudomonadota bacterium | reverse complement strand
TCCGGCAACCAGCAACGGCTGAGCCTGAATAATGGCACCTCACTCCAAGGCTGGATCATGGAAATTAGCGATGACTCCCTGTTGATCAGTTGCGGGTATGGGGAAGCCAGCGGTAAAGACCAATGGGTTAACTTCACTGAGTTGAATCTCGACTCTCTGGAATATTACGCCGCAGGAAAAGGCTGGCAGCCGTTTCACCTGTCGACCTGAGTGACAAAATTTGCTTAGTCGGGCTAGTACAACCCGAACTAACTGATTTGGGTGTTTTTTTAGAACTAGTACATCTCTGACCAAACAATCTTAACGCATACCGGATGATTGGGTCGTGAATTGGCGGGGCATGGCTTATCGCGTGCTGGAAGGAAACCTGAGCAGCAGACTCACCAGCTCGCTTTGCCGGTGGGTATTGGTTTTTTTATAAATAGACTGAATTTGTTTGCGTACAGTTCCCGGTTCAACATGATGTTTTAACGCAATTTCTTTCGGTGTTAGTCCTTCGGTCAATGCCAGCGCTACCCGGCTTTCCGCCTGGGACAACTGAAAAAGATTCGTGAGCAGCTGGCTATCCACCGCTTTCTGATGCTCGGGGTGATACAGCGTTAGCATCACTAGGGGTCTCAGTCCAAAAAACTGTTGCTCTATTTCAGAACTGAGCAGTCTAACCAGAATGTACAGGGTTTCGCCACTCGCCTGTCGTACCGGAAAACTGTACTCCTGACTGTCCAGTGCCTCGGTGTCAGAGGCTACTCCTGAGGAAGAATGGTGCTGAGTAGGCGATAGGGTATTGTGCATCAGGTACTGCAACTCAATGGACTGCAATAGGGTATTGAGCGTTTGTTGACCCATCTCATTGAATCGTATACGACCCTCCGCCAGCGTCACCAGTTCTGTTTTTTTGGCCAGTTCGCTGGCAGCCCTATTTTGAAACAGCAATTCCCCGGACAGGCTCGTTAACACCACGGGAAGAGTCAGTGTATTGATGAGGTTATAGCCAACAATGGTCTGGCTGGAATAGTCAAACAACTGGCGCTGCAAGCGGACGACACGTTGTAAATGCGGTAGTAATGCAGAAATACCGTTAAGCTCTTCTGAGCTGAGTGGCCCACGGGATGCCGGCGTCATGATGGCCAGAGCAACACAAATGCGGTCGTCATGAATCAGCGGATACGCGCTGAGGTATCTGAGGCCAGCGGGCAACAAAATCTGCTGATACAACGCGGAATTTTGCACACACGCATCATCAATGTGGTGATGGCACTGAAACCAGCCCTGCCGCCCCGGCTGCAAGAATGCGCTCCATCTGGGGTCAGCCTCACGGGGCATTCTGCTGTATTCCAACAGCGATTCTGCCATGGTGACTTCTGGCACTCTCCCTGCACCAGACATAAATGAATACGCATTCGATCGAAAATCCAGCGCGATCACCTGTACATAGCCTGCCTGTAATTGCTCATTAAGGCAGGACGCAAATTCCTGCCATCCATAGGGAGTATCCGGCGCAGCATAAATCAGAGGCAGCAGTGCCTGCTCCATCTCCGATGTGGCGGCCACATTCATGGATTTGCCCCTTTGACACGGAACAATCGTCTTTTCTGCTCTGTCATAAATTTGTCACATTTAAATAAAAAATGGAAAATGAATTCCAGAATAGTAGGGCACTCGCGGAGTCAATCCATTTGGCACAAGCTTGCGATTGCTAGACTGTTATTCCCTGCTCACTCGTGAGCCCCCTAGGCTGGGACTGCCTTAGCTGCTGAGTGTGGCAAGCAAGAGTGACAGGTCATGTCATTTAGAATCGACTTACTACCTAAAAAATTACAAAATCGGCGTGAATGCCCATTGTGGCAGCAACCGATAGGTTTTGCATTGGATATAATTTATATATATTATTGATTTATAAAGTTTAAAAAGTGAGCTTACTCGCCAACTTCCAGTGTTAGTCCATAACTGTAAGCCTGTGGTGTTGGCGGAGAGTTGGCATCTTCATCTGGCGCAGGATAGGCAATGGTAATCAGATAGATACCGGACATAGAAAAAGGAATACTCACTTCGCCTAGCGTATTGGTTTTCTGCGCTGGCTGTTCCCGTTTGGCATTGGGCTCGAAATTACCAGCACCTTTAAACACCTCTACGTCCAGTCCGGGAAGGGGCTTGCCATCCAGTAGTACTTGTGCCTTCAGGGTATCGCCAGCAAACACCAGACTGGGATGACTCAACAGCTTCAGTTCAAATCCTTTACCCATCGTCGCTGGAACGGCAGTCGGCCTGCCCTTGCTCACATAGCTTTCTGCTATGGGCGTGGTGCGCACTTCTATCACTTTGGCTCCCAGAGGAATCTGATCTTCGGCAATAAAACGCGGTGGCTGTGGCGCAACAGGTGCAGCACTGCCTCCCATGGCATTTTCGGCTGGTTTGCCTTCCATGGGCTGACCTTCCTGGGGCTTAACACTACCGGGCTTTGCTGTCGCTCCTGCTGGCAGGGCTGGGCGAGGAGCCCGGATGCGCAACCAGCGATTATTCACCAGCGCATACTTGCTGATAGTGTCCTCGGCATCGGTGGTACGGATGCGATAGGTACCCTCCTCGTTTAGAGGCAGATCCGCTACGCTAAATCGTTTCAGGGTGGCCGCTGCTGCGACGGTCTGGCTCTGTCCTTCGGGAGTAGTCAGGGTGTAGGCCGTTTTGAAGTTACGGCTAGGCACATAAAATTTTTCAACCGTAATACCACTTTGCACACTGATCGACTCTGCTTTGGTATCAAAGGCGTCAGGCAACACGAAAGGACTTGCGGTATGGGCATTGGCTTCACCAGACAGCACCAGTGCTGCCATGAGGGCAAATCCGCACAAACCGCTCTGTTTGCGCTCAAGCCCCAAGAGTGACAGATAACGGGAGACGGACAAGCTCTGGGAGACGGTCAGCGATTCTGGCACTGAACCTGATAAGGGTGACTGACGGATGGCCATGGGGAGTGCCTCGTTGTGTGCTTAAGATCAGATCGGCAATTTACTTGATAATGGTTATCAATTGCAATATCATTCGCGCAATTGATGCTGGAGCTTTGCTATGGTTTTTCCGAGTATGTTAACGTCTGATTTTCCGAAAGAATTAACAACGCACACTCATTCCAGGCAGGTGAAATCCTTTGTGTTAGTGCCTCTGGTTCTGGCGATGCTCAGCACAACGGCCTTTGCCTCCAGCCAGCCGGATTCCGTTTTCATCCAGCAGAAGCAGTTCCAAGACAGCCTACATTCACTGCCGATAGCGGGGAATTTTCGCTTTCATGCAGATCATGTGCTGGGGACTTCGCTGGACGTGGTCATTCATACCGAGCGGGAAAGCGATGCCCGCCGTGCCTACGCGGCGATTGTGGCG
>CAUJHL010000047.1 GCA_963204705.1 Pseudomonadota bacterium | reverse complement strand
GTTTATTTGTGTAAATAGATTGACAGTAAATTGCGCCGTTACTCTGTTAAATAGCGCACAGAATCAACCCAGTACAGGCTTTTTTCACCGGTCGGCAAATTGAGCCGGATTTCGTCGCCTTCCGATTTCCCTAACAGCGCTTTTGCCAAGGGTGAATCAATACTGATCCAGTGGCGTGCAGGATCAAATTCATCCGACCCCACGATGCGCACCAGCAGCAATGCTCCATTTTCCTGTTCCAGACTGACTTCAGCGCCAAAATAGATCTTGGACGGATTGTCGGGGAGCCGTGTAATCACGGTGAGTTCAGGCAGGCGTTTTTGCAGAAACCGAATCCGTCGATCCAGTTCACGCAGCATTTTTTTCCCGTAAATGTATTCAGCATTTTCTGAGCGATCGCCCATCGCTGCCGCCTCACTAACTGCTCGCGTGACTTCAGGACGACGAAACCGCAGCAAATGATCCAGCTCATCCGCAAGCCGCTGATACCCAGCGAGGGTGATATAAGGTGAACGCATACCATAACCTGTTAGGGCTAATAAAAGAGATTCCATAAAAAAGGGCAGCCGGAGCCGCCCTTTCAGCACATTAATTCCAGCACATCGATTTCAGCACATCGTTAGCGCTTCATAAGCACGCCAACAATGCCTGTAAATATTAGTGCTCAACACCCGCAGGCTGTCCAGCCAATTTGGCATTGACGTAATCCCAATTGACCAGTTTGTCCAGAAAGGTCTGAACATAGTCGGGGCGCTTGTTACGGAAGTCGATGTAATAGGCATGTTCCCAGACATCACAGGTCAGCAGGGCAACTTTACCTTCGGCCATGGGCGTTCCGGCATTGCTGGTTTTCATGATGGAAACGGTACCGTTGACCTTGTCGGCGACCAGCCAGCCCCAGCCTGAACCGAACTGCGTCACGCAAGCATTTTTGAATTCTTCGGCAAATTTTTCATAGCTACCAAAGGCTTCGTCAATTTTAGCCGCAACAGCACCGGTGGGTTTGCCGCCGCCATTTGGGGTCATGCAGTTCCAGTAAAACGTGTGATTCCACACCTGAGCGGCCTGATTGAAAATACCTGCCTTGGACGCATCCTTGGCGCTGGCCAGAATGATTTCGTCCAGGGATTTTCCCGCCAGATCGGTACCGGCAATCAGTTCGTTCAGTTTGACGACATAGGCGTTATGGTGCTTGTCGTGGTGATATTCCAGGGTTTCCTTGCTGATGTGCGGAGCCAGTGCATCGTGGGCATAGGGCAGATCGGGGAGAGTAACGGTAGACATGATAAGTTCCTTTATTCAGAAGGTGAACCAGCTTCACAGCTGGCCAGAAGTGAATTCGCCGATTATTTCATTGATTTATTTCAATAATTATGTCGGCGACACTGTCACTCATTATTTCAGTTTGTCCGCATTGGCACCGAGGTAAGCAGCTACACCAGCAGGGGTGGCGGTCATGCCCTTGTCGCCTTTTTGCCAGTTGGCCGGGCAGACTTCGCCATGTTCTTCGGTAAATTGCAGGGCATCGACCAGACGAATCAACTCATCCATGCTACGGCCCAGCGGCAGGTCGTTGACGATCTGGGAGCGCACGATGCCATCGCGGTCAATAATGAACGCTGCACGCAGGGCAACGCCATCAGCGTGCTCAATGCCATACGCCTGCTGGATTTCATGGCGAGTGTCTGCAGCCAGCGTGTATTTGACCGGGCCAATACCACCCTGATCCACGGGTGTGTTGCGCCAGGCATTGTGAGTGAACTGGGAATCAATCGAAACGCCAACCACTTCGACATTACGTGCTGAAAACTCGGACATTTTGTTGTCCAGCGCGATCAGTTCGGAAGGGCAGACAAAGGTGAAGTCCAGCGGATAGAAAAATACCAGCGCATATTTGCCTTTGGTGGCGGCGCTGAAGGAATAGGAGTCAACGATTTCGCCATTGCCGAGGACAGCAGCAACATTAAAATCCGGGGCCGGTTTGCCAACGAGTACGGTCATGAGGTTCTCCAGAAATGGGGCGGAATACAACAGGGCTGATTGAGCAGGCCAATGCGATACTTTCGGCTTACATCAGGATGTTAGATAGTCGATTATCGAATCCTGCACACCGAATAAACACCGTCACACTTCCTTTTAAGATCAATCAACTCTGAGAAATCAATCGTTTCTACCGATCGAAAATGAGTACGGCTACCTTGCCGCACAGAGAAACAGAGTACAAGTGCCTGAATGTGACGAAGTGCAAATTTATCTCAGAGCAAACGGTTGATTTCTACTATTCAACTTTTTGAAATTAAATATTATTATTCTAAAAATGTGGAGTGGTCGCCACGATGGGATTTATCAATACCAGGGCAGGAGAAATTCGATAGTTCAGGCTTTGATCAACTTGATCGAGCATGTTCATTTTTGGCCTTACTCCAAGCAGTCAGTCTAACCAGTCACGTTATCAAGTCGAGTTATCGAGTCGCGTCACAGTACTGCTAGACAGGATTGGGAATATCGATAAATTCCACCTGAATCCCAAACTCTGCGGCGATGGCCTGCCCAAGTCGCTGAACGCCGCCTTTTTCGGTGGCATGATGGCCGGCAGCAAAATAATGAATACCCATTTCGCGGGCTTCGTGCACCGTGCGTTCGCTGATTTCTCCGGAAACAAAGGCATCACAGCCCTGAGCAACGGCATGTTCCAGATAATCCTGCGCGGCTCCGGTGCACCAGCCGATACGGCGAATATGCGTTGGCCCACCCGCGATCCATTGCACCGGATGATTCAGCTGTTCGGTGAGCTGCAGCTGTAAGGCATGTGCCTCAATGGGCTGTTCCAGATCCGCAATATTACCAATAGCAGGTTGCTGGCCAGCAATCAGCGGGCCGGAAACCCGCCAGTTCATCCGGTCGGCGAGGGCACGATTATTGCCCCATTCACCATGCGCATCGAGTGGTAAATGATACGCAAACAGATTTAGCTCATGCTGCATGAGCTTGCGGATGCGGCGGCCTTTCATGCCAGTCAGTTCAGGGGCCTCGCCTTTCCAGAAATAGCCATGATGCACCAAAATGCCATCTGCACCAGCATCGATGGCAGCGTCGATCAGTGCTTCGCAGGCGGTTACTCCAGTCACCAATAGGCCAATGTCCGCTTTACCCTCGACCTGTAGGCCATTGGGTGCATAATCCTTGAATTGACTGACAGACAATTCACGATGGCACCACTGCTGTAACTGCTGGCGGGTAATTCGGCTCATGGACTTTCCTGACGGCTAATTCACAAAACAACAAACAAGCCGACATGTTGATCGGCTGTTTTAAGAGTATATACAGTCCCATAGTACCCTCCCAGTGTCAAAGTAGGGGCAATGTGAGGGTGCTCTGGAAAATCGCTGGCGATATGCTTAAGAGGGCGCTTAAAAGGGTGCGTAAGCAAGCGCTTAACTGGCGATACAGATCGACTTTCTGCAATCCATTGTCAAACCTCATGAATAATAGGAAAACTCACGTGCGCCGTTTGCTGATCTTGCTTCCCTGGATTCTAGTGACCTTTATGGGAGCTTATGTGCTCAAAACGCAGCATCTTTTACCGTATTTGCGGTCATCAAGCCAAACGCCTGTTCCCTCACAAATCACCATGCTGCCTAATGCGCCTGAGCGTACCCTGACGATTAACGGCAATGGGCAGGGCGTTTATTCTTATCATGACGCGGTTAAGGTGGCGGCTCCTGCAGTGGTGAATATCTATACCACGGAAAAAGTCGAAGCCCATTCGCAGCTGGATGATCCTTTTTTGCGGCGCTTTTTTGAATATCACGGCATTGATCCGAATGAAGGTCAGCAAGGCCACAATGCACAGCCGACAAGTCTGGGCAGCGGCGTGATTGTCCGGCCAGATGGGTATATTCTGACGAATAATCATGTGGTTGAAAAAGCCGATAAAATCACCGTGGGCTTGCAGGATGGTCGTCGGGCAACCGCTAAAGTGGTCGGGACAGACCCTGACAGCGATCTGGCCGTTATCAAAGTTGAGCTGAGTGGCTTGCCTGTGGTGCCGTTCAAGCAATCGGCCAATCAGGTCGGGGATGTGGTGCTGGCGATCGGCAATCCTTTTGGCGTTGGGCAAACCGTGACACAGGGCATCATTTCGGCGACTGAGCGCTCGGGTCTGGGGATCAATGCGTTTGAGGATTTTATTCAGACGGATGCGGCGATCAACCCCGGTAATTCAGGCGGGGCACTGATTGACGTGGCAGGCAATCTGATCGGCATTAATACGGCGATTTTTTCCCGTTCCGGTGGCTCCATGGGCATTGGGTTTGCCATTCCATCCAGCCTGGCCCAACAGGTGATGTCATCGATTATTCAGACCGGAAAGGTGACCCGAGGCTGGCTGGGCGTCGAAGTGGCAGGGCAGCAGGATCCTTCTCAGCTCAATCCCGAGGAAGGCGCGAAGATTATGGGAGTCGTGCGTAATGGCCCGGCAGATCAGGGCGGCATGCGCGTCGGTGATGTGGTGGTGAGTGTGGCGGGGCAGCCAATTCATACTGCAGCGCAACTGATTCAGCTGGTTGCACGCCAGCAACCTGGCATCCGTTTGCCACTGGAGGTTAAACGTGGCAATGAGATCATCAAGCTTCAGGTACCACTGGCTGAGCGACCAAAATCCCCTGCCAGAACGGAAACCCAGGATGAGGAATTGCCGTTCGGGCAATAGGCTTCGACAAGCTCAGCCAGCGGGTAAAGCTCCCTGAGCTCGTCGAAGGGGCGATGATTGGTTATGGGCTTCGACAAGCTCAGCCAGCGGCTGAAGCTTAACCATCCTCTGCAGAAGAGGATTCACCGCCAGTGGCTAAAGCCAGCATCGGATAGGCATTTAAAATATGGCAAAACAATTCGGCGGTTTTTTGCGTGTCATAGGCCGCTGAATGTGCTTCAGAACCTGAAAATTCGATTCCCGCTGCCTGACAGGCGCGCGCGAGTACAGTCTGGCCAAACGCCATGGCGGATAGGGTGACGGTATCCAGCACTGAGAAACTGTGGAAGGGATTCTGATTCTTGGAGTGACTGCGTTCAATTGCGGCCTTTAAAAAGCCAAGATCAAAATGCGCGTTATGCCCCACCAGGATGCAGTGCCGGCACTCTTGCTGACGACGAACGTCATTCAGTTGTTTGAACAGCCGTTTAAAGGCGACTTTTTCTTCTTCAGCAATCGCCATTCGCATGGGATTAAAGGGATCAATGCCATTAAAAATCAAGGATTCCTTGTTGAAATTGGCACCCGCAAAGGGCGCCAGATGCGATTGGATGAGTTCACCGGGCACAAATCGATTCTGGCTATCCAGTAAAATGGGCTGGCAGGCAATTTCCAGCAGGGCATCTTTTTTGGCATCAAAACCGGCAGTTTCCACGTCCACCACCACCGGCAAAAAGCCCCGGAAGCGCTGGCCAATTTTTGGGTGAGCCAGAGTTTTGGAGCTTTCCGTTTCAGGCTGGGCTGTTTCAGGCTGTGCTGCTGCGGGCATCGTATTGGATACCGTGCTGGATGGTGCATTTGATATCGGTTGGGTCTTAATCTCAGACATCATGCAACACTCCAGGCCAGTGTTTCACCCGCGCGGAGTGGAATCAGGGCTTGCTCATCCAGATAGGGCAGGCTGCTGGCAATGATTTGCGGCTGGCGGATCAGGGTTATGGTATCGCGATTGCGCGGCAGGCCATAAAAATCCGCACCATAATGACTGGCAAAGGCTTCGAGGCGATCCAGTTTTCCTGCTTCTTCAAATACTTCGGCGTACAGTCCCATGGCATAGGGGGCGGAATAGCACCCAGCACAGCCACAGGCCGTTTCCTTTTTATCCTGCGCGTGCGGAGCACTGTCCGTACCCAGGAAAAATTTGGGGTTGCCGCTGGTCGCTACTTCTAATAAACGCTGCTGATGCGTCTGCCGTTTGAGAATGGGTAAGCAAAACAGGTGAGGCCGTATGCCACCGACCAGCATGTCGTTGCGGTTAAACATCAGATGTTGGGGCGTGATGGTCGCTGCCACGCGGTCGCTCTGAGACAGGACAAACTCTGCTGCATCCGCCGTCGTGATGTGCTCCAGCACGACTTTTAAAGTCGGAAAGCGTTTTAGCAAGGGCTCCAGCACGGTATCCAAAAAGCGTTTTTCGCGATCAAAAATGTCCACATGCTGATCGGTCACTTCGCCATGCAGCAAAAACCGCACGCCGTGTTCTTCCATCGCTTCAATCACCGGAAACACAGCGTCCAGAGACCTCACGCCTGCGTGGGAGTTAGTGGTGGCGCCGGCAGGATAGAGCTTCACCGCACGCACATGCGAACTGGCAGCCAGCATTGCGATCTCGCGCGGGTCTGTGGCTTCCGTCAAATACAGTGCCATGACGGGGTCAAAGCTAGGGTTGTTAAAACTGGGACTGGCATTGGTCGCGGCAGCCAGAATCCGGTTACGGTAGGCTTCGGCCTCTGCGACCGTGGTGACTGGTGGCGTCAGATTTGGCATGCACAACACGCGTCCAAAGACCGCTGCACTATCTGGCACTGTCCTTTGCAAGGCATTTCCATCGCGGAAATGCAGGTGCCAATCGTCAGGCCGGGTAATGGTAAGCTGTTGGGTCATGGAGCAATTCTCTGTTAGGCACTCAATTTGACGCTCAATTGGACACTCACCATGTGACTCGGCTGATTTAAACGGCTGGGTCGTGGAGGCCTGTCGTGCGCATGGGTGCGGAGCAACGTTTTTCTGGCGGCGCTTACTATAGCGTGTCTGCAACTGGGGTGCGACAGCCGACCGGTAAACAGTGGCTATTCTCAGTAAGTTGATAACAACGGCTACTCTGATTGATGGTCATGGATAATCACTTCCTTTGGTCGAACAAGGCCGTTCAGTGATTGAATGCCCGGTGCTGCATTGGTATCGTATGACCTTGTTGATGTGTGCTACGGAATTACTGTAGTAGCCGTAACAACTTGTCGGGAAAAGCAGTCTGAAATTGAGCTAAAAATTGAGTCTGGGCAAGCCTTTCAGTGTCTCTGCCATAAAGCAAGCTAGACAGGCGACAGGGAAGCTTTTGACAGTGAAGCTTTTTAATAGAAAAGCTTTTGAAAGGGAGGCATTCCCCGACCTGGCAGGATGCTGATGAAAACCATGAGCGATAAAACCACAACATTTCAGGCGTTTGTGTGAAGAAAAAAACAAGTCCAGCGACTTCTCCAATCCTGTATGTACCCAGTGCCAGTGATGAGGAGCTGATGCGTGTACGGCTGAGCCGGCACGGTGAATTTCAGCATTCCGAATTTCCTCCGGCTTTGGAGCAGCGTTTTTGGCAAACGATGACCGATCGTTCGATCAGTATTATCCGCGATATTTCCCACAAGATTTTATTAATTTATCTGGTGACCGGGTTTATTACCCTCTCCACGATCATTCTGATAAGTACGATTGAAAACCGGATTCATGACATAGTGATCTGGGCGCTGACGTATCTCAATGGCGCGTTGTGTCTGGGCGGTTTGCCCATTCTTGCCGGAAAGCCCCGACTCGCTTCGTATTATCAGAAAATCATGGGGCTGATTACCTTTTGGGCAGTCCTGATGACCTGTCTGCTAACGATGCAGTTTTATACCGAGCGGCTGGTGCTGCAGGCGGGTTATATCATCGTGTTTGTTTACATGCTGGCGTACTTTCTGACCGGCATGCCTCCCTTGCGTATGCTGGTGATTTGCCTGATTGCCGGTATGTTGCCTGTGCTGCCCTTAAAATTACTGATGAATGTGCATCTGGATCCGCTGGTGTATTTTTACGGCGTGTTTCTGGGTAATTTTCTGGGATTTATGGTCAGTAATTTGCTGGTAGGAAAAGACCGGCTGAGTTTTATACGCGGCACTCTGCTGGAAATCGATCATCAGCGGGCGCAGCAACTTACGATGGATTTGACCCGGATAACCCGTGAAGATCCGGTTACCGGCCTTGCCAACCGCCGTTATTTTAATGAACGCATGGATATGGAATGGGCGCGGGCAGAACGTTCTGGCGAGCCCTTGTCCTTATTATTTCTCGATATTGATTTTTTTAAGGCTTACAACGATGCGTTTGGTCATAGTCAGGGGGATGTCGCCCTGATTGCCGTAGCGCAGGCGCTCAAATCCTCACTGCATCGGGCTACAGACCTTGCAGCGCGCTATGGTGGCGAGGAGTTTATCGTCATTTTGCCCAACACCACAGTGGACGGGGCGTTGTACATCGCACGCACGTTACTGGCCAATGTGGATCAACTGGCGATCGATCATCCAAAGTCGCTGCCTACCGGCCATATCAGTGTGAGTATTGGTGTTGCCAGTTGCATTCCCGGACGAACCACCTTGCAGAGCGCGGCCCTGATCGATGAGGCCGATTCTGCCCTGTATATTGCCAAGGCGAATGGGCGGCACCGGGTGCATGTTTTTGGCAGCTAATCCATCATTGGCCCTCGCGTTTAAAGCGCTCTGAAGGGCGGAATCACGCTGTGTAATCGGTTCATTTCGTGTAAACTAGCGCCGATTTTTTCCCTTTGACGGAATTTTCCCATGGCGAACATTCGCAAAATCGTACTGGCCTATTCGGGTGGTCTGGATACGTCGGTCATTCTGAAATGGCTGCAAGAAAAATACGACGCCGAAATCATCACCTTTACGGCGGATCTGGGTCAGGGCGAAGAGCTGGAACCTGCGCGCGCCAAAGCAGAGCAAATGGGCGTAAAATCCATTCATATCGAAGACTTGCGTGAAGAATTTGTTCGAGATTATGTGTTCCCGATGTTTCGGGCCAATGCCATTTATGAAGGCGAATACCTGCTGGGCACCTCGATTGCCCGTCCTCTGATTGCCAAGCGTCTGGTGGAAATTGCACAGGCTGAAGGTGCCGATGCCATTAGCCATGGTGCTACCGGTAAAGGTAACGATCAGGTGCGTTTCGAGCTGGGCATGTACGGCCTCGCCCCGGAGCTCAGCTGTATTTCACCGTGGCGCGAGTGGGATCTGACCTCCCGCGAAACCCTGATGGACTATGCCAAAACCCATCATATTCCGATTGATTTTGCCAAAGCTGGCAAAAAATCCCCGTACTCCATGGATGCCAACCTGCTGCACATTTCCTACGAGGGGGGCGGTCTGGAAGACCCCTACTGGGAGCCTGAGGAAGATATCTGGCGCTGGACGGTTAGCCCTGAAAAAGCACCGGATGAGCCTGAGTATCTCGAACTGACCTATCAAAAAGGCGATATTGTTGCGATCAACGGCGAGTCCATGACGCCCGCAACGGTATTGGCAACGCTGAACACGCTGGGTGGCAAACACGGTATTGGCCGACTCGATCTGGTGGAAAACCGTTACGTCGGCATGAAGTCACGCGGCTGTTATGAAACCCCCGGTGGCACCATCATGCTCAAGGCTCACCGTGCCATTGAGTCCATTACGCTCGACCGTGAAGTCGCTCACCTTAAAGACGAGCTGATGCCGCGTTACGCCAGCCTGATCTACAACGGCTACTGGTGGAGCCCTGAGCGCAAAATGATCCAGACCATGATCGATGCTTCTCAGGAGCCGGTAAATGGTGTGGTACGGGTAAAACTGTATAAGGGCAATGTTACCGTGGCAGGCCGCAAATCAGATGACTCCCTGTTTGATGCCAACATTGCGACCTTTGAAGACGATCGCGGCGCCTACAACCAGAAAGATGCCGAAGGCTTTATCCGGCTGAATGGCCTGCGTCTGCGGATTGGTGCGAGCAAAGGCCGCGACATGCGCTGAGGCAATCGCCCGATTTATTCCCTGCGCCGTGTCCTGATCAAGTACAGATTAGCGTCTGATGAGCTTGTATTAGGAAAAAGCGGGGATGCCAGGGTAGCGGCCTTCTGCCAGCGTGTAGAAGGCCTTTTTCTTTGGATTTCAACAGACCCAAATTGGGCCAGACTTGAATTAAAACCAGTTTCCCTGAGAGTAAACGTCATGACCAATCCAGCTCCCCAGACCAATGCGGCACTGTTTGCAGCGGCGGAACGTCATATACCCGGAGGCGTCAACTCTCCGGTGCGTGCCTTTCGTAGCGTCGGTGGGACGCCCGTATTCATGACACGCGCTCAGGGGGCCTATCTGTTTGATGCCGAAGGCAAAAAGTACATTGATTATATTGGCTCATGGGGGCCGATGATTCTGGGGCATTCACATCCGACCATCGTCAGTGCCGTGCAGCACGCTGCTGCTGATGGGCTGAGTTTTGGCACACCCACACCCAGTGAAACTACGGTCGCCGATCGTATCTGTGAGCTGATGCCGTCGATGGATCTGGTTCGTATGACCAGTTCCGGCACCGAAGCAACCATGACGGCCATTCGTCTGGCACGGGGCTTTACAGGCCGTGACAAGATCGTCAAATTTGAAGGCTGCTACCACGGCCATTCCGATTCCTTGCTGGTAAAAGCGGGAAGTGGTCTATTGACCATGGGCGTACCGAGTTCCCTGGGTGTGCCTGCCGACCTGGCGCAGCATACGATCACGCTTCCCTATAATGACAGTGACGCCGTAAGAGCCTGTTTTGCTGAGCTGGGCAGCCAGATTGCCGGTGTGATTGTTGAGCCTGTGGCCGGCAATATGAATCTGGTGATTCCGGTAGAGGGCTTTTTGCAAACCCTGCGCGATGAATGTACCAAAGCTGGCGCAGTGCTGATTTTTGATGAGGTAATGACGGGCTTTCGAGTTGCCCTCGGTGGTGCGCAGGCGCGTTATGGCATCACGCCGGATTTGACCACGCTGGGTAAAATCATCGGTGCTGGCTTGCCTGTTGGCGCGTTTGGCGGCAGGCGGGACATCATGTCCTGCATCGCACCGCTGGGTGGGGTCTATCAGGCAGGCACACTGTCGGGAAATCCATTGGCCATGCGCGCGGGCATCGCCATGCTGGAGCTGATCTCGCAAAGCGGCTTTCATGATGCGTTGGAAAGTACACTGTCTACCCTGTTAACTGGCCTTCAGCAAGCGGCCGATGACAGTGGCATACCGTTCCGTACTCAGCAGGTCGGCGGCATGTTTGGCCTGTATTTTACCGACTCGGATGATCTGTCCAGTTTTGCAGCGATGACCGCATGCGATACCAAAGCCTTCAATGCCTTTTTCCATGGCATGCTGGAGCGCGGTATTTATCTGGCACCGTCTGCATTTGAGGCGGGCTTTATTTCCAGTGCGCATACTGCCAGCGATATCGAGGCCACCATCGCTGCTGCGCGGGATACCTTTACCCAGATGAAAGCGGGGAGCTAACACTGGATGGGTAGCACTGTATCATTAAAACTGTATCGTTAAAACGGACCTCTACTTTCAGGTACTTCTTTACATGACAGTTTTTAGCGCACAGAGCAGGGGAATTGGCCAAACGCACTACGGTTTATGCGACTCGCGCCAATTACCACGCTGAGTCGCTTGACTATACTGACAAAAAACTGGGCCGTGTACAGATTCGGTCTTGACCTGCGCGACTGGCGATAGCAAGATATCGCGCACTTTGAATGAGGTGCCTGTCACAGGTACGTCCATCATATTTACTAGCTGAAGCCGAGGATTCCATGAAGGCTCTTGTTGCTGTCAAGCGCGTTGTCGATTACAACGTCAAAGTCCGCGTCAAAGCGGATCAGACCGGTGTCGATCTGACCAATGTCAAAATGTCGATCAACCCATTCTGCGAAATCGCGGTTGAAGAAGCCGTTCGCCTGAAAGAAAAAGGCGTCGTGACCGAAATCGTCGTGGTGTCCGTTGGTCCCGCAGCAGCTCAGGAACAGATTCGTTCTGCCATGGCACTCGGTGCTGACCGCAGCATTCTGGTTCAGACTGATGACGCCGTGGGTTCACTGGGCGTGGCCAAAATCCTGAAAGGCATCGTGGATGCCGAACAGCCACAGATCATTCTGCTGGGCAAACAGGCCATTGATGACGACAACAACCAGACTGGCCAGATGCTGGCTGCCCTGATGGGTGTGGGTCAGGGTACCTTCGCCTCTGAAGTCGTCGTTGAGGGCACCACCATGAAGGTCACCCGTGAAATCGACGGTGGTTTGCAGACAGTTGCATTGCCATTGCCTGCGATCGTCACGACCGATTTGCGTTTGAACGAGCCACGTTATGCGGCACTGCCGAACATCATGAAGGCCCGTAAAAAGCCGCTGGATACCAAAACGCCTGCCGACTATGGCGTGGATACCACTCCCAAGGTAAAAACCCTGAAAGTGACTCCGCCTGCTGAACGCAAAGCCGGTATCAAGGTCAAATCCGTTGATGAGCTGCTCGACAAGCTCAAAAACGAAGCTAAAGTCATCTAATCCAGCCGGTTGAAGGAAGCTGAACAATGAGTATTCTGGTTTACGCCGAACACGATAACGCCAGCCTGAAATCGGCTACGCTGAATGTCATCACCGCTGCCCAGCAGATCGGTGGCGATATTCATGTACTGGTTGCTGGTCAAAACTGCCAGGCTGCTGCTACCGCTGCTGCTGCCATTCCCGGTGTTGCAAAAGTCTTGCTGGCTGATAACGCTGCCTATGCTCACCAGCTGGCTGAAAACATCAGCCTACTGGTTGCCGATCTGGGTAAGGGCTACAGCCATATACTGGCTGCTGCCACCACTACAGGCAAAAACTTCCTGCCTCGCGTTGCAGCCCTGCTGGACGTTGGCATGATGTCAGACATCACCAAAGTGATTTCAGCCGACACCTTTGAACGCCCCATTTATGCCGGCAACGCCATTGCAACTGTGCAAACCAGCGAAGCCATCAAAGTCGCTACCGTGCGTACGACGGGTTTCGATGCGGCACCTGCTACCGGTGGTTCTGCTGCTGTTGAAACCATTGCAGAAGCCAAAGACGCCGGCAAATCCAGCTTCGTCAGTGAAGAACTGGCCAAGTCGGATCGTCCTGAACTGACTGCCGCCCGAATCGTGGTATCTGGCGGTCGTGGCATGCAAAATGGTGATAACTTCAACACCGTTCTGGCTCCACTGGTTGATAAACTGGGCGCTGCCATGGGTGCATCCCGTGCGGCTGTCGATGCGGGCTTTGTGCCGAACGACCTGCAAGTGGGTCAGACTGGCAAGATCGTTGCGCCAGAGCTGTATGTTGCCGTGGGTATTTCCGGTGCGATCCAGCACTTAGCGGGTATGAAGGATTCCAAAGTGATCGTTGCGATCAACAAAGATCCAGAAGCTCCGATCGCCACCGTCGCGGATTATTTCCTCGAAGGTGATCTGTTCCAGGTAGTGCCTGAATTAACTAGCAAGCTGTAATTGAGCGTGTCATTGTACTTATCACAGTCTGGGCAAATACCCTTACTCTGATCTGAAGGTGACTACAGGTTCAGAAATACCCTGCTTTGGCGGGGTATTTTTTTGCCCGCTTTTGTTAGAGTTCGCTAGAGCGCTGTTTCAAGCAACCAGATTGCTTAGCTGTTTTTATAGTTCAGGTTTTTTATTTCAAGCTGTTATATTCCAAGGAATTCACCATGACTGTTCAGACATTGATGGGCCCAAACCTCAAACTGCCCGTAATCGTCGCTCCCATGTTTTTGGTGTCTGGGCTGGCGCTGGTACAGGCATGCTGCCGTGCAGGCGTGGTGGGTTCATTTCCCGCAGCCAATGCCCGCACGCTGGACGATTTGCGCCACTGGCTGGAACAGATGCAGCGCTTTCAACAGGACAATCCAACCGCCGCACCGTACGCCATGAACATCATTTTGCTGGATAAAATGAATGATCGTAAAGCCGAGGAGCTGGCACTGGCTGAAGAATTCCGGGTGCCTGTACTAATCACTTCCGTCGGTGATCCCACAGCAGTAGTGAGCCGTGCCCATGGCTGGGGCGGCAAAGTACTGCACGATGTCGTCTCCATCCGCCACGCTACCAAAGCAGCACAGGCAAACGTGGATGGCCTGATTCTGGTCACGGGTGGGGCAGGCGGGCACACAGGGCAATTGAATCCCTTTGCTTTTATTAGTCAGATTCGTGAATTTTGGGAAGGTTTGCTGATCGTCGGTGGTAGCATTTCCAATGGCCAGTCGGTTCGGGCACTGGAAGTGGCCGGCGCTGACATGGCCTATATGGGCTCCCGGTTTATCGCAACGGAAGAATCCATGGCTAGCCCTGAATACAAGTCCATCGTACTGGAGAGTCAGGCAAGTGATGTGGTACTGAGTCCAGTATTCTCCGGGGTGCCCGCGCATTATTTGCGTAAGTCCATCGAGCGGGCTGGGCTGGATCCGGATAATTACAGTGCCGAAGATGTCAAAATCAAAAACATCAAGGCATGGAAGGACGTCTGGAGTGCTGGCCATGGAGTAGGGTCAATCCACGACGCTCCCAGCGCGACCGTGCTGATCGAGCGATTGCTGCGCGAATATGCACTCGCCAGTACGAAGCCTGTTTTTGGTGGCTAACAGTCGCGATGTCTAAAATAAAGTAATTCGTGGCGCTCGGAAAATGTCTATTGTTTGGCGTTTCCTTGCGTCAAAATTGTGCTGAATGTGTATAGTAAATAGCCAAATTGTTTCTTAACTTTTCATAAAAAATTTCAACCTATTGATTTTAATAAAACCATAGTTGTATCAAAAAATGTCAATTGTATGCCATCATTGCAACAACACGATCTGACAGATTTTGTTACGTGTTTCATCCCATTGTCATAATTGACCCGGATAATGCGCATCAATTGCTGGATTCTCGGGGGACGTTCGTTGCATGCAATGAACAACGAGAGTCAGTCAAGCTGGATCACACAATTTTTTTCTCTGGAGTGTTACTCATGAAAAAACTGCTACTGGCTACCGCCATCGCAACCCTGTCCATTTCTGCTGCACAGGCTGCTCCTAAAGTCTACGGTAAACTGCATCTGGCCGTTGACAGCATCACTTCGAATTCAGGTGCTCCAGGTGCTGATGACGTTACCACTACCGACGTAATGTCCAACGCTTCACGCTTTGGCCTGAAAGGCGAAGACGAACTGACCGCTACCACCAGTGCTATCTATATGGCTGAGTGGGGCATCTCCGGTGACATTTCCAGCGGAAATGATCTCAAAGCGCGTAACCGTTATGTCGGTCTGAAAAACACTAACTTTGGTACCGTCAAACTGGGCGGTTTTGACACCGCACTAAAAGAAGCCCAAGGTAAAGTTGACCTGTTCAATGACACTATAGGCGAACTGGGTGACATGAAAACCGTACTGACTGGTGAAAACCGTGTAGGTAACGTGATTGGTTATGAATCCCCTGAAATGGAAGGTGTGCCTGTTAAATTCAATGCCAACCTGATCCTCAATCAGGAAGGTGATGTCATGACTGGCAAAACACAAAATGGCGACAACGGCCTGTCCATGAGCCTGGCCTATAACCAGAATGGCGTTTATGCCGCCCTGGCTGGCGACAAAAAAGTTGCTAGCAAATTCAATGCTGTTGGTGGGCCTTTGATTCTCGCAGACACAATCCGTGTTGTTGGTCAAATCGATATGGGTCAGGCAGCTGGCATCAATGGTCTGACGCTGGGTGGCCTGTATCAGAATGCCCAGCCTTCTGCCAACAACGCAATTGATAAAGAAAATGCCTTTGTTATCAGTGCGCTGATGGCGATTCCTTCAGTAGATGGTCTGGCTGCATTTGCTCAGTACAACAAGAGCACCACCAGCTTCACCACTGCTGGTCTGAAAGATCTGGATCGTGACCAACTGGGTGCCGGTGTTGCGTATAGCTTCGCCAAAAACACCACTGGTTATGGCTATATCGCCAAGCAAAACTTTGACTCACAAGTCGGTACAGCCATTCAAACTGCTGAAAATACCGTTATCGGTGTGTCTCTGGAACAAAAATTCTAATCTGATCGCTCAGATAGAATCCTGAAAGAGCCCGGCAGTGATGCCGGGTTTTTTTATTGCTGAGGTTTGGCGAAATCGGCGTAATTATCCTGTGTATTTCGTGGAGTTGTTTTGCTTTGAGGGTCATGCCTGAAGTAAAATGGCCGCCCATCACAACACGTCAACTTGCCCTGATTTCAGGGGAAAATGACCGATTTTGCCGCATTGGCGCAGAGGTTTTAGGGTGATGACCAAATACATATTTGTCACGGGTGGCGTGGTGTCGTCACTGGGGAAGGGGATTTCTGCTGCTTCCGTAGCTGCATTGCTGGAAGCGCGGGGGCTTAAAGTCACCATGACAAAGATGGATCCGTATATCAACGTCGACCCGGGCACCATGAGTCCTTTTCAGCATGGTGAAGTCTTTGTGACCGAAGACGGCGCAGAAACCGATCTGGATCTGGGCTATTACGAGCGTTTTTTGCGGCATTCCCGCATGTCTAAAAATAATAATTTTACCAGTGGCCGTGTCTATCTGGACGTCCTGCAAAAAGAGCGTCGTGGTGACTATCTGGGCGCTACGGTTCAGGTCATTCCGCATATCACCGATGATATCAAGCGCCGGATCAAGGCCGGGGCAGAAGGCTACGACGTTGCTATTGTTGAAATTGGTGGTACTGCTGGCGATATCGAATCATTGCCGTTTATGGAAGCCGTGCGTCAAATGCGCGTTGAGCTGGGCAGTCGCAATTCACTGCTGATGCACCTGACGCTGGTGCCCTATATTGCGTCAGCTGGGGAGACCAAAACCAAGCCTACACAGCATTCGGTCAAAGAGCTACGCTCGATTGGCCTACAGCCGGACATACTGATTTGCCGCTCGGATCATGACATTGGCGAAGATAATCGCCGGAAGATTTCACTGTTCACGAATGTGGAAGAGCGTGCTGTGATTCTGGCCGAAGATGCTGACAGCATTTACCTCATTCCAAAAAAATTCCACAGCCAACAGCTGGATGACCTGATTTGTGAGCGCTTTGGCCTCGAGTGCCCTGCGGCTGACCTCTCGGACTGGGAAGCGGTTACCGATGCGCTGCTCAATCCCGATAATCAGGTGACCATTGCGATGGTCGGCAAATACGTCGAATTGCCGGATGCCTATAAATCCGTCAATGAAGCCTTGTTGCACGCCGGAATTACCCATCGCGCTAAAATCCATATCGACTATATTGATGCAGAATCGCTGGAAAATGGCAATCTGGATCGACTCAAAGCCGTTGATGCGATTCTGGTACCCGGCGGCTTTGGCGAACGTGGCACCGAAGGGAAAATGGCTGCAATTCGGTTTGCGCGTGAGCACAAGGTGCCGTATCTGGGTATTTGTCTCGGCATGCAATTGGCGGTCATTGAGTTTGCTCGCCATGTGGCAGGTTTGTCCGAAGCGACTTCGACTGAATTTAACCGCCGTACCAGCCAGCCGCTCATTGGCCTGATCACCGAATGGATGGATGAAAAAGGCGAGTTGCAAACCCGGCATGACAGCTCAGATCTGGGCGGCACCATGCGCCTGGGTGCGCAAAAGGCTGAGTTGGTGACTGGCTCTAAGGTGCGTGAAGTCTATGGCCGTGCGGAAATTATCGAGCGTCACCGCCATCGCTATGAGGTGAATAATCGCTACATTCCACAGCTTGAGGCTGCGGGCCTGACGTTTTCCGGTTTTTCATCGGTACAGCATCTGGTGGAAGTGGTTGAACTGGCGGATCATCCCTGGTTTATCGCCTGTCAGTTCCACCCCGAGTTCACCAGCTCGCCGCGTGGTGGCCACCCGCTGTTTAGCAGTTTCGTTGGGGCGGCCCTGAAACACCGTGAACAGCATGCCGGTACCGAGTTTGCACAGGGCCAATAATACCCTATGCAGGAGTGACTGAGCTCAATGCACTGCCGCTCATGTGAACATGAAAATGTGACTGTGGAAAAAGGGATTTTTCTAGACGTAGCTGGTAATGACATTGCCGTGAATAACAGTTTCGTAAATGTCAGTAGCGCCAAAGACAGCTTTTAGGTGTTCCATATAAGCCGTTAAATGTAAGCCTTTAATGAGACAAGCAGGTAGCACAGGAGAATAACGCCATGACAGCGCTGACGCACCCGCAATCGGTGGTGACTCTGGGAACGATCCAGATGGCCAATCATTTGCCCTTTGTGCTGTTTGGCGGCATGAATGTGCTGGAGTCGCGCGAGCTGGCGCTTGAGATCGCAGAGCAATACGTAGATATCTGTGGCCGCCTGAATATTCCCTACGTATTTAAAGCTAGTTTTGACAAGGCAAATCGCTCTAGTCTGAATTCCTTTCGCGGGCCGGGGATGGAAAAAGGACTCGAGTGGCTGGCTGAGGTCAAATCGCGCTTTGGCGTGCCGATCATTACCGATGTCCACGAACCTTATCAGGCAGCACCCGTGGCAGAAGTCGCGGATATTATCCAGTTACCTGCTTTTTTAAGCCGACAGACCGATCTGGTTGAGGCCATGGCAAAGACCCAAGCCATTATTAACATTAAAAAAGCCCAGTTTCTGGCACCTCAGGAAATGAAGCATATTTTGCACAAATGCCTTGAAGCTGGAAATGACCGGCTGATTTTGTGCGAGCGTGGCTCTGCATTTGGCTATAACAATCTGGTCGTCGATATGCTGGGCTTTGACAGCATGAAGGCCATGAATGTGCCGGTGTTTTTTGACGTGACGCATGCCCTGCAGCAACCGGGTGGCCGATCAGACTCTGCAGGCGGGCGTCGGGCACAAATCAGTACGCTGGCAAAAGCTGGCATGGCTACCGGTCTGGCTGGGCTCTTTCTGGAAGCACATCCTGACCCGGAAAAGGCCAAGTGCGATGGCCCCTGTGCCTTGCGTATGGCTCAACTAGAGCCGTTTTTAGCCCAGTTAAAACAACTGGATACGCTGGTTAAAGGCTTTGCCACGCTGGATACGCATTAAATTTAACGCTAAATTCACTGCGAATGTTTGTCAGTCGAGCGATCGACACGGTTTAACCCGATCCTTAACGCAGGATCAACCACACAAGTGTGTCGGGTATCTGTCCCATTGACGCAAGAAAATGGACAAAAAAACCAGACACTCAGGGCTGCCTCCCTGAACTCTAACAGAGCGACTTTGTGTGTTTTTTTGTCAGGCAGCCTAGGAGCAGTGCATGAGCCAAATTACCGATATCCGTGCCCGTGAAATTCTCGATTCACGGGGAAATCCTACTATTGAAGCCGATGTGACACTCGATTCAGGCGTAGTCGGTCGGGCGTGTGCTCCCAGTGGTGCCTCCACAGGTTCGCGTGAAGCGCTGGAACTGCGTGATGGTGACAAGTCCCGTTATCTGGGCAAAGGCGTTCGTCAGGCAGTGCAGAACGTCAACAGCGACATTCGTGACTTGCTGCTGGGTATGGATGCTCGCGACCAAAAGGCATTGGATGGCAAGCTGATCACGCTGGATGGTACTGACAATAAATCCAAACTGGGCGCCAATGCCATGCTGGCGGTGTCGCTGGCAGCTGCCCGTGCTGCGGCGACCAATCAAAAAATTCCACTGTATCAGCATATTGCGAATCTTCGCGGCCAAACTACACTGACCATGCCAGTGCCCATGATGAATATTCTGAACGGGGGTGCGCATGCCGACAATACGGTCGATATTCAGGAGTTTATGATTGAGCCCGTAGGTTTTAGCAGTTTCAGTGAGGCCCTGCGCGCTGGTACCGAAATTTTTCATAGCCTGAAATCTGTCCTGAAACAGCAGGGACTGAATACTGCCGTTGGGGATGAGGGTGGATTTGCCCCCAACCTGCGCTCCAATGAAGAAGCCATTACCGTGATTCTGGAAGCCATTGGCAAAGCCGGATTCAAGGCGGGCGACGACATTATGCTGGCGCTGGACTGTGCTGCCAGTGAATTTTATAAAAATGGTCAGTACGTCCTGGAAGGTGAGGGCAACAAAGCCTTTACCAGCCAGCAATTTGCCGATTATTTAGCGGGTCTGGCGCGTCAATATCCGATTATTTCGATTGAAGATGGTCTGGACGAATCCGATTGGGAGGGCTGGTCGTATCTCACCAAAATCTGTGGTGATACCGTGCAATTGGTGGGTGATGATTTGTTTGTGACCAATCCGGCCATTTTGCAGCGCGGTATTGATGAAAAAGTCGCCAATGCCATTCTGATCAAATTTAACCAGATTGGCACGCTCACCGAAACGCTGGATGCCATTTATCTGGCCAAAGCCAACGGCTACGCCACCGTTATCTCGCATCGTTCCGGGGAAACCGAAGATTCGACTATTGCCGATCTCGCCGTGGGTACTGCTGCTGGTCAGATCAAAACGGGTTCTCTGTGCCGTTCGGACCGTGTAGCCAAATACAACCAATTGCTTCGCATTGAAGAAATGGTAGATGCTGCGTATCGTGGTCGTGCGGAATTTCGTGGTCTACGCTAATTGCGCGCAGACCTTGGCCGAATCGGGAGCTCCTGTCCATGCTGAAAACCTTTTCAGGTCGTCTGGTGGTACTGGGAGCGATCGGCTTGACGCTGTATTTGCAAAGTCTGCTCTGGCTGGGGGAAGGCGGTTATCGTGACCGCCAGCAACTTCAGGCGCGAGTGGACGAAGTGAAAACCCAAAATCTGCAGCTGATGGAGCGTAATCGTATTCTGCGTGCTGAAGTGACCGATCTTAAAAATGGCATGGAGGCGGTTGAGGAGCATGCACGTCTGGATCTCGGGCTGATCAAGCCGAATGAGACGTTTTTTCAGATGAGCACCTTG
>CAUJHL010000046.1 GCA_963204705.1 Pseudomonadota bacterium | reverse complement strand
TATAGCTGAGCGGAGCCTGTGACGTGGTGCGCTCCAGAGGGTTGACCAGATCGCTTTGGCTTTGGCTTTGGCTTTGGCTTTGGCTTTGGCTTTGGCTTTGGCTTTGGCTTTGGCTTTGGCTTTGGCTTTGGCTGTGGCCTGGGTCTATCGGAGCAAGCGAGTAATAAATCCCTGACGTAGCACACGCCCCCTGCTCCAGCTCACCCAGCGTGATCAGTTGATCGATCGTTTCTGGATCTCGTACCTGAATGCGTTCCGCCTGCGGGCCGTACACGCGCAAATCACCCCCCGCATTGACGGTCATTTGAGTGACACCAAGCTGCCTCAGCACATGAATGGCCCGATCCACCGCATAGCCTTTGGCAATTCCACCCAGATCGACATACAGTCGTTGCCTGAGTAAGACGGTGTTTTCGCCCAGTAAAAGAAGATCGTTCAGGCTACCCGGCGTAGAGTGTGCCAGCTGTACGCTGTGGCTCGGGAACTGGGGGATTTTTCCCAATTGTCTCAACTGCGCTCCAGCAATCGCACAATCAAAAACGCCATCGGACAGCCGAAACACCCGCATGGCCCGAAGCAACACCTGATACAGCCACGGGTCAATGCGGTAATTTTCATTCAAGGGGGCATGGTTTAAACGGCTCAGCGCACTGTCGGGATCGTGCACACTCATGAGGCCATGTACCCGACCCACGGCAGCAAATGCCGCATTGAACAGTCGATCCGCGTGCAAAGACTGCCCTTCGTGCAGCCAAAGATGGATGCTAACCATTGTCCCTAGTAGCGGCTGTGCCCGTTGCAGGCAGTGCAAATCTGACATGTACGCCTCTTTGTTTAGTCGGACGACCGCGTTTGACCCGCGCCAAAACTGCCAGTCTACGGGCAAAAACGGGTAAACTGCAGCACTTTTGTTTGCACTGCGCCGGATCGACCCTATGGCCTCACCCCGTATGACCACTTACTGGATCACCTGCGCCGATGGGCTGGAGGTTTTGCTGGCGGATGAATTAGCCGAACTGGGTGCCCATGTGGTTTCCCGTAGTCATGGCCGGCTGGTGATCGAAGGCAGTCTGGAAACGGCCTATCGCATCTGCCTGTGGTCACGGCTCGCGTCCCGGGTGTTGCTGCCGATTCATTCCGTGCCAATCAAGCGTCAAGATGTCCGCGATGTGGCCGAGGAGCTGTACGAAGGCGCACGGGATTTTGACTGGTCGCTGATTTTTAGTCCCGCGAGCACGTTTATGGTTCGCCTGCAGGCCGAACGCGGGATCAAACTCAATACCCAGTTTGCGACCCTCAGGGTCAAGGATGGCGTTGTCGATGCCTTTATGGATGCGCAGGGCCGGCGCCCCAGCATTGATACGCGCCAGCCGGAAATTACCCTGCTAGCGATTGCTGGTATGGAGTCGCACCAGTATTGTCTGGATTTGTCAGGGGATAGCCTGCATCGCCGTGGCTACCGGCAGATCATGACCGATGCGCCAATCAAGGAAAATCTCGCTGCCGCCATGTTGCGGCAACTCGGCTGGCACCATAAGCAGCACACGGTACTGTGTGATCCGTTGTGCGGCTCGGGGACATTTGTGATCGAAGCGCTGTGGATGTGGCTGGATCATGCGCCGGGCCTGAATCGCACCTTTGGCTTTCAGGGCTGGCATGGTCATGACCATGCACTCTGGCAATTGCTACGGCAGGAAGCCCATCAACGGCTGTTGGCAGGCTGGGAGCTGCCTCTCCCTCGCGTGTATGCCTACGATGCCGACTGGGAAGCCGTCAAGGCCACCCGCCAGAATGTGCTGGCCGCGGGCCTGAAAGATGCCCTGCCCTCTGTGCACATCGAAGAACGCAGCCTGAACGAATGGCCTGCCGACCTGGTGCACACTGGCGAAAAAGCCATGGTCATCACCAATCCTCCCTACGGTGAACGACTGGGCAACAAACTCAGCAATCGTGCGCTGTATCAGGGGCTGGCCTATCGCTTGCAACAACGGTTTGCTGGAGAGCAGGTGGGCGTGATTGCTGCTCAGGTCGAACAGGCGGATGTCCTTCCACTGGTTAATCCGCAGACACTCCGACTGATGAATGGCAATTTGCCGATCTATTTCCGCTCGGGTGAACTGCAGCCAGCACCTGCCACAGTCGGTTTACTGGCCCGCTGGGAAGCCCCTAGTGAAGTCTCAGATGAAGGCAAGGACTTTGCCAATCGCCTGATCAAAAATCTGTCGCATCTGCGCAAGCTGGCCGGACGCGAGCAAGTGAGTTGCCTGCGGATATACGACGCCGATCTGCCCGACTTTAATCTAGCCATTGATCTTTATGAAAACTGGCTGCATGTGCAGGAATACGCACCGCCCAAATCCATCGATCCTGACAAAGCACGACAGCGTTTTCAGCTCGCGCTGGGCATTATTCGGCACGTACTGGACGTTTCTCGTGAGCAGGTCTTTATCAAAACCCGCGCCAAGCAAAAAGGCAGCGAGCAATACGAGAAAAAAGGCGATCAGGGCAAACTTCACATCGTCCGCGAAGGTCAGGCCTGCCTGTATGTGAATTTTACCGACTATCTGGACACGGGGCTGTTTCTGGATCACCGGCCCATGCGGCTGAAAATCGCCAGTCTTGCCAGCGGAAAGCACTTTCTCAATCTATACTGCTATACCGCTACTGCGAGTGTACATGCGGCACTGGCGGGCGCAGCGAGCACCACGAGCGTCGATCTGTCCAATACGTATCAGCAATGGGGCAAGCAGAACTTTGCCTTGAATGGCCTGCCGGTGGATCACCCAGCCCGCCAGCATGAATTTTACGAATCCGACGTGTTTGAATGGCTGAAACAGGGCAGCGAACAGTACGATCTGATTTTTATTGACCCGCCGACTTTTTCCAATTCCAAAAAGTTTCAAGGCACGTTCGACGTCCAGCGCGATCATTATTCCCTGCTGAAACGCGCCATGAACCGGCTGGCACCCGGCGGCCTGCTCCTGTTTTCCAACAATTTCCGCAAATTTGAACTGGATGAACGCCTCGCTGCAGAATTTGATATTCGTGAGATCAGTGCGCAAACCATAGGCTTTGACTTCAAACGCAACGCGGGCATTCATCATGCCTGGGAAATACGCCACCCTGGGGTCGGTCGTTAAGGCTTGGTGAAACGTGGGTTGAACACTCCTCAGCTCACAATGTCCGGATTCACTTCCCTAAACTGACCACACTACAGCTGTCTCCAATAAAACTAGCCCTAAAACTTGCACAATAAAAAAGCTGCCCGAAGGCAGCCTTTTTGAAAACCGTGTTTTCTGGCAAACGCTGGATTATGAAAAGTCCAGGTTTTGCTCGAAGCTTTTCAGGGTGTGGCGAGTCATGGCCAGGTTGGATTTTTTACGATCCATCACCAGGTAGATGAACAGGTTAGGGTTACGCTCCAGAGGGCGAACCAGGTGGTACTGTTTGCCCAGAGTGATCAGGATGTCTTCGATTTCGTCGTTCAGACCCAGTGCGCTGGCTACACGGCGCTTGGATTTAACCACTTCGGTGTTACCGGCAGCAGCCAGTTCCAGATCAATGCCTTCACCCAGGGTGGCCAGTGCCAGGCCGCTGTCAGTATCTACGATGGCAGCAGCGATAAAACCGTCAATTGCACCCAGTTCGGAAAGATTTAATTTAGCCATGTTCAATTGCTCCTTAGAACGTGCTGATTAATTAATAAAAATCATCAATCTACATCTGGGTAGGTGATGCTTGGATCCGGTTGCGGTTGCTACTGAATCTTGGTGTTTGCGATTAAACACTCAGAATCCCGCCCCGACAATCGTGTCAAGACCAAAGGTGCTTTCAAAACGATTAGTGGTCGTTATTTTATTTAACCATCATGTTTAAAAAAAGTAACACTTTAAAAATTAAAAACACAACTTATTGTAATATAATTTTTTTACTGAGAAAAATGTACGAATTCCAATAAAAGAAACGTCGTATTTAGTCAATTTATAAAATAAAAAAATGCTTCCATTCGTCGGATTGTCATGGATCGAAAGGCAATACCATTGATCTGCTTAATCTAGCCATTGAGCCAGTTGAGTGGCAATCGCCTTACGATCATTATGATTTTCCAGCCAGTAGTCCACGCCCAGTCGTGCATCCTGAGTAAAATCAACGGATTCATTCTGGGGTACCAGCAAAATGATCGGGGTGCGGCTGTCCATTTCGCTTTCACGAAACGCTCTGACTAGACTGGTAATGTCAGACTGCGGTAACTGGCGAGAAATCATGACCGCCGACCAAAGATGACCATGCAACTGGGTTAGCGCATGCGGCACATCCGTAAAATGCGTAACCAGCATCCCCAGGCTGACGAGTAAAGAACGCATCTCACCATTCTCACCCATGTCAATTAATAGGATGCGCTTGTCCGCGAGATGCCGATCCGGGACGTCGGTGTCCCAAGGCTGAACGGGGACCACCAGGCTAAAGGTGGAGCCCCTTCCAGGTGCGCTGCTCACGTTGAGCTCTCCTTCCATAATGCGTGCCAGTTTCTGGGCCAATGCCAGACCCATGCCGGCGCCTTCGTTGCGCCGATTGTGACTGCTATCGCCTTGAAAAAATGGTTTGAAAATGTCTTCCTGCACAGAGTGCTCTATGCCGATGCCGCTGTCTTTGACATCGCAGCGCCAGGTCAGCTCACCATCCGGTGAGTCAACTACCGTGCTGATCAGGCGGACATAGCCAATCTCAGTATATTTTATAGAATTATCAATTAGATGAGTTAAAATTTGCCGGATTTTTGGCAAGTCGGCACTTAATTGCAGGTCTGGGGTATGCTTTACCTCAAGTTCAATATGCAAACCTTTGCGGCGTGCCTTTGACTCAGATTCATTCACCAGTGATTCCAGTAATTGCAAAGGCTGCATCATTTCGTGATGCAATAAAATTCGGCCCTGTTCCAGTGCCAGCATGGCCAGAATCTGGTCCAGCAAATTGGATAACTGGCGGCTACTGCGAGCAATCAGGCGCAGACTTTCTTTTTGGGTACTGGTGAGTGACTCACCGGCAAGTAATTGAACCCCTCCCCAGATGCCATTTAACGGTGTCTTTAGCTCATGGGTAATCATTGACTGAAAATCGTCCCGGCTCGCCAGGGCGAGTTGTTCCCTTTTAGACATTTGCAACAGCTCCCGCTGATGACGCTGGCAGCTTTCCCTGAGTTCAGTCAATTGACTGCCTATGGTATCGATCCCATGTTCCAGACGATTCAATTCCTTGATTGGGCTATTGAATGTACCCAGTTGGATTCCGGCTGAATTCCCTTCACGCAAATTTGCCAGTACCGTGTCGAGGCGTTTGATGGGACCAAAAAGATAGCCGCTGATCCGCTTCAGGATCAGGTTCAACCCCAGAATGATCAACAGCCAAAGAACGGCAATCATACCAAGACGCTTGTACAGCTCCTCTACCTGCAATTGGATGCTGTAATCAACATAGATATATCCGGTGTGTCGATAGCTGCTGGCACCAAAACCATCCTGCACCAGAAAGTCCACGCTGGCAAAGCGTCGCAACCGATAAGGATCGTCAAAGTTGGGACGGCTTGCAGACGCCTCATGGGCAGCATCCACAAAATGCACGGCCACTACAGCAGGATTGCTGGATATGCTGGTAATCTGGCGTTCGAGTAATTGGGTCAAATTGGCCGGATAGGGCTGTGCGCTGATCCAACTGGTGGTATCCGCCAAAATAGCAGCGTACTGCTGTGCACGTTCTGAAGCACGCTGCTTAATGTCGGTTAATCGCACATTAACCAGCATCGTGGCGGCGACCACCAGGCAAAGCAACATGGGAATCATCACCAATAGGGTGAGCACGGTTTCGATAGTCAGTTTCCGATTCATCCGCGTGTGCTCCCTGCTCCCTTAACGTCCCGGCTTCTGCTTAAACCATCTGTTTAAACCAGTTGGGTCTCACCTGATTCCAAGCCCATGACTTTAGCGTTTTTTCTGTGCCCGTTTCAGTCGCTGGACAAAGCGGCGCTTACGTTCGATGTCGTAGTCGCTTTGCGTGTTGCGCTTTCCGGCAAACGGGTTGTCACCGGACTTGAATTCAATCTGAATGGGCGTGCCTTCCAGCCGGAATACTTTGCGAAACACATTTTCCAGATACCGCCGATAGTCTGCCGGAACCTGATCGGTCTGATTACCATGAATCACGATCAACGGTGGATTTTGTCCGCCCATATGCGCGTAGCGCAGTTTGATCCGTCGGCCGGATACCATCGGGGGTTGATGTTGCTCCACGGCATCGGCCAGCAACTGCGTCAATCGTGCCGTCGGTACTTTCAGCATGGCCGATTCGTAGGCGCGATGGATCGAAGGATACAGCTCGCCAACGCCCGTTCCGTGCAACGCAGAAATCAGATGTACTTTGGCCCAGGGGATAAAATCAAAGCGCCTATCGATGCTTTCCTTGACCTGCTTGCGGTCATAGTCGCTCATGCCGTCCCATTTATTGACGGCAATCACGATCGCCCTGCCCGCCTCTAGCGCATAGCCCAGCAAATGCAGATCCTGTTCTACCAGTCCCTCACGGGCATCCAGTACCATGACAATGACATGTGCATCTTTCATGGCTTGCAGGGTTTTTACCACGGAAAACTTTTCGATGGTTTCGGTGACCCGTCCTCGGCGACGCACACCAGCAGTATCAATCAGCGTGTAGCGCTCACCCTGGCGCTCATAGGGGATATAAATACTGTCCCGCGTGGTACCCGGCATATCAAAGACCACTACCCGATCTTCACCCAGCAAGCGATTGACCAGGGTGGATTTTCCGACATTAGGCCGACCGATGACCGCTAAACGCAGCCCTCGGGTTTCTTCCTGTTCGTCCAGCTCGGGGTCTTCTGGAATCGTCTCCAGGACTTCTTCCAGCATCTGGTGCACACCCCGGCCATGACTGGCGGCCACGTGCATCGGCTCACCAAATCCCAGCTTGAAAAATTCCGTGGTGGCAGCTTCGGCGTGCACGCCATCGACCTTGTTGGCAATCAGGTAGACTTTTTTGCCCAGCGTGCGCAATTCACGGGAAATTTGCTCGTCAGACGCCAGCAATCCTGCCCGTGCATCCACCACAAACAGGATGATGTCGGCTTCTTCAATCGCGGTACGGGATTGCTCGGCCATGTAATTGTCAATGCCACCTTCGTTTTCACCAATACCACCGGTGTCCACAACGATGAAGGACTTATTTTCAAAATTGGCATCGCCATATTGCCGGTCACGGGTAAGCCCCGGAATATCCGCCACCAGCGCGTTTCGGCTGCGGGTAATCTGGTTGAACAGGGTGGATTTCCCCACATTGGGGCGGCCAATCAAGGCCAAAACTGGTTTCATGACAAAAAAAACCTAATAGGCACAAACACAAAACCGGAATGCCGAAGCGTTCCGGAGGAGGACCAAAAAACGATGATCGTCCGGCATCCTACTCAGGTCAGGGCGGATGACTCAACGCAATGACGATCAACCCAGCGCTGGATCAGGACACCTGCCAGACGCTGTAATGGCCATTATCCGCATTGACGATCAATCGGTTTTGCTGGGCGGCCAGCTGGGTAATGGCGCCTTTCGCCTGAACTCGCCCCTGAATGGCACCGGTAGCCGGATCGAGGGCATGAACATAGCCTTGCTGGTCACCGACCCAGAAATGGTTGCCCACAAATACGGGATTACTCAGTCCGCGCCAGCCCAGAGACTCCTGACGCCAGAGCTCCTTGCCATCCTCACGACTCAGCGCCAACACAGTGCCTTCAGTAGTGCTCACGACGACCATGGTGGGCGTGACTGCGGGAGACTGCAGACTACTCGCCTCTACTGTCCAGTTCATTCGCTGGGCAGCAGTATCCAGTGCCGTCACCTGACCCTGATAACTGGTGCTGTAAATCTGATCACCCAGTACCGCAGGAGCACTATCGATATCGGTGAGCCGCTCGCGATCATTACGGCCATCGCCCAGCGCAACCCGGCGTTCCCAGCGGGGCAACCCAGACGCACGATCCAGCGCATAGACGGAACCCCCATCCGATGCCAGCAATACGGTTTCAGGATTCAGTAAGATAGGCGCCGCCTGCCCGCGAATGTTCAATTTGGAGACGGGTAAACTGAAATGCCAGATCGGTTTTCCGGTAGCACTGTCAAAACCGGTCACGGTGCCATCATTCGCCAGAACAATCAGCCGGTCACCCGCAATCAGTGGCGAGGTAATGACAGACCCACTCACCGCTGCTGACCAGAGGGGCTCTCCGGTCTGAGCCGACCATACCTGGACTTTGCCCTGATCCGACCCTGCAGCCACCAGTACGTCACTTGCCGCAACTCCGCCGGTCAGTGCCATGCTGGCTTTGTGTTTCCAGAGTGATTTGCCTTGTCCGTCCACCGCTTCGATCACACCGGAGCGACTCATGCTCACATAGCCCGAATTGAGCGGAACCATACGAAGGCTCAGCGGATCGTGTTTTCGGCCACCACCCAACTGAATATCCAGCAAGCGAGACGCTGAAATCGTGCTGGTAGTGATCGCAGGCAGTGGCAAGGGTTTATGCTCGATCGCCTGCAACCCCTTTTTGGCACACCCACTGGCAAACAGCACGGGAAGGATTGCCAATATTACAACAGAACGCACGGAGAATCGGGTTAATACGCCAGTACTGGCAGCGCGGTAGGAATGGTTAGCCATCTCAGATGCCTCCTTCTGGCGCTTTCACCGGATTGGGTGTTTTGATTTCCTTGACGGTCATACCGAGACCTTCCATTTTATTTTGCAACAAGGGCCGTGGCTCCTCGCGCGCAGTCAATACTTCCCAGGCCTTGGCATAGGCCTCCTGAGCGCCTTTGCGATCGCCTTTCTGGCTAAGGATATCCCCTTTCAATTCACCGACGGAGGCGGCGTAGGCTGGAAGGGTGACTTTAGCCAGCGTAGCCAAAGCAGCATCGTTTTGCTTTTGGGCTGACTGGACGCGCGCCAAACGCAATTGCGCCAATTGAATGAGCCCCGGATCGTCCACTTTGCTGGCGGCAGCGGCCTGCAGGGCTTTTGCAGCGCCCGTCAGATCATTACGCTCAACAGCCAGACGTGCCTGTAGCAGTGCGGTTTGCAAGGCATAGGCAGACTCAGGGTGCTCCTTGATCAGAGCCTGCGATTTGGCCATAAACTGGCTGTGGGCTCCGGTGTCGGTGGGTGTGGTCAGCACCGTTTGCGCCGCATCAGTGACACCCTGATACTGGGCGGATAGCGCAACATTCTGAGTCTCTTTAGTTTTTTGCCAGTAATTCCAGCCAAAAAACCCAATCATTGCCACCAGCACCGCGCTCAGTGCCAGATTGCCATACTGCTTCATCCACTGCTTGGCGCGGTCCAGCTGTTCGGCGTCACTCAAATACTCGCTCATACCTGGGAGTCCTGTCGGTTTTCTGGGGAAATGGGGTCACTGTGCGGCTTGGCTGGGGTGGCTTCCAGTAGGTTCTGGAGCACCTCTGCCAGCTGGACCTGGGCAATACGCTGCTGCTCGCCGGTGGCCAGGTGTTTCAGGGCAATCTCCCCGGCCAACTGCTCCTGTTCGCCGAGCAAAATCACCCAGCGTGCGCCAGACTGATCGGCCTTTTTAAACTGGCTTTTTAAGCTGCCCAGACTGCCGACCTTCAGACGAATCGGTGTCTGGGACTGCTCCCAGCAATTTCGCAGGGTTTCGGCCAGTTGCAAACCCAGTGTGTGCAACACCGGTTCTGCTGCCAGAAAGACGTCACAACTGGCGGCACCCTGAGTATTAGCACTGGCTGCACTGGCGTCGTTCAGTGTTTCCAGCAGGAGCAACAGCCGTTCCATGCCAATGGCAAATCCCACGGCGGGCACACTCTGATCCGACTTGCCCTTTAACTGCCCCACCAGCCCGTCATAGCGGCCACCTGCACAGACGGTGCCCTGTGCGCCGAGCTGGGTCGTCGTCCATTCAAACACAGTTTTATTGTAATAATCCAAACCGCGTACCAAGGCTGGATTCAGCGTGTAGGCAATGCCGAGCGCATCCAGATAGCCGCACAATTGGGCAAAATGATCACGCGACTCGTGATCCAGAAACGCGCTGAGCACTGGCGCATTGGTTAAAATTTCCTGGGTGCGCGCAACTTTGGAATCCAGAATCCGCAGTGGATTGGTCTCTAGCCGGCGCTGGCTATCCTCGTCAAGCTCTGCGCGGAACTCTTGCAAATAGCTGACTAGCGCAGCGCGATAGGCCATCCGCGCAGGGAGTTCACCCAGCGTGTTCAGCTCCAGTCGCACGCAATCGCTCAGGCCCAGCCGCTGCCAGAGTCGGGCGGTGAGTGCGATCAGCTCGGCTTCCATATCCGGGCTTGCCACGCCAAAGGTCTCAACACCAAACTGGTGAAACTGCCGGTAACGGCCTTTTTGCGGGCGTTCATAGCGAAACATCGGCCCCTGATACCAGAGTCTGGGGGTCGCTCCGCGCAGCAGATTGTGTTCCAGCATGGCGCGTACACAGCCTGCGGTGCCTTCCGGACGCAAAGTCAGGGATTCAGGCGGATTGCCCCGATCGAGAAAGGTGTACATTTCCTTCTCGACGATATCCGTCGCATCCCCAATGGCCCGTTTGAATAATCCGGTTTGCTCGACGATGGGCAGCCGAATCTGTTCGTAACCGTAGTCGTCCATTAACTTTGCGAGCGCTGTCTCAAGCTGTCGCCAGGCCGGTGTCTGACTCGGTAAACCATCGTTAAAGCCTTTAATGGCCTGTATCGTACTCATAAACCTTCACTTGTCGTTCTTTCCCGAAACTGGAAAAAA
>CAUJHL010000045.1 GCA_963204705.1 Pseudomonadota bacterium | reverse complement strand
GTGCTGGCCATGGGCAGCAAACAGGATGACCGCGAATATTCTATCGAGCTGTGTGGCGGCACGCACGTCCAGCGCACCGGCGATATTGGCCTGTTTAAAATCACCAGCGAAGGCGGTATTGCGGCGGGGATTCGCCGGATTGAAGCGGTGACCGGGCTGAATGCGCTGAACTATGTGCAAGTGGCCGATCAGCAATTGTCACAAATCGGATTTTTGACCAAAGCCACGCGTGAGCAAACCTTCGAACGCGTCACGGCGGCGTTTGACCGTCAGCGTGAGCTGGAAAAGCAAATCGAACGTCTCAACCAGAAACTGGCCAGCGCCCAGAGTGCCGAACTGCTGGACAAAGTCATCCACCTGAATGACGTGCCCGTGCTGGTGGCCACGCTGGAACACATGGATGCCAAAGGTGTGCGTAGCCTGATGGATTCGGTACGTTCACGCCTGCAGGATGCCGTGATCGTGCTGGCTGCGAGCGAAGGGGACAAAGTGAGCCTGATTGCTGCGGTTGGTGCGGGTTATACCAAACGGATCAAGGCAGGCGAGATCATCAGTCATCTGGCGGGCCAATTGGGCGGCAAAGGTGGCGGCAAGCCCGATCTAGCTCAGGGGGGCGCGCCGATGTCCTCTGGATTTGCCAGCGTGATGGCAGAACTGCCCAACTGGCTGACGGAAAAACTCGGCTGAAGCAATACGGGATCATTTGGCGACTTTCTGAAATGTTTGATTAAAGCCCAGGAAGTTGCCTAGTTCAATCGGTCGGCGTAAAAGTACAACTTGTCAGGACAACATCATGAACGAGCCCGAACTCTGGCAATTTCGTTTTTCCCTGTATCCAGAAAAAGTCCGCTGGGCCATGGATTTCAAGGGTATTTTCTATCGACGTCATTCGGTATTGCCAGGACCACATGTGCCGGTCTTGCTGAGTCGCTTTGGCCAAAAATCAGTGCCGATTTTACGTCACGATGGCCATGTCATTAAACAGTCTGCGGCAATTCTTGACTATCTGGAACAGCACTGGCCTGGGCCTGCGCTCTACCCTACAGATTACAAAGAGCGCGAAGGCGCACTCCTACTCCAACACTGGCTGGACCATGAAACTGGCCCGGCAGTGCGACGTGCGGCCTTTCAGGAGTGGCTCCCGCATACCGACTACACCGCTCGGGTCTTTGCCACCGAATTACCCGAATGGCAGCAACGCCTGTACGTTACGGCATTTCCGGCGATTCGTGGCGTGATGAAACGGGATATGCGGATCACTCCCGCAGAATGCGAACGGGCGCGTGCCTTAACATTAAAAGCACTCGATTACGTTGCAGAGCATTCACAGCAGACGGGTTATTTGATCGGGGACCACTTCACGCTGGCCGACCTGTGCGCCGCGACCATCCTGCAGCCGACCTGTTTACCGCCTGAATATCCCGTCATGTTACCCCAGCCTTTTCCTACAGGATGGCAACACTGGCTGGATCGCTGGAAGGACCACCCGGGTACCGAGTACGTGCGACGGATGTATCGTGTTCATCGGAATGCAAGTACAGCTTAGTCGGCCTGATCTGCCTAATATGTTTAGTCTCGATATCTGGCCAAGTCTGCTTAGCCACCAAGGCCCGTTTTGCGTAACTCCTTGCGTACATAGCGATTGAGCATCTTCATGCCCAGCTCGTACGCCCAGGGCAATTTTTGCTGGACAAAATACCCAACCGCAATATCCGGCGAGGTGAATATCAGATAGTGATTTTCTTTAACACCGGACACGATGCGCTCAGCAGCTTCATCAGCGCTCACAGCATGCTTGGCAAAACGCGCACGCAGTTTGTTCACAACGGGGTGATCACGCTCCACACCGACTAGCGTCACGCTCTGTACCAGGCGCGATTCTTTGACAGAAACCATTAATTACAATTTCCAATAATTTTTTTGCCTTAAAGCACGCTTGAACGGCGTAACCCCATCTCTTTTTGCGGGAATGGGTTTTTCTTCATGCAAAATCGTCGCTTCATGCGGGCACAGGCCATCCTCAACGCCCTGCCCATTGTGCCTCACCCCCCCATCACCCTGTTGGCCCTGGCGGCCAAGCCGTCGGTGCAGGCTTATTTGCCCACAGGCAGGAGCACAGAATCGATTCGCAAGTTGTTGCGCAAGGATTTGTTGTGGCTTGAAGCGCAATTTGGCCCGGACATCCGGGTTGAAGAGGGCGGCAATGGCCGGGCCACCCGGTACAGCCGCACCCCTCAGGCGCAGGGTCACACGGTCAGTGACGGTGTGATGATGGCTTTTGCCCTGACCCGCTTGATGTTATGTGAGTTGATGCCGCCTGACTCATTCAGGGCGCTTGAGCATCAAATGCGTGGTGCACCCGAGGATGTTGCCAAAATACACGCCTGGCAGGATCGCATTGTTCACCGTCTTCCTGTGCTCATTGCCCGCAAGGTCGATCCAGAGGTTAGCCGTGTGGTGTACCAGGCCATCCAGCAGCGCCTTGGTGTGCAGCTTGGTGTGCGGACGGGTATTGAAACTGAAGACACGGTCTTGCTGTGCCTGCATCCGGTCGGCCTGTTGTTTGATCAGGGTGTCCGTCATTTGGTGGGAATGGACGAACAAGGCCACTGGCGGACGATTGCCCTGGCCAAGCTGCACAGCGCCCATCTCCTCGGGCCAGTGCCCGCCCATGTCGAAGCCCACCGGCTGATCGATCTTGAGGAACAGGGAATGCTGATGGAATCGGACCAGGGTTTGGGTTTGGGCACACAGATTCGCCTGGCATTGCAGGTGGTCAATCCTCGCATTCTGGAGGCGTTGCAAGCGGTGCATTTGGGTGATGACATGCGCTTGGACAGCCTGTCCGATGGACGCCACCGCCTGTGCAGCCAGGTCTGTGTGTCGCTTGCGCTGCTGGACTGGCTGGTGGCGCGGGCAGCCGATGTGCAGGTGCTGGCACCGGTTGCTGTGGCCGCGCATGTTCGCCAGCGCCTGCTTGAAGGCCTGAAAGTCTATCTGCTACAGCCTTGAAGCGCTGGCTTTGACGGCCTGACCTGCCCACCAGCTTGTG
>CAUJHL010000044.1 GCA_963204705.1 Pseudomonadota bacterium | reverse complement strand
CACATAGCCCGCCAGTCCCTTGCTTTCCACCTGAAAATCCAGCCGATGACGCTGCTGATGCGCCTTGAGCAGTTCCGCCCCGACTGTTTGAGCCGCTTTGGCGGCCATAACGACCATTGGTTCCATCGAATACCTGCCCAGAAAATCAACACATGCACGAAAAGGCGCGTAGTGTAGCAAATCTGCGCGTGAATTGCGTTACAGCACTACCCCTTCGACACGCTCAGGGCACCAGCCGGTTTATTGAGCTTGTCGAAATGCACCTGCCATCACCGCTCCCTTCGACAGGCTCAGGGAGCTATTTGCTTTTGACTTTGCTTTAGTGCTTTTGCTCTTGACCGCTGGCAACTGTCCGAGCCAGCCCCACATCAAACGCCAACCCCACAGTCACGCCAACACCCAATCTTGAGTTAACGCACATCGCGCGAGTTTTGCCAGCGAAAAAGACTTTTGCTGACTTTTGGTCTCTCAAAAGTCAGTCCCGCTGAAGGCGACCTCTATTAAGTAGGCTGAGCTTGTCGAAGCCCGCAACTAATCACCGCCCACTTCGATAAAGCTCAGGGAGCCAGCAGGTTCATTGAGCTTGTCGAAATGAACCTGCGCCCAAAGACCCGCTCTTATCATCGCCTCTTCGACCATGCTCAGGGAGCTAATAACACCGCATCTTCGACGAGCTCAGGGAGCTATACCAACCACTGCCCCTTCGACAGGCTCAGGAACCGCACAGTCGAAGCACCTCACCCCGACCCAAACCTCACCTGATACACCCCTGCATCAAAACCCAAAACCACCTCACGCCCATCCGTCAGCACAGGACGCTTGATCACACTGGGAAATTCCATCATCAGCGCCAATGCTCCCTCCAGCGTTGAAGCCCCAGCCTGCTGCTCAGGACTCAGCTTACGCCAGGTAGTTCCCCGCTTATTGAGCAGCGAGTCAGTGCCAAGCTCCCCCACCCAGTACTGAAGCAAAATACGATCAACGCCCTCTTTTTTAAAATCATGAAACTGATAAGCAACCCCCTCATCCTCTAACCATAGCCGTGCTTTTTTGACGGTGCTGCAATTAGGAATTCCGTACATCTGCCACTGAATCACGCTATTTACTCCCATTATTTGCCAAACTCGTAGTATCGCCAGCGCATTCACCGACCCGCAACTACCGATTCAATCGCCCCCACACCCCCCTCCATCTCCACCACAGCCACTATCCCCACTGCTACAGCCACTGGAACTGGAATAACTACTGTCTGAGCCGCCAGTCTGTGATGTTTTCCATGCAGTGTATCGGCTGGCAAATTCTCCAGCTGTCACCGTATGCATGGGTTGCGGCCAGTTCAGTACTCCATCCAGCGCAAACAACAGGGGAAGCCGTGCAGGATGACGCGGATCAATTCCCCGCAATACACAGCCTCCACCCCAGGCACGCATCCATTGAGCTTCCTTGGCGGCGGCACTGGTTTGCCCCGTATGGGGTGCATGCTCAAGCACCTTTCCCAGTACCTTTTTGCAGTACGTTTCATACTGAACGGGATCCGTGAGCAATAGATGCCAAAGCTCATCTACGGCCTGTGAAGGCATGGCAACTGCTCCCTGCGCACGAGCGACAATCAGCAGAAAATCCCGCCAGCCACGTTCAACCAATTGCATTTTAGACAAATCCCCTGCCGAAAATCGCCGCTGATAGGCACGCAAGGCAAACCCCGGAACGGGTGTATTTTCAATGGCATGAAAATGCACAAATCGACGATATCTGCCCCAAAAATACAGTGTAATCACAGCACTGACCAAGAGCAGAAAAAACAGCAATCCATGCAAATGGCTCAACCACCAGAGTGTCAGCCCAGCCGTCACTATGGTTAGCCGAACCGGCCAGACCCGTGAAGGCAGTGGAAGATTCGGGCTATTCAGATCCGTCTGCAGTATTCCGGAATAATTCATTGTTAGTATCCTCTTGTTTGATTATTCAGCATTATTTTCGTTTTAGGTATCAGTTTTTCACTGCGATATAAAACCGTTGCAGCATAAAAACCCAGCGGCAGGCGCTGGGTCGGGTGCAATCGTTTAGGGTTTGACGCACCTGCCACATTAAGCCAGTTGCGCGTAGATGAAGGTTTAAACTGCAGGTGTTTATTGTTTTTATGCCAGTTTTTATGCCAGTTTTTATGCGTGTTTTCATGGACGCAGTATTGATCCACCTGATGACAGTTTTATGACGAGCATTCCGAATGGCTCAGCCCTACGCCAGGCCTTACAAGTCATAAAACCCCTCAGCTGTCTGTATTCCCGCACAGGCAGGCATGATCAAAACGACCAATCCACCACCGGCCAGTGGCGATCCAGTGCAGCGGCATGCAAGCGGGTATCGGGATTGACCACGACAGGATGATCGACAAATTCCAACAAGGCCAGATCATTGATCGAATCCGAATAAGCCCAGCTTTCTTCCAGAGTCCGACCAGCCAGCCAGTGCTGCAAATGGCGGATTTTGGCTTCTTTAATACACGGTTCCCCGCACAATTTTCCGGTATAGCGACCTTCAAAAATTTCCGGTTCACTGGCCATCAAATCAGGCACACCAAACGCCAGTGCGATCGGCTCTGTAATGAATCGGTTGGTGGCGGTAATCACCGCAACCGCATGTCCCTGCTGACGATGCCATTCAATCGCTTCACGGCCTTTTGGGCGCATGACGGGACGAATGGTTTCCTCCATAAATTGCTCATGGAGCGCGGCGAGTTCAGCACGGTCATGCTGCGCCAGAAACTCAAACACAAATTCGTTATATGCCACGGCATCCAGACAGCCAGCCTTGTAGTCTTCGTAAAACTGGTCATTCATGCGCTTGTGACGCTCAGCATCCACCAGCTGGTGGCGTATCAGGAACTCTCCCCAGCCATGATCGGAATCTGCCTGAAGCAAGGTATGATCCAGATCAAATAATGCCAATTTCATGGCGTTGGTCCCCTTTCAAACACAGTACGATCTTCGCCCGAACTGCATAGCACACTCTTAGTCAGCTCGTGAGTCATGCTCGCAGTCAGCCTTAAGCCAACCTTAAGCCGGAATAAGCAACTGCCCGACTGTCCGGCACAAAAAAAATATAAATCCGAGCGTCTAACTCGGAAAATATTGAGTAAGATGATATCAAATTTCACCGGCTTTCCCGGCAGTTGCCAGCCAAATGTTCACAAGATCTCAGCGTCAGCAGCGCACCCGACCACCATCGAGGGTGTACGGGCCTGGCTTCCAGGGTCTAAACAGGCAGTGACGGGAACCGGTCATAACAGTATTAAGGGTTACCATGATTGATTCCGAAGGTTTCAGACCAAATGTCGGCATCATCCTGGCCAATGAACAGGGTCAAGTACTGTGGGCCAAACGCGTCGGTCATGACGCCTGGCAATTTCCACAGGGCGGCATTCATCTGGGTGAAAGTCCGGAGGAGGCACTGTACCGTGAGCTTTGGGAGGAAGTCGGCTTGCAGCCAGAACATGTCAGTATTCTGGCCCAGACCCGTGGCTGGCTACGCTATCGACTGCCCCATCGTTACATACGCCACGAAGCCAATCCCGTGTGCATTGGCCAGAAGCAAAAATGGTTTTTGCTCCAGCTGAATGCACCCACGGAACACATTCGTCTGGACATGACACAACCCGCGGAGTTTGATCACTGGATGTGGGTCAGCTACTGGTATCCGCTGGGTCAGGTTGTTGCCTTTAAGCGGGACGTGTATCGCAAGGCACTGATGGAGCTTTCTGCCCGATTGCCATCCCGATTCCGACCCTGAATGGAATCTACTTTTTTCAGAAAATTGTCTAACAATTTTCCGCCTTATTGAATGAGTGAATGCCAGTACTGTGCGCTACGTCAGCACAGGATTGCGCGTACTTGCACACACTTTCAGCAGTTGTTGAGCAGTTGATTTCGCCTTTTTATTTTTTTTCTGGCATAGTATTTTCGGCAATGCAGCGATGGGGGTTGCAACGGGTCAGCACAGGACGTCTCTGACCCTTTTTCGCGAGCTTCACACGTAGTGCCACAGAGACCAGTAGACGTTTTTTGTCCTACAAATTTTTCAAAGACGCGTTTAATTTTTGCACACAAGGATAATCAGTCAATGCCGGCCATGGCCATGCAGCTCGAGGGACTGCGCAAGATCGTCCAGGAAGTAGATGCCGCGCCCAGTCTGCATGAAGCACTGGAGGTGATGGTACGGCTGGTTGCTGCTGCCATGGAAGCGGAAGTCTGCTCGGTCTATTTGCTGGATGAACGGGAACAGCGTTTTATCCTGATGGCTTCCAAGGGCCTGAATGCCACCGCTGTAGGCGAAGTCTCATTGGCCAAAAGCGAAGGCCTGGTCGGACTGGTCGGCCAGCGCGAAGAAATCATTAATCTCGACGACGCCTCCTCTCACCCTCGCTTTCGCTACCTGCCGGAAACTGGCGAAGAACGGTATAACGCCTTTTTAGGCGTTCCCATCATGTATCGCCGCAAAGTCATGGGCGTCATGGTGGTTCAGCATCATGAGCGTCGTGCATTTTCTGAAGCGGCTGAATCCTTTCTGGTCACGCTGTGCGCGCAATTGTCTGGTGCGATTGCCCACGCGCATGCGATCGGTACGATTGATGTTTTTCGTAAACCGTCCAGCACACCCAGTCCCAAGAGCTTTAACGGGATTCCCGGAGCAGGTGGCATCGCGATTGGCCGTGCGGTGGTGTTTTATCCCCCTGCCGATCTGGATCTGGTGCCCGACCGTCAGGCTGAAAACATCAATGAAGAACTGAGCCATCTGCAACAGGCTGTGATTGCCGTCCGCAATGATATTCGCGAACTGGATGAAAAAATGCAGGATGCGCTGGTCTCGGATGAACGAGCGCTGTTCGGCGTGTATTTGCGGATGCTGGACGATAATGCCCTGCCCGCTGAGATTTCAGCCGAAATTCGGAACGGCAGTTGGGCACAAGGAGCGGTTCGCCATGTGATCGAGGCGCATTCGGTGCACTTTGCCCAAATGGAAGACGAGTATTTGCGCGAGCGGGCTTCGGATCTGCGCGATCTGGGTCGCCGTATTTTGTCGCGTTTGCAGGCGAATGATACGCATCATCGTGAAATCAATGAACAAAGCATTCTGATTGGCGAAGAAATCACCACGGCAGCATTGGTGGAGCTGCCACTGGACAATATTGCAGCGATCGTGACCACTGAAGGCGCTGTCAACTCACACATGGTGATTGTGGCGCGCGCCTTGGGCATACCGACCGTAGTTGGGGTGACGGAATTGCCTGTGACCTCACTGGATGATGCAGAACTGATCGTCGATGCCCATCAGGGCCGGGTCTATGTACACCCCGTCCGTCGCCTGCGTCAGCGCTATCGGGAAATTCAGCGCGAAGAACAACAGGCCGCCAAAGACCTCAAAGCCTATGAAACCCGTGATGCGACCACACCAGATGGGTATTCGATTCCGTTGTACGTCAATACTGGCCTGATGATTGATGTCATTCGCGGCGTACAGCGCAATGCCCAGGGCGTCGGGCTGTATCGCAGTGAAATTCCATTCATGCTGAGGGATCGCTTTCCCGGTGAAGAAGAACAGCGCCTGATCTATCGCCAGCAGCTCAGCCATTTTGCCGACAAACCGGTGGTCATGCGCACACTGGACATTGGTGCGGACAAAGACCTGCCCTATTTTTCCATCAAGGAAGATAACTCTGCCCTTGGCTGGCGCGGTATTCGCTTTACCCTTGACCATCCCGAGATTTTTTCCGCACAGATTCGGGCCATGCTAAAAGCCAGCATCGGGCTGAATAATCTCCATATTTTACTGCCGATGGTCACCAGCCTCAGTGAGGTGGAGGAAGCACTGTATCTCCTTGAGCGTTCATTGGCCGAAGTACAGGAAGAAGAACAGGTCAAAATCCTTGCGCCACGTGTGGGCGTGATGGTGGAAGTTCCCAGTATTCTGATGCAAATGGAGGACATTGCTTCCTGTGTGGATTTTTTCTCAGTGGGATCCAATGACCTAACCCAGTATTTGCTGGCCGTTGACCGCAATAACCCCAGGGTGGCCAGCCTCTACAACCATTTTCATCCAGCCGTGCTGAGAACCATGAACTGGCTGGTCGGTCAGTGCAAACGACTGGGAAAACCCATCAGTATTTGCGGCGAAATGGCCGGCGATCCGCTCAGCGCCGTCCTGCTCATGGCTATGGGGTTCAATGCCCTTTCCATGAGTTCTTCCAATATTTTGAAGGTGCGCAAGGCCATTTGTAACATTCCCATGGCAGATGCCCAGAAGCTGTTGGATGAAATCCTGCCTATGGATAACCCGGCGGTGATTCGCAGCTGGGTCGAGCGCTATTTCAGCAAACATCAACTTCAGGATTTGCTGCGTCCAGCCTCGCCCAAGCCCAGCAACTAACCTTGTCAATATGTGTCAACCCATCTCAACGCCCCAGCCAGTTTCATGAATGAAAATGGCTGACGGAAAATGGCTGGCAGAAAACACTCCTCAGAAAAACACCTGTCCGGAAAGCAGCAGCGACTGTAATTCTGACAGGGAATCTACGATGGCCCTGGGTTCGCAAGCAGCCAAAATCTCCGGCGGATGGACACCATGGCTAATGCCAATGGCGCTCATCCCGATGGCGCGGGCCATATCCAGATCGTAGCTGGTATCACCGACCATCACACAGTCGGCGACTGAAACGCCCAGCTCCTGCACGATTTCTTCTAGCATCATGGGATGTGGTTTCGAGCGGGTTTCGCTGGCGCAGCGCGTCGCATGAAACAGCTCTGCACACCCAAGATGCTGCATCACCCGATCGAGGCCCTTTCGGCTTTTGCCGGTGGCAATCGCGGTTTGTCTACCCGCCTGATGCAGTGCCGAAAGCAGGGTTTCCGCTCCCTGGTACCACTCAATCTCATGGCTGCGAGCCAGAAAGTGGGCACTGTAACTCGCCTGTATGGCGGCATGCAGCTCCGGCACCTGGGGAAAGAGGATATGCATCGCTTCAGGCAGTCCCAGCCCGATGATATTTTTGGCAGCCTCAGCCCTTAGGGGTTGCTGATGAGTCTCGGCGGCGTGCAGCAGACTCCGCACAATCTGGCTGATGGAATCGGATAGAGTGCCGTCCCAGTCAAAAATAATCACGCTGGGCTGTGTCTGAAATACCATAATCAGCTCTGTAGTTTTCGGCAGTTTGTTTTCAAGAAGAACGGTTTTAGAAGAACGTTTTTCTCAAAAAACGGCTTTCTCAAAGAAATGTTTCTACTAGAAAAAAATAGATTCCGGCAGTAGTGTCGTGAGAAGCCGAGACGGTTTCATGTGGTCAGAAATCAGCACCCCATCGCCTTTTGAACACCTTTGGGCGAGCCGTAGTCTACTGTGATCCTTACCCACTTGCACAGATAACCGAACAAAGGCTGTTAAAGTGACAATTTAGTTGATTGAAAATTTTGCAATGTGAAAATTCTGATAGAGAACTTTACTGCCTCACGATATTAAAGCGATGGGGATGCGCTCCCCTGACTGGGAGTAAACCGTGGGGCAAATTGCGTTGAACCCAGACAAAAGGCCTCCAGCCAGTCCGCCAGCTCACATACTGAACTGACAATCTTCAAGGGATGCCAATGATGCAGGGTTTCTCGGCTAGCCGCCTCCTGACCTGCAACGGCGTAAGCAACTCCCACTGCAGGGATTCCCGCCAGCGTTGCCATTTCCATATCCACGGTGGCATCACCAATGAGCACGCTGCGTTCAGGGCGGGCGCCCAGTCTGGACAATATGGTGTCAATCAGCTGTGGGCTGGGCTTGGGCTCGGCATCTTCTTGCCCCAGCACGACTTGGAAAGTGTGCTCCAGTCCCAACGCCCGAAGTTCCTGACGCACTTCGCTGGATTTACGACCGGAAATCAGCGCCAGAGGAATAGTCGATCTGGCCAACCTTTCAAGCATGCTGTCTACACCGTCGAACAGCTGGCAAGGCTGGGTTGCCAGTACAGACTGTTCCCAGCCAAGCACTACCCGCATGTCTTCCAGTCCCATGGGATGATTGGAATACAGCATTTCAAGGACACGATTCATCAGATGAGAGGGAGAAGCCTGTGGCACGGCTAAACCAGTCTCCGAGGTCATATGCAGTAAGGGATCAACTGAATTCAGCAGTGTGCCGTCCCAGTCAAAAATCAGGACATCGGGGGTATGAGCCAGTGCAAGGGTGGCCATGGGTAAAGCTGCCATCGAGTGAGCCATCCTGGTCTTTGATGAGCGATTTTATTAGTCATTCAGTGGCGCGAATCGCCGCTAAATAAGGATGTCCTTTAAAACCGATGATATTTCCGGCTAGCAACGGATTTAAAAAGACATCCGTCCTGACTTTATCGTAACAGTCTACAATGTCAAGCTTGTATTGAACACAACTGCTCAATAAATCAACAGGAACAACTCAGGGCCGCCAATGAACCTTAATTCGTGCTATTCAGCGAAGTATTCGGTTCACTACTTCGCACAGACTTAGCCCTGCCGCAACTGCTCCAGCAATGCCTCGATGTCCTCCGCCAAGGGAGCACTCAGCGGACCAAAACCAGGAACAGTCAATTCGGCAGCATGCAAACACAGGCGACGAACCCGTGGGCCTGTCCAGCGCTCTGTCTGGGCATATTTTTCATCGCCCAGCAAGGGATGGCCCAGTGACTGGGCGTGAACCCGAATCTGGTGAGTACGACCGGTGAGCGGCGCTGCCTGTACCCAGCTGGCAGCCCATGCGCGGGTACGATCCCCGGACTCTTTCGACCGAAACCGCTCAAGCACGGTGAAATCCGTCTGACTGTCTTTACCTTCAGGACTGACTTTTACCCGACGCTCCTGATTCGGCAGTTCGTACCGCAGCAGGGGCTGATCGACGCGCTGTTTGTCCAGCCCTACCCAGCCCTGTAACACTGCCTGATAGCGTTTGCGAATACGACCTTCGCGAAAATCATCCTGCAAGCGTTTGAGAACACTGGATTTAGTGCTGATCATCAAGAGACCAGAAGTGTCTTTATCGATACGGTGCACCAGTTCCAGCCAGGGTTTGTCCAGTGCCTGCCGCAGGGCTTCGATTATCCCTATGCTGACCCCACTGCCGCCATGAACGGCCATTCCAGCGGGTTTATTCAGCACAATGAGCCCATCGCCTTCCCAGAGGATGCGGCTTTTGATGCCTTCTGCCAGTTGCGGGCTAACCTCTGCCACAACGGCCGTGCCGATAGAGCGGCGTATCGGTGCGACCCGAACCTGATCCCCAGTCTGCACGCGCGTATCGGCCTTGACCCGGCCTTTATTCACCCGCACTTCTCCTTCACGAATGAGGCGATAAATGCGGCTTTTGGGCACGCCTTTTAAACGGGTCATCAAAAAGTTATCCAGTCGCTGGCCAGCCTGATGCTCACTGACGTCGAACCAGCTAACCTGCTGCCAGCTTTCCGGGCTAGTTTCTTTAGTAGTTTCGCTGATGGATTCACTAATGGTTTCGCTGCCGGATTCCGGAGTGATTTCCGGTCTGATGTCACTGCTTAAATGCTCAGCGAGCCGGGCTTCTTGAGTACGCCGGTGGCGTGAGCGACTGGCAGAATTGGTCGAGGCGTCAGGAGCTACGAAAGGTTTTCTGGGGGGATAACGACCCTTGCCCGCATCTGAACGACGCGAATCAGGCGCTTTACCTCGGCTAGTCTCATTCTCTGAACGGCGTTTGTCCCGTTGACGGCGATTCGGATCAGACTGGGTTTGAGAGTCATTTTCGGAACTGGACGGGCGACGTTGCCCCTGTCTGGATGCCGGTACTCGCCTGTTGTCCAGTTGGTCATGGGGTTTTCTGGAAGGCATCTCGTGATCCACCGTGCTGAAAAGATAGGATTTGGCAAAAAGCTTTGCTATAGTCGTCGCATCGCGCAGGTGACAGCCTGATGACCGTTTTTAGGTGATCTGGTTTTAGGTGATCTGGTTTGAGTCACTCTGACTGGTTTGAGTCACTCTGACTGGTTCAAGTCATTCTGACTGGTTCAAGTCACTCTGGCTGTGGTGTTTACCAGCCTGCGCTGAACAGATACCCCCCGTGCCGAGGGGATTATATCGGCAAAGCACCCCTGACGTCTTGTTTCATCCGAATCGCCTCTATATGGGCACGCCGGACAAACCAGACATGTAATCAGGAGTGTTCCCTGGTGACTCTGCGCCATTTGCGCCTTGTCATCGTATTAATGATTGTTACACGTTCGATGCTCTGCCGTCCTACTGCGCCGGAAAGCTGATACCGAACTGACGCGCATCCTGTGCACAGTGGTCTGGTCTGCCACGTATTGAAACGTGATCCGTTTCGGCAGATACCGTCCTGAACGCATAACAGGTCAAGCCCAAGCTTCCTGTCGCTGAATGAGCGTCCTTTGGTAGTCACCGTGCTGGCAAATAGTGCTCTTGAGCATCGTCACTGATTTTTCTGTAGCGACCATGGGTGTCAATACCGGCCCAGCCTAGCACTGACTAGTACTGAGCCGGAAAACTGAGCCCTTGCGATCCAGCACATAGCTGGAGGACACCACAACACGGCTGGTTATGAATCCTTCTGCATTCATCACCCGGAATCAACGGCTTACCGTAAACCCTGCTCAGGGCCGGTCATCCGCCAGAAACACACGCCTGTTGTGCGATCCACCGGATTATCCATGCTGCCCGCAGGCTTAGCAGGCACTTTCCCTCAGCCGCAGTGTGTTCTTGTTGAATACCCTGCCCTGTTGAAACGCTGTATCGGTGAACCAGTGATGAGCGAGCGTGTGACCCAGTAGGTGTCATGCCCATGAAACGTATGCTTATCAATGCCACCCATGCCGAAGAAGTTCGTGTCGCGCTGGTGAATGGCAATCGCCTGTATGATTTTGACCTTGAAAATCGTACTCGTGAACAAAAAAAATCCAACATTTACAAAGGCAGGGTTACCCGCGTCGAACCCTCTCTGGAAGCCGTTTTCGTTGAATATGGCGCCAACCGCCAGGGTTTTCTGTCCATTCGGGAAATTGCCAATAACTATTTCCGTGCCGATCCCCGCAGTACGCACAATATCCGCGAGCTGATCACCGAAGGCACTGAGCTGCTGGTTCAGATCGAAAAAGAAGAACGCGGTAATAAAGGCGCAGCCCTGTCCACCTTCATTTCACTGGCTGGCCGCTATCTGGTGTTGATGCCTAACAACCCCAAGGGGGGTGGCATCAGCCGCCAGATCGCGGGTTCAGTCCGTGAGGAAATGAAAGAAATTCTGGCCACGCTGGAAATCCCTCGCGCCATGAGCGTGATTGTACGCACCGCCGGAATTGGGCGTACGCAAGAGGAGTTGCAACTCGACCTGCAGCACCTGCTCCACCTCTGGCAACAAATTCAGCAACTGGCCAGCAGCGGCCCAGCCCCCATGATGGTGCATCAGGAAGCCGGCGTAATTACCCGTGCGGTGCGGGATTATCTGCGTGACGACATGGGCGAAGTGCTGATTGATAACGAGTATGCCTTTCAGGAAGCCGCCAGCTTTGTTCAGCAGGTCATGCCACATCAGCTGCATAAAATCTGCCGCTATCAGGCCCAGGAGCCACTGTTTGCCCGTTTTGGCGTCGAAAGCCAGATCGAAACCGCCTATCAGCGCGAAGTCAAATTGCCCTCTGGTGGCTCGATTGTGATCGATCAGACCGAAGCACTGGTTTCGATTGACATTAACTCGGCCAAAGCCACCAAAGGCAGCGATGTCGAAGAAACCGCCTATCACACCAATCTCGAAGCGGCCGACGAAATCGCCCGCCAGCTGCGCCTGCGTGACATGGGAGGGCTGATCGTCATTGATTTTATTGACATGTCCAAGGATCGCAATCAGCGGGCTGTCGAAGCCCGACTGCGCGAAGCCACCCAGAGCGATCGTGCCCGTATCCAGTTTGGCCAGCTGTCGCGCTTTGGTCTGATGGAAATGAGCCGTCAGCGCTTGCGCCCCTCGCTCGAAGAAGCGACTGGCTATGTCTGCCCGCGTTGCCATGGTACTGGCATGATCCGTGACCTGCGTTCATTGTCGCTATCGATCATGCGCAGCATCGAAGAGATCGCCCTGCGCGAACGTCAGGGAGAAATTCAGCTTCAGGTTCCGGTAGAAATTGCCGCTTTTCTATTGAATGAAAAACGCGATTCGCTGGTGTACCTGGAGCAAAGCAGCCGGGTACGCATCACCATTTTGCCGCACCCTCATCTGGACACCCCGCATTTTCATCTGAATTTCAATCGTGATGGCTTTGCGCCGGCAAGCTACGAACGTCTCGAAGCCAGCGTGACCGAAGGCTCCGAGCTGGGTTATGAAACCAACTGGCAACAGCCTCCTGCGACTGCGGGTAATCGTACCCCTACTCAGGAACGTGCTGCCCCAGCCACTGCACAGCAGGCTACGAATGGACGTCCGGGACGTCGCCAGCAGAATGCTACTCATGCTGCGCCAGCGCAGGCACACACGAATCCTGCTCAGATCGCACAACCTCAGGCCGCCCAGCCACCGCAAGCCGCCCGTCAGCCTGTCGCTGTGACGCCACAGCCGCTGGCCTGGCTGACCAATCTGTTTACTACCCAGCAGGCCCGTACTCAGGATGCGGTGAGCGCTGAAGATGCTGCCGCCACCATTGAACGCCTGGTAAACGGTGGTCAGGTTCAGGG
>CAUJHL010000043.1 GCA_963204705.1 Pseudomonadota bacterium | reverse complement strand
ATTTCATTCTAAACAAGGAGAAGAATATCTTTTGGCTTCTGATAGTTAGTTTACTGACGACTATTTGTGAATGGTGTTAATGAATCGGTAATCTTTTTCTGTAATTATTTGGAGTACAGGCGTACACTATGGTACAGTTGCCCTGTAGGACAATGTGTGAAAAACCGGCGGTCGCTGCACGATGCACGTCACGTTAACCCGAAGCCAATTGGGACCAGCGTGATTCGGGATCCTCTGGTTAAACTGGCATTTATTTCGATCTCATTTCTCTTGAATCCGACCATTGAGAACCCTGTTTCCATGAACGACATTTCTCGCGACCCCTCCGTCACACCACCAGAACTCCCAGTTGGTACGTCTTTTGACAATGCTCCAATCAATTGGCCGGGTGCTCTGGTGCTGGGTTTGACGCCGCTGGCAGCATTGATGCTGATTCCCTGGTATGCCCTGGGCCACGATTTTAGTCAGGCGGCCTGGGTCAGTTTCGCACTGTTTCTGGCGTGGAATGGTCTCGGCATCACTGCCGGATATCATCGCCTGTGGGCACACCGCGCTTACAAAGCCAGCTGGCCGGTACGCCTGTTTTTGATGATTGGTGGCACCATGGCGATTCAGAACAGCGTCTTGTTCTGGGCTTCAGGTCATCGCACTCATCACCGCCATGTGGATCATGTCGATCTTGATCCTTATTCCGCGAAACGTGGCTTCTGGTTTTCGCATCTCGGCTGGATGCTGCGAAATTACCCGAGTGGACATGCGGACTATCGCAATGCACCTGATTTGCTGAACGACCCTATGGTTAAATTTCAGCACGACCACTATATCCCGCTGGTTTTACTCACCAATTTTGGCCTCACGGCACTAGTGGGCTATCTGGTCAATGATTTCTGGGGTGTGGTATTGCTGGCCGGTCTGCTGCGTCTGGTGATCAGCCATCACGTGACTTTTTTCATCAACTCGCTGGCGCATATGTTTGGCAGTCAGCCCTACACGGATGAAAATACCGCACGTGATAATTTCTGGCTGGCGCTGGTTACCTGGGGCGAGGGTTATCATAATTTCCACCACATCTTCCAGTACGACTACCGGAATGGCGTGAAATGGTGGCAATTTGACCCTACCAAATGGCTGATTCTGGGATTGTCCAAAGTAGGACTAACCTCGGAACTTAAACGGGTACCGGATTTCACCATTCAAAAAGCTGAAGTGGCGATGAAATTCAAACGTGCTGAACAGCATCTCGAAACGTATGGTCATGATGTGCGTGAAGATTTCCAGACCGTGAAGGCACGCATCGGACAGGAATACGAAGCCTTTAGCCAGACCCTGAGCGAATGGTCTGCCCTAAAAGAGCAGTCCATCGAACTGAAAAAGGCTGAGCTCAGCCAAAAATTGAGTGAAGTCGATGAGCGACTGAAGCAGCAATATCGTCAGATGGAACAGCGCATGAAAGCGCACAGTCTGCAGATGGAAGAGTTGATGTCCAAATTGCGGATGTTTGGCCGTAAAGCCGCCTAAGCCGCTGGCAATTCAAGCCCTCCCTAAAGACAGGCCACTCTGGCCTGTTTTTTATTGGAGATCTCATCCATCTGTTTAAACAAACACTTTTTACACAAACCTATTTTCCGCGGGTTGTCAGCAGGTAGCCCAGCCTTCATGCTAGCCGAACTTTTCAGCATCCATTTTAGACGCCCTATCAGAATCAGAGCCGGTATGAATATTCTTAATCGCTACGGTCAGCTTGACCCTCGCCTCTTTCACCGGCAAACGCCGAGCCCACTTCCTCATCCACAGCCGGGGCATTTTAATGAAGCACTCGCAGCGTTTTTAAATCTGCCGACGACGTTGCACCAACACTGGGTGGCGCTGTGTGCGGGGTCTGAACTTCCCGATGGGTTTGACCCACTGGCAATGGCTTATGCAGGACATCAGTTTGGTCAATGGGCAGGTCAGCTGGGCGATGGCCGTGGGCTGTTATTGACGCAACTGATTGCCAACGATGGTGAGGTCTGGGATCTCCATCTGAAAGGGGCCGGTGTGACGCCCTATTCACGGGGCGGCGATGGCCGGGCAGTATTGCGGTCGGTGATTCGGGAATATCTGGCTGGCCATGCCCTGAATGCGCTGGGCGTGGCATCTTCCCACGCGCTGGGATTTGTCTATTCCACGCAATTGCCCGTTCAGCGGGAAACGCTCGAACCCGCGGCGACCTTGCTCCGGGTGGCTGACAGTCATATTCGACTGGGTCATTTTGAATGGATCAATCGCTTTGCACCCGATTTACTGCAACCATTTACGGACGCGGTCATTCAGTGGCATTACCCGGACCTGACGGATAGTCCTACGCGCTATCTGGAGTTTGCCCGCGAAGTCATTCGGCGCACTGCCTACACGATTGCGCAGTGGCAACTGGTGGGCTTTGCCCATGGCGTGATGAATACGGATAATCTGTCGATTACCGGCAGTACGCTGGACTTTGGGCCCTATGGGTTTATGGAGCGCTTTCAGCCAGACTGGATCAACAATCATTCCGATCATCAGGGACGCTATAGTTACCAGAATCAGCCGGCTATTGCGCACTGGAATCTTTGGGTTTGGCTTGGCCAATTGCTACGCTTGGGCGTGGAGAAAGAAGCCCTGCAACAGGCACTGGCAGAATTTGAACCGCTGTTTCTGGGCTATTACCAGGAAGGTATGGCCCAAAAAATGGGCCTTGCGCCCACGCAGGAACACTTTCAACTGGGCATGGAATTCCTTGCTATTCTGCAACACGAACAACTGGATTATACCAATAGTTTCCGTTTGTTAGCTGGCGACTGGGCCTCGCTGATGGATGACTGTAGTGATCGCGAACGCTTTAAACAGTTCAGCGAACGATACCGACAAGCCCTCAACGACTCAGAAAACGAACACCACGCCCAGATCCACACAGCCAATCCGGTCTATGTGCTGCGCAACGCTATGGCACAACACGCGATTGAACGCGCGTATCAGGGTGACCTGACTGAAGTAGCCCGACTATTTGAATTACTCAGTAATCCCTATGAGACTCAACCGGATAATGAACGCCCCGCCGACCGCCTGCCACCGGCTCAAGGAGATTCGGGTGTGGCCGTCAGCTGTTCTTCATGAAAGGCGTTGATTAGAAGGTCGGGCCATTTGCAATGCTTGGCGAAAAAGTGATGACTGCTTAGTCAAATTATTGTCAAACAATTTTCACAAAGACGTTACAAAATAACGGCATCATGCAGGTGTCATGAGCAGTTCCGCGACTGCTATTTGGAATGGCAGACAATTTGGGCGTTTTATGGGTGAAATCGTTTCTGATTCAGCCTGATTTTGCCAAATTGAGTACGTTTTTATCCGAAAGCGGGCGGAGACTGTTGGCAAAAGTAGTCATTTTACGGATACTTCATGCCGTTTTAAGCACATTCGCCTGCTTTTCGATCAGTGTTCGGTCGGTTTGTGATCGAATGCAGCGGTGATCAAAAGCAACATTGGAAATACATCGTCACTCGTCGTCTGCCGAATCTTTTTGCGGATAATGAGTCACCCCTGATACCTTGATCCGGATCAGCACAAGAAGGGCAATCTGCCTGCCAAGCTGAGACGGAAACAATTGTCTGGCCCATCTGGGTCAAGACCGGCAAAGAGGACTTAAAGATGCCCCAGTACAAAGCCCCCATCCGCGATATGCAATTTGTCATGCATGAACTGCTGAACATGGAAGCGCATTATGACAGCCTGGCTGCCTATGCCGGCACCAATCGCGAGCTGATCGACGGTGTGCTGGAGGCTGCTGCCAGCTTCTGTGAAAATGAACTCTCCCCGATCAACCAGAGCGGTGACCACGAAGGCTGTACCCGTCATGATGACGGCAGCGTTACGACTCCCAAAGGTTTCAAGGAAGCCTACAAAAAATACATCGAGCTGGGCTACCCCTCCCTCTCCGTTCCGGCAGAACACGGTGGTCAGGGCCTGCCCGGTTCGCTGGGTAATTTCATCAGTGAAATGGTCGGTACCGCCAACTGGTCCTGGGGTATGTATCCTGGCCTGTCCCACGGCGCGATTCGTACCATCGAGCACCATGGTAGCGACGAGCAAAAATCCCTGTACCTGAGCAAACTGATCACCGGCGAATGGACTGGCACCATGTGTCTGACCGAAGCGCATGCCGGTTCAGATCTGGGTATTATCCGTACCAAAGCCGAGCCAAACGCTGACGGCAGCTATGCCATTACTGGCCAGAAAATCTTTATTTCTGCTGGTGAACACGACATGGCCGACAACATCGTCCATATCGTTCTGGCGCGCCTGCCCGGTGCTCCCAAAGGCACCAAGGGCATTTCGCTGTTCATCGTTCCAAAATTCAACGTCAACGCTGACGGCAGCATGGCTGACCGCAACGGTGTCGTTTGTGGTTCGATCGAACACAAAATGGGTATCCATGGCAACGCAACCTGCGTGCTGAATTTCGACGGTGCCAAGGGCTTCCTGATCGGACCAGAAAACCGTGGCCTGAACTGCATGTTCACCTTCATGAACACCGCTCGTATCGGTACCGCCATTCAGGGTCTCTGTGCGTCGGAAGGCTCGTTCCAGGGCGCACTGACCTATGCCAAAGACCGTCTGGCCATGCGTTCGCTGGCTGGCCCACAGGCACCAGAAAAAGAAGCCGATCCGATCATCGTTCACCCTGCCGTCCGCAATATGCTGCTGACTCAGAAAGCATTTGCCGAAGGTGGCCGTGCACTGGTGTATTTCCTGTCGCAATTTGCCGACATCGTCGAAGTTGCTGAAACGGAAGAACAGCGCAAAGCTGCCGATGACATGCTCTCCCTGCTGACTCCGATCGCGAAAGCCTTCCTGACCGAAGTCGGTTATGAATCGGCTAACCATGGCGTACAGGTTTACGGTGGCCATGGCTTTATCGCCGAGTGGGGCATGGAACAGATCGTCCGTGACACCCGCATCGCCTGCCTGTATGAAGGCACCACCGAAATCCAGGCGCTGGACCTGCTGGGCCGTAAAGTTCTGCAAACTCAGGGTGCCCTGCTGCGCAACTTCACCAAGATGATTCACAAATTCTGTGAAGCCAATGCCGAAAATGCCGACATGGCCGAGTTCCTGAAGCCTCTGGCGGATCTGAACAAGGAATGGGGCGACCTGACCATGCGTATCGGTATGAAAGCCATGGCGAATCCGAATGAAGCCGGTGCCGCTGCCGTGGACTACATGTACTTCTCCGGTTACGCCACACTGGCGTATCTGTGGGCACGTATGGCGCTCGTGGCCCAGGAAAAACTGGCCGGTGACACCACCGAGCGTGCATTCTACGAAGCCAAGGTAAAAACAGCCCGTTTCTACTTTGCCAAGCTTCTGCCACGCACCCGCACCCATGTTGCCCGCATTGATGCTGGCATGAACACCCTGATGGAAATGGACGTTGAGCAATTTGCGTTCTAATACCGCATTGCAAAGTGCCTGTTGAAAAGCGCCCTTCGGGGCGTTTTTCGTTTTCAGGTATTTTTTTCGATGTTGTCGGATTTTGTAATCTGTATTTTTTAATTTGCCCGTAATTAAATCGTTTCCATAGAGTCATCGTAAACCCCACAGTTCATGAAATTTGCCATTGGCACGGGCAAGAGTGCACAGAATTTGCTAAACTATGCGTGCTTAAAAATCAGACGTTTTCGCTCAGGGGCTTTATGCTCCGGGCCATTTTTTCCGGTGATGACATGCCCATTTATAACGCCCCACTGCAAGACATGCGCTTTCTCCTGAACGATGTATTTCAGGCCGATCAATTCTGGCAAAGCAACGAGCAGCTGGCGCATGTGGACATGGCGACCGTTGATGCCGTGCTGGAAGAAATGGCTAAATTCAGCGCTGGTGTTTTGCTGCCTCTGAACCGGAGTGGCGACGAAGAAGGCGCCAAAATTGAGGGCACCGTGGTCACTACGCCCACGGGATTCAAAGAAGCCTTCAAGCTGTATGCCGAGGGCGGCTGGGTCGGTCTGGGCGCTGCAGAAGAATGGGGCGGTCAGGGCATGCCCAAGATGGTCACCATGCTGGCCGAAGAAATGATTTTTGCGGTTAATCCATCGTTTACGCTCTATCCCCTCCTCTCTGTCGGTGCCTGTCTGGCAATTTCTGCCTACGCCAGCCAGGAGCAAAAAGAAACCTATCTACCGCGCATTTACAGTGGCGAATGGTCTGGCACCATGTGTCTGACCGAGCCGCATGCCGGAACCGATCTGGGCATCATCAAAACCAAGGCGATTCCTAACGGCGATGGCAGTTTTGCCATTTCGGGCACCAAGATTTTCATTACGGGCGGTGAGCACGATCTGACCTCAAACCATATCCATCTGGTGCTAGCCAAGACTCCGGATGCGCCTGAAGGCTCCAAAGGCATTTCGCTGTTTATTGTCCCGAAATTCAACGTGAATGCCGATGGCAGTCTGGGCGAACGCAATGCGGTAGCCGCGGGTAGCATCGAACACAAAATGGGCATCAAGGCGTCGGCTACCTGTGTGATGAACTTTGATGGCGCCAAAGGTTTTCTGGTCGGTAAAGAAAACGAAGGACTGGCCGCCATGTTTGTGATGATGAACTACGAGCGCCTGTCCATGGGCCTGCAAGGATTGGGTGCTTCGGAAATCGCCTTTCAGAATGCCGCTGTCTATGCCCATGACCGTATACAGGGCCGCAGCGCTACCGGCACTAAATCTCCGGAAAAAGCCGCCGATCCAATCATTCACCATCCCGATGTCCGCCGTATGCTGCTGAATGGCAAGGTAAATAACGAAGCGGGTCGCTGCTTTGCCATGTACGTTGCCCGTCAGCTGGATTTGTCCAAATACGGCACTGCCGAACAGCAAAAAGCCGCTGCTGACCGCGTTGCCCTGCTGACTCCGGTCGCCAAAGCCTTCCTGACCGACCGTGCGCTCAATGCCACTCTCGATGCGCAGTTGGTCTTTGGTGGACATGGCTATATCCGCGAATGGGGCATGGAGCAGTATGTCCGCGATGTACGGATTGCCCAGATTTATGAAGGAACCAATGGCATTCAGTCACTCGATCTGATGGGCCGCAAGATCGTCCGCAACGGTGGCGCGTCTGTTGTGCCCTATCTGGCCGAAATTCGTGACGCCATGAGCAAACTGGGCGCCGAGCATGATTTCCTGAAAACTGCCATGGAAAAAGCAGTTTCACGGGTTGAAGCCATTACCCGCACCGTCATTGAGCGCAGTAAAACCAACCCAGACGAAGTCAACGCCGCCTGTGTCGATTATCTGCACGCCTTTGGCCTGATGAGCTATGGCTATATGTTTGTCCTGCTGCTGAATGCAGCAGCGGGCAAATCCGGTGAGTTTTATGCCAACAAAACGACACTTGCCAAATTCTTTGTTGCCCGCGTTTTGCCTGAGCTCTATGCACGGGCTGATGCTATTGAAGGGGGTGCGGAATCCCTGATGGCCTTTGATGCGGCGTATTTTGCCTGATACTTTGGCGATGAATGCGCTATCGCTGATAGCCAGTCAATAAAAAGGGAGGCTTCGGCCTTCCTTTTTACTTCCCGGTAATGGTGTTAGTGGTCACCGACTGCAAAGGGCTCATTTACGATGACGGATACCTCTAGGGACGCCAATCACGGTCTGCTGAATGCGGCTGTCATAGTTCTCACGGCAGAGAAACTACTGCAAACACAGGGCTTCGGCAGTCGTAAACAGTGCCGACACTGGATTAGTCATGGCGACCTGACGGTCCAGGGTGAAACGATTCGCGATCCATCGACTCCCCTGCAGCTGCACGATCATGTCAGTACCTTTCAGTTTCAGGCTAAAACACATACCTACCATCAACAGCTCTATCTGGCATTGAATAAGCCCCTTGGTTATGAGTGCTCACACCAGACCAGCCATCATCCGAGTGTCTTTGAGCTCTTACCGGCATCTTTTATTGGCCGGGGACTGCAATGTGTGGGGCGGCTGGATCAGGATACCTCTGGCCTACTGCTACTGACCGATGATGGTAGTTTTCTGCATGCACTGACCCATCCGCGCAAACACGTCAGCAAGCGCTATCAGCTCGTATGCGCAGATCCTATCGCTGCAGATGTCCTGACCCAATTGGCGAATGGAGTCACACTGCGGCAGGATGGTGTGGTACAGGCCTCAGATATCGTGCAACTGGACGATCACAGCCTCCAGCTCAGCATTACTCAGGGGCTTTACCATCAGGTACGCCGTATGCTGGCGGCTACCGGGCACCGCGTGGTGTCACTGGAACGGATTGCGATTGCAGGTCTGCAGCTGGATCAGCTGACTCTGCCCAGTGGTCACTGGAGGCCCCTTAGCCCGACAGAAATCGCCCTGAGCCGAACCGCACTTTAAGTCCTGTCCATTTTGTCATGTTTGCTGCATGGCAGGCTAATCGCGATATACTCGCCCTGGGGTGTCATTGCCAGCTGGGGGAGTACCCTTGTTTGCCCATGAGCCGCTCACTTCCGCTCCTGTTTAGGAAGACTATTTTCATGCAAATCCTGTACTTACTGGTTCCATTGAGTCTGCTCTTTATGGTTGGCGCGATCTGGGGTATTCGCTATGCGATTCGTTCCCATCAGTTTGACGATCTGGATGCGGCAGGGGCCAGAATCATATTGGAAGACCGGGAATACCAACGCCAATTCTTACAGGATCAACAAGGCACCGCTTTACCTGAAAGTCACTCCGAATCCAGTGTAGCGCCCGATTCAGCCACTGATCCAAAACCTCATGACTGATACTTCGATTCTGATCATTGTGACTGCCGCTTTGAGTAGTGGCTTTCTCGGCTCTCCGCATTGTCTGGGCATGTGCGGCGGCATCGTCACGGCCTTTGGCTTGTCCATGCAGACACTCAGCCCTGCGCGTCAGCGGCTTTTGGTACTGATGTACCATCTGGGGCGGCTACTCAGTTACAGTACGCTGGGCCTGCTGGCTGCAGCACTGGGTAAAACGGTTTTATTGGGTGGCACACCCGAGAGTTTTCCGTGGACAGCACTGGGTGTGGTGCTGATTCTGATTGGGCTGGGCATGCTGGGCGTGGGATTATTTAGCCCGCTGGAACGATTGGGTGCTATGGTCTGGCGCAGCTTTGCCCCCATTCGCCAGAAACTGTTTCCCCTCATGACGGTGCCGCGTGCGCTCGCGGCGGGCTTGCTCTGGGGATTACTGCCCTGTGGTCTGGTCTATGGTGCGCTATTGCTGGCGGCCACCAGTCCTACGGTATCGGGAGGCGCGCTGGCCATGTTTGCCTTTGGGCTGGGAACCTTGCCGATGTTGCTGCTAACGGCGGTATTTGCCCAGCGCATGCACACCTTTTTGTCACGCTGGCATTTTCGCTCCATCAATGGCGTGTTGCTGATTCTGGCCGGAGTGTGGTTACTTAGCCCGCTTGTTCTGCATGGTACTAACCATCACGGGCAGCATAGCCATAATCATGCCATGCAGCAGAAAACGGGCAGTGATCAAACCCTCCCTCACCACATGAATGACAGCACGCATGAGAGTATGGATAAGAGCATGGATCCGACAATGGACATGCCGGAAGATCACAGATTGCATACCGGAATGCCGCAGGACAGTACTCACCACTAAAGCTATGGTGAATTCTTTTCTCTAAGGTCATTCCCATGGAGCAAGGCCCCGTTTAGGCACTTCACATGGAGTTAGCCTAACACGGCTCCCCCGAGATACCCGGCGATCAGCAGCAGCCAGACCAGTCGGCCCACCCAGCGATTGTGTAAAAATGCCCAAAAACACTCGGACGCCACGCGCTTACGGGCACGCCAACCCTGATACAGCATTAATCCCGCCGCCAGCAGCAGACCCAGATATGCCAGTACGGACAGCTGATTCAGCACATATACCGTCGCCATTAACCCCAGAAACATACCATTCAGCAGCGCAATAATCGCCAGATCCCAGCGATCAAACAGAATCGCCGTCGATTTGATGCCTGCGGGAATGTCCTCCTCCCGATCGGCCATGGCATAGTAGGTGTCGTAGGCCACTGTCCAGCACAGATTGGCACAGTACAATAACCAACAGCTCCAGCCTGCAACACTCAGCCCCTGTTTACTGGGGAGAATATCCTGCCCATTGGCGACAAAGGCCATCGGGATCGCCCAGGAAAAGGCAGCGCCAAGAACCAATTGCGGTAAATAGGTAAAGCGTTTCATAAACGGATACAGCGTCGCCAAAAACAGCGCACCAAACGACCAGTAAAACACCGAGACGGGCAAACCCAACAACAGCAGGGCACTGGCTGCCACCAATACAGCAAAGACCACCACTGCCTCACGTGCGCTCAACAAGCCCGTCGCCAGCGGACGACCGGCGGTACGCGCCACCAGTCCATCGACCTTGCGATCCGCAAAATCATTGATAGCACAGCCTGCAGACCTCATAAGAACCACACCCAGCGTAAACAGGACGACGTGAAGAATGGCAGGCCTTCCCGCTGCGGCAATCCAGAGCGACCAGAGCGTGGGCCATAGCAAGAGTTCAATACCAATCGGACGATCCAGCCGGGTCAGTGCGACGATGGCTCGCCACTTGGGAATGGGGTTTATTACGGGCGATTGAGGAGGCATAAGTCAAAAAAGCATCGGTTAGGAACTATTATCAAGGGAATAGTAGTGAGCACATAGTCACAAGCAAACAGTCGTAAATACGATTGGCAATGGCCGTTATGACAGTGTATGAAGGCGACTATCCGATGAGGGTATTAACAAAAGCAGGCAAAAACGTTTCCTGCACCAGTACGGACTGTTGATGCCACCGATAATGACTGCGGCGGGAATAAACCCCTTCTTCCATACAGCGGTACTGGCGCTGACAACTGATTTTTTTTTGAGCAAAAAGCACGGAACCGAGCGAACGCCGACCCAGATAGCGCAATCGTCGGCCCTTTCCCCGCAACGTTTTCAAGGGAATAACACTGCGTGCCATCACCCAGGCTTGCGCCTCCGGAGGCTGATCCGAACGAAGGGGATGACCGAACAAATAGACTTCGCGTATCCAGGCAAACTGCTGCACAGGCACACCCAAAAAGCCGGTTTCATCACGACTCGGGCGACCAAAATACTCCCGTATCGGCATTACCGCAAAATAGCCGCCACTGTACGCAGTCAGTCGCTGTGTCAGAGAACCATTACTGATGAGCCATGGTGCAATCGGATGTTTCAGCCGACGACTGGCATTCTGAGACCAGCGGCCACACATAAGAGTCCCGCCAGTCTGGCTGCTTGCAGATGGATTGTGAACAGCAGTAAACCCTGATTCGCTTCCAATTACCGCAGGCTGATGGTTCAGCGGCATGACACCCATAGTTAGCCCAGCAATATTTAACGCTTGGGTCGAATGACAGGCTGCTGAATGTTTACGGGTACCGATGCTTCACCCAGCAACTTGCCTTCTGGGGAGCTCACACGTGCCGTCACCAAATGTTGTCCCCGATCAAGTTCGTCGGTAGCGACAGAAGCTTCAGTACCCATCGTCAGGGCTTTGCCATCAAGCAGCAATTGCACCTGATCACCCGCAAACAATGCCGGTTTTAGCGCGACAGATACCTCAATCGTCCCTTCGCCTTTACGAATCACCTGATCTGTGCTCGGAGCCGTAAAGCTCACTTGATAGCGTCCCGGGCGCTGTGGCTTGCTGGCCGTACTACCCGCCAGTGCATTGGAAATCTGATCCTGACTCAGGCTGGGAATAATCGGCAATGGTGGCAGATTCACGACCTGCGCACCCGAACTCGGCGCATCGCTAAACGACACATTTCCCTGGGCGTCTACCGTTTTGTAGATGGCCGCCTGGGCAAACAAAGGCATCCCGGCCATCAGGGCAGCAGCCAGCAATCGATTCATAGTGATTTCCTATTCTCATGGCCGCAGCCGAAATGAATGCACGCAAGTCTATCAGGACTCTATGCTGTGATGCTTCTGTTGTCGCCTTTTTCAAGGCCTGTGTCACGAAAAATTGACTCAACGCACCGAGAGACTGATAAAGTGGGCCACAAGGAGCAATAGCATCAAGGAAACACTTCATTCCGTTAGCGTGTGCGTCGATCCAATGCCCAAACTCCCGCCCAAACCCCCTGTTAGCCACTCTCTTGACAACCGTGTTGACCTAGGTGAAGCGTCACAGAGCCGCTCAATCACTGAGCAATCGACTGACCCAAGTCCTGCTCCGATTCCACGCGCCTCAGCATTTGCCGAGCTTCCTGAGTCCAAGCAACACAGTATCCCACCCAAAGTACCTGCTATCATCATCCTTGCCTATTTACTGGTGGTGCTCATCTGGTCTGCCACGCCGCTGTCCGTCGTGCTGAGTATGCACGAACTCGGAGCCATCTGGGCCTTTGCCATACGGACCACCATCGCGGCTATTTTGGCGTCGGTGATGGTGGTACTGAGAAAGGAGCGACTGCCCTGGGATCGGGATGCGCTCAAACGCTATGGCATCGGTAGCCTCGGGATTTTCTTTGCCATGGTGTTTACGTATGAGGGTGCGCGCACATTGGCCTCGGGAATGATTTCGGTACTGTATGGCCTGTCTCCCTTGATGGTAGGGCTCATGCTCCTGCTGCGCGATGGCAAGCTACTGAAATGGAGCCAATGGCTGGGAATGCTGCTCGGAATCCTGGGGCTGATCCTGGTGTTTTTACCTAAGGCCGGCGCCACTATCGCTACCGAAGGGCTGGTGCTGGTGTTATGCGGCGTTTTCACCTATTCCCTATCCGCAGTGGGCATGCAGCAACTGCCCAAGCGATTTTCTCCGCTGGTTCAAACTACTGGCACCCTGTGGCTATCGGTCTTAGGCTGTGTGGTGATTTTGCCGTTCCTGGGTGGGTCCGTCCCAACCCAATGGCCAGATAGCACCAGCTGGCTCGCACTGGGGTTTTCCGCAGTGTGTGGCTCCATTGTGGCCATGCTGTGCTATTTCTTTTTACTGACCCGGATTGAAGCCTCATCCATGGCGCTGGCTACACTGATCACCCCACCTTTGGCGCTGATGCTGGGCGCTACCATCAATCACGAACAATTTAGCCCGCATGTGTTGCTGGGGTGTGGGGTAATTCTAGGAGGATTGCTGAGTTATTACGCGGGGGATGTGAGGCGGCTGTTGTTTAGATGATGTATTACTTTAATAGAAGGCATTTAACAGCTTCGAAAAAATCAGAATTTGCCACTTCGCAAAACTCAGTGTCACTTCCATAAAATTTCAACTAAAAAAAGAACCCGCCGAAGCGGGTTCCCTGACACTAGCTGTCATTCGCTGAGATTAGCAGCTGTAGTACATCTCGAACTCAACTGGGTGAGTCGTGGTGTTCAGACGGCGAACTTCTTCCATTTTCAGCTCGATGTAGGCATCGATCATTTCTTTGGTGAACACGCCGCCTTTCAGCAGGAATTCATGATCGGCCTGCAGGGCATCCAGGGCCATTTCCAGCGAGTGAGCGACGGTTGGGATTTTCGCTTCTTCTTCTGGAGGCAGGTCATACAGATTCTTGTCAGCCGCTTCACCTGGGTGGATCTTGTTCTGGATACCATCCAGACCAGCCATCAGCAAAGCTGCAAAGCACAGGTATGGGTTAGCCACTGGATCTGGGAAACGGGCTTCGATACGCTTGGCTTTCGGGCTGGAAACGTAAGGGATACGAATCGAGGCAGAGCGGTTGCGGGCGGAATAGGCCAGCATGATCGGTGCTTCATAGTGCGGAACCAGACGCTTGTAGCTGTTGGTAGCCGGGTTGGTGATCGCGTTCAGAGCACGGGCGTGCTTGATCACACCACCGATGTAGTACAGCGCCATTTCGGACAGGCCTGCGTACTCATCGCCAGCAAAAAGATTTTTGCCATCTTTGCTGATCGACATGTGAACATGCATACCCGAACCATTGTCACCAACCAGTGGCTTCGGCATAAAGGTCGCGGATTTGCCAAAGGCATGAGCAACATTCAGTACGGCGTATTTCAGCACCTGAACTTCGTCGGCCTTGCGCACCAGGGTATTGAAGGAAACACCAATTTCAGACTGGCAGGAAGCCACTTCGTGGTGTTGTACTTCGACACGGCCTGGGCCCATCATGGCTTCGATGGCGTTACACATGGCCACACGCAGATCCTGAGCTGAATCGACAGGAGGAACTGGGAAATAACCGCCTTTAACCCGTGGACGGTGGCCAGTGTTACCGGTTTCATAGGTTTTGTCGGTGGACCAGGCGGCTTCTTCGGCATAAATCGTGTGACGGGCACCCGACATGTCAATCGACCATTTGACTTCGTCAAAGACAAAGAATTCAGGCTCTGGACCAAAGAAAGCGGTGTCGCCGATACCGGTCGATTTCAGGTATTCTTCGGCGCGACGGGCGATCGAACGTGGGTCACGCTCATAACCCTGCATGGTCGAAGGCTCGATGACATCACAGGTCACCACAACGGTTGCTTCTTCAAAGAAGGGATCCATGAATGCGGTTTCTGCATCCGGCATCAGGATCATGTCAGAAGCTTCAATGCCTTTCCAGCCAGCGATGGACGAACCATCAAACATCTTGCCGCTTTCAAAGGTTTCTTCGTCAACGGTGTGAGCGGGGAAGGAAACGTGCTGCTCCTTGCCGCGAGTATCCGTAAAGCGGAAATCGACCCATTTGGCCTCGTTTTCCTTGATCAGTTTTAAAACCTTGTTTGCCATGCTTGGAGTGCTCCAGTGCCACCATGAGAAGTAAGTGCCTGACCACAGGGAATTGCCAGTGACAGGCGCCTTACTCGTAAACGATTAAAAGCCAACGATACGACCGTGCTAAAGCAAAACACATACCAACTCTGACAAAACCCCTAAACACACTGATTTGATGAGTATTCAGAGTGTAGACCATTGTCAATTTGGCATTCAAAACTTTAGTCCTGGAACTGCAATGCGCCTTTTTGGTGCGGAACTGCAAGGATCAACAAAAGTTTTGGCCTTAACGCGGATTTTCCGTTGGATTTGCCCAGAAAAGGCACCTAATTAGTGCAGCAACCACAGCATCCCCTAACGACAGAATGTCATGATGGCGTCAATTTCCAGCCGCATCCGTTGAAATTCGCCGCTAGTCTACTCCACTCGGTGGCAGGGTGAAAGCCAAAAACCACTTTAGCTGAGTGTGCGATCAAGCCCACAGTTAGACACCCTTGGTTGTGTACATAATGCTGTTGGGGGACAATTCACCCTCATTCCGCATGACATCCGATGTGCTATGCTTTTGGGCTGTCATTGCGGGTCTTTTTTGGCAGAGTTGGAATGGTGAATATGATGGTAAGTAACGCAGTCTGCACCGCGGGATTAATCGACAATAATTCAAAGGGTTGTGTCTAAAATGCTGCTGATGATCGATAACTACGACAGCTTTACCTACAACATCGTGCAGTATTTCGGTGAACTGGGTCAGGAAGTTCGGGTAGTCCGCAATGATGAAGTATCACTGGCAGACATTGAGGCCCTTAACCCAGCGTATCTGGTGATCTCACCCGGCCCCTGCTCGCCCAACGAAGCGGGCATTTCCATGGAAGCCATCCGCCATTTTGCCGGTAAAATTCCGTTGCTTGGTGTGTGTCTTGGGCATCAATGCATCGGGCAAGTGTTTGGCGGTGAGATCGTCCGCGCAGGGGAAGTGATGCATGGCCGCGTGTCAGCGATCCATCATACCGGCGTCGGTGTGTTTGCCAATTTGCCTAACCCCTTCACGGCGACCCGCTATCACTCTCTGGTGATTAAAAAAGACACTTGCCCTGACGTGCTCGACGTTACCGCATGGACAGTAAAAGACGGCGCACTAGAGGAAATCATGGGTGTGCGGCATCGCACACTGCCGGTTGAAGGCGTTCAGTTTCATCCAGAATCCATCCTGAGCGAACACGGCCACCAGCTGTTTCAGAACTTTTTAACGGCCTACGCCGATTGGCCACGCCCCAATGGTGTGCCCGGAGTAACATCATGACAACAGTATCCCGGATAGACGCATCCTTTACGCTCCCGCAAGCACTGGATCAGATCGTCCAACACATCGATTTAACCGAAGAACAAATGCGTCAGGTCATGCAGACACTGATGACCGGAAATGCCACACCTGCGCAAATTGGTGCCTTGCTGATTGGCCTGAGAATGAAGGGCGAAAGCATCGGTGAGATCTGCGGTGCAGCCCGTGTCATGCGGGAACTGGCACTTCCGGTTGACGTCGCCGATGTCCCGCACTTAGTCGATATTGTTGGGACAGGTGGTGATGGCCAGCATCTGTTTAATGTGTCCACTGCGTCTGCATTTGTGGCTGCCGCGGCGGGTGCGCATGTGGCCAAACATGGCAATCGTGGGGTTTCCAGCCGTTCGGGAAGTTCTGATTTACTGGAAAAAGCGGGTATCCGTCTCGATCTGGATTTGACGCAGACCGAACGCTGCATACGGGAAATTGGCGTCGGTTTTCTGTTTGCCCCCAATCATCACAAGGCGATGCAATACGCGATTGGCCCACGTAAAGAGCTGGGGATTCGTACCCTGTTTAACGTGCTTGGCCCACTGACCAATCCAGCGGGTGTGAAGCGTTTGGTCATTGGTGTGTTTACGCCTAAACTGTGCCGCCCGATCGCCGAGGTCATGCGTGAACTGGGCGCAACGCACGTCATGGTGGTGCATTCGCGGGATGGACTGGATGAAATCAGTCTGGCCAGCCCAACGCTGGTCTGCGAGCTGAAAAACGATATATTGAGGGAATGGGAGCTGACACCGGAATCGGTGGGTATTAACAGCCAGACCTTGATCGGACTGAGTGTCCAGACCCCTGAGCAGAGTTTTGAACTGATTCAGGATGCCCTGGGCCGCAAAAAAACTGAGCTGGGCCGCAAAGCCGCAGACATGATTGCTCTCAATGCAGGGGCAGCGATCTACGTGGCAGGGCTTACCCATACCTTAAAACAGGGGGTGGAGCTAGCGGCGGATTTGATCGAAGGTGGGCAGGCGGAAGAAAAACTCTCCATTCTGTCGGAATTTACCCAGCTCTTAAAAATTGGGACTCCCGTCACATCTTAAACATTCGTAATCTGTGCTAACCTTCGGGCAATTTTGTAGGTTAGCCTTGATTTTAATCAAGATGAACAAAACATAAGCTATTCCCCGCACATTTTTGCTGCGGCAGCATTCAGCGAGACAATCCCCTATGCTAGGCCTACCTTCCATTCTCGACAAGATCGTCGCCCGCAAACGCGAAGAAGTTGCCGAGCGTAAGCAGCGTCACAGTGTGTCCGATTTGGAGCGTAGTGCGAGTCTTGCACCGGCAGTAAGGGATTTCACGGCAGCGCTGATGGTACGTAGCCCGGCGGTCATCGCTGAAATCAAAAAAGCCTCGCCGTCAAAGGGCATCATTCGTCCGGACTTTAAACCGGCACAAATCGCCCTTCAGTACCAAAAAGCCGGTGCTGCCTGCTTATCTGTGTTGACGGATGTTGATTTTTTTCAGGGACATGACACTTTTTTAAAAGAAGCACGAACTGCCTGCCAGCTGCCTATTTTACGCAAGGACTTCATGATTGATCCTTACCAGATTGTGGAAAGTCGGGCGCTGGGTGCGGATTGTGTACTGTTGATCGCAGCCTGTTTGTCGGAACAACAGCTGCAGGAAATGTACATGACAGCGAATGATCTGGGCATGTCAGTGCTGGTAGAAGTCCATGACCGTACAGAACTCGAACGTGCCCTGAATACCCCTGCCAAGCTGATCGGGATTAACAATCGAAACCTGAAAAACTTTCAGGTCAGTCTGAATGTCACCCTCGGTCTGAGTCGGCTGGTGCCCTCCGATCGGATATTGATTACTGAGAGTGGTATTAACAGCCAGATGGATGTTGAGCTGATGCTGGCACACAACATTCATGCCTTTCTAGTAGGCGAAAGCATGATGCGGGCACCCGATCCTGGAGTGGCTTTTACTGAATTGTTTGGCGTACCGAAGCCCAGAGCGGTATCCAGCCGAGCAACCGTAGGCCGCTGATTATGATAAATAAATTTACAGTGAAATACGTTGACAGGCCAAAACCCTTTCTCCGTATAGCTCTGGCAGGCTGAGTATTTGCCATTTCTGATCGCATGAAAAAATTCACTTCCAAGCCCTCCGCTCAACCCGCCTCGCCTCTCACGGCCTCTAGCGCAATGCAGGCCTCACTGGCACAGCTGGCGCTTGATTTAAAACATCAGGCTGCGGAGGCCGTGAAACAGGCAGCTGCAAATGCCGCTAGACAACAACAGGAAGCACAGGAAAAAGCCAATCAGGATCCTGGTTTGTTTCGCGCTGAAATGGCAGGGATCCAGCCCCTGAAACCTAATGATCGAGTCCTGCCCCCCCCACCGTCCAAACGCCTTGCCAAAGCCGATCCTGTACTGGTGGCCCGCCGCGCTGCAGCAGAAGGCTTTGGTCAGGATTCGGAGACTGGGGTACCTGTTATTTCCGATACGCGGGCGGCGCTTAATCCAGTGTCGGCTGAAGCCCACCTCGCCTATCGGCAGCCTACGCTACCGCTGAGAATCTACACGGATCTAAAAGCCGGAAAATTGCGCTGGTACGAAGCCGTGGATTTGCATGGGTGTACCATTGACCAGGCACGTGAAGGCATTCTTGAGCTGATTGGGCTGGCCCTGTGCCAACAGCAAACGGTCGTCAAAATTGTGCACGGAAAAGGGGCGCAGGGCTTGCTAAAAACCTATGTGAATGGCTGGCTGCGGCAACACGATCAGGTACTGGCTTTTGTCAGTGCACCGGACAATCAGGGTGGCACTGGAGCGGTATTGGTGCTGCTTAAGAAAATTCCGCTGGATCACACTTTAGCGCTTCGTCGGCGCTCCTAATCCGAAACGATTCGATTCACTTCTGCTTAAACAGCAGGTCGCACAAGCAGTCTCACTGTCCGCGAAAATCCAGTCACTACGTTTACTACTTGAGTGACGCGCCCCGATACTCTACCCTATCGCCTTTTTAATGAGGGTGAGCCGTATGTCACTCGACACACTGAAAGACTCTTACGCTGCACTCATCACCGGCATCGGCGAAAAGCTGGAACGCCCCGGACTGGTGGCGACCCCAACCCGTGCGGCAAAAGCCTTTCAGTTTATGACCCAGGGCTATCAGCAGACTCTCGACGAAGTGGTCAACGATGCCATTTTTCCCTCACCGAATCGTGAAATGGTGATGGTGAAGAACATTGAATTTTACTCGCTCTGTGAGCATCACTTGTTACCTTTTCATGGCGTCGTTCACGCTGCCTATTTACCTCAGGGCCATGTGCTTGGTCTGTCAAAACTGGCCCGTATCGTCAACATGTACGCCCGTCGCCTGCAGATTCAGGAAAATCTGACCCAGCAAATTGCCCAGGCCATCATGGATACTACGGGTGCCCGCGGTGCTGCCGTGGTGATTGATGCGGCGCACATGTGCATGATGATGCGCGGTGTCGAAAAACAGCACTCCACCACCCGTAGTGTCTCGTTGCTTGGGGATTTTAGTTCTGAGGCGCAGGCTCGTAGTGAGTTTTTATCTGCTCTGCCGATTCCACGCTGAAAACACTTCTGCACCTGTTTTTGTGTGGATTTTGTGGTGACTTTCCCATTTTACCCTTGGCTGGGCTATGCTCGATGTACTTCTTGCAAGGAGCCTTTCCATGTCTCACGCTGGCTATCACGAACCCCACGACGAACTGAGCGCTGAAACCCGCGACATGCACCGCGCCATCGAATCCCTGATGGAAGAGCTGGAAGCAGTCGATTGGTACAATCAGCGGGTTGCTACCTGTAAAGACAGTGAATTACGCAAAATCCTGCAGCACAACGCGGACGAAGAAAAAGAACACGCCGCCATGGTACTTGAATGGATTCGTAGGCGAGATGCCAAGCTGGATAAGCACTTGCGCACCTATTTGTTCACCGATAAATCCATTCTGGACATCGAAGAAGAATCGGAACACGGCGAGTCCGAACCAGACAGTTTGCTGGACAAAGTGACCCAGCAGGCCGAGTCACTGGTGAGCAAAGCTGGGAAAAAAGTCAGTACGGCGGTATTGCCCTTATCCGAAACCCTGAGCCATGTCGTTGCCGATGCGACGACGCCCAAACCTGACCGTAAAACGGGTAAAAAATCCCGCTAGTTTTATACTCATGTGGCGCTAACGCGTACTTAAACTGGGCTGGAACTGGTACTTTGGGCTGAGACTAAAAGTGGGACAGTCGCCCTGAATCCAGTGTCAGGGTTTGGCGCGTTGCCAATCTGCCAGACGTTGTACGGCAAGTCGTGCGGTGGGCAACCAGTGAGCAAACAGCTGAAAATCATGCCAAAAGCCCTGATAGACTTCGAGTCGAACCTCCGTCCGCGCTTGCCCTAGACGCTGCGCCAGTTGCCGCGAATCATCCAGCAAAATCTCCTCACTGCCCACCTGAATCAGTACTGGTGGTAATCCGTCCAAATCGCCGCGCAAGGCAGACACTCGGGCATCATTCAGTGACAGTGGGCCAGCAAAAGCCTCCCCTCCTCGGTTCAAGGCATCACGAGTCAGCATGGGATCTGCCTGGGCGTTGTGTCGAACTGTCGGCAAGGTCAGGCTTAAATCCACCCACGGCGACACTAGCATCAGCGCTTTTGGCAAAGGCAACTGGTGTGACTTGAGGTGTTGGGCCAGCAATAGGCTTAGTCCACCTCCTGCAGAATCTCCGGCCACCCGAATTGCTTCCGGAGCATAACCCACCGCTAACAGCCCCTGATACACCGCCAAACTATCTTCAACGGCTGCAGGAAAGGGATGCTCCGGTGCCAGCCGATAGTCCGGGACTATGACGGTGTACCCTGACAACTGACTCAGGCGTTCGCACAATCCCCGATGCGTTTCCGGCGAACCCGCAAAAAATGCCCCGCCATGCAGGTACAACACCACTCCTGCGGCATTACGCTCGGGCCAGGTACCATGAACCTCACAGCTCAGCCCCGCAAACTCTGTTTGTGTCCAGGGCGTTTGGCCTTTGGGCTCCAGTTTTGCCACCAGCCGACTGCTGGCCAACATCCCGGCACGTAATTGCGACAAGCGAAATGGGAGCTGCGATGGCAGCTTAATACTCGTGGTGAGCAGAGCTTTGAATGCAAGCAATAGCCAGCGTTCACGGCGATTGGCGGGTTGATACTGCTGGGTATTGGTATTGATAGTGTCCTTGAGTCGTACGGATTTCATCGAGGCTGCTTTTTTCAGTGACTTTTGAATACGATAGTTTGAATAGGATAAGACGAGCAAAGCACCCAGTTATTGTCACATCAGGACAGCGTGCGTTGAATCGGTGTTAATTGGGCTGAGAGAGGCCAGGATAAGCCTGAAAATGGTAGCCTGAAAATAGCTGCATGAGAATGCAAAAATGGCAGTGAACCGAATCACTGCCATCCAGTAGGCTTAATTGAAGGTCTGCTGCAATTGCTGAAGGACCTGAGTAATTTCGCTATTGGCGGCAGATTCCTGACTGAGATCACCCGACGGAGTCAGGGAATTAATGACCTGAGGCAACAGCGTGGCAATGGCATTTTGCACCTCACCATGGCTTGCACCAAACTGGTTTGCCATTTGGGCAATATCCGAAGGGTTAAACAGTGCACTGACCTGATCTGCAGGTACCGGCTGGTTCGCCCCTTGACTGATCCAGGAATTGGCCTGAGTGCCCATTCCGGCGCCGGTCAGTTTGCCCAGTACTGCACTAATGCCGCCATGCTGCTGAATCCAGGCCAGCAGCACAGGTAGTAGCATGATCAGCAATTGATTATTACCACCCAGCATGCCACCAAGACCACCCTGTTGGGCACCCGACGTAGGCGTTTGCTGAGGGGCCGCCTGCGGAAAGCCGCCACCTCCCCCTGCACCAGCACCTCCACCAAGGATAGAGCCCAGCACTCCGCCTAAACCGCCAAGCCCTCCCAGCCCACCCTGAGCACCGGTATTCATTGACGATGGCGCAGCGCCTGCCTGTGAGCCACGAATCAGACCGCCCAGCACACCACCGAGACCACCCGGCGCATTACGCTCCACCGCATTGCCCAAAGCATTGCGCGCCAGCTCTCCTACCAAACCATCCAGCATACCCATGTGATGTCTCCCTTGTTTCCGATCAATGGCGTTCAATCAATGTGGACTGAGTGTGAACCGTCACGATGGGAAATTCGGTATAAGAACTGTGTGCCAGCCGAACTGTGTGCCAGCCAAACAATCAGCGGCACCTGTACACTCTCTCTCAGAAGGTGCCGATGTTTATTAAGTGAATTTTTCGGGCATGGGCGTGAAATAGCGGCCATACACCCGTAATCGGCGCCAGTCTGCAGCGGACACCTGATCACGCCAGATCACCAATGCAGGAGTGGCACGGGGTGCTAAGCGGTTTTCTGCCCCACCGCGCCCCATGCTTTTGGAAGCAGTGTCTACAGCAATGCCAAACTCCAGCCGAATAACCCAGGGCGTAGCGTGAATGCCTTTCAGAATACCCGTTTGATGATGCGTTGCTACGGACTGTTGACCGCGCAATGAGAGGGTTTCTAGCTGAGTGAGCTTCCAATGACTAGGTTGTGACGGATCGAGGACTGCAAAATGCGTGTAACGATGGCGAGACCGAAACACAGTCTGACTCAGCAGAAATCCAGCGACCAGCAGACCGATGAGCACACTTCGCTCTAGCCAGCCTAAATCGCTGACCCAGAGACTGACCATCGTAAGCAACAACAGCAAGCCACTTGCCCACATCGACCAGAGACTGCTTCGGATGTGCCCCTCAAATGGCATTGGGTCTCTCGTGGAGCCGGTACTCAAGAGAAAGCCAAGTCGGCTGAAGAATACGGGAGTATTTCACGCTGTGCTCAGGAATGTTTCAGGTTTTTCAATCGCTGCACCATCTGTTGCAGGGCTTCTGTCGGCGCAGGGGTGGCACCCATAAACCAGTCGAGCAAATCGGGATCTTCCTGTTCAATCAACTCGGCAAATATGGCCTTTTCAGCAGCATCGGCCCGTAAATACTGCTCCCGCACATAGGGATCAAAATACAGATCCAGCTCCTTTAATCCGCGGCGTGCGCGATAAATCACCTTGCGTTCAGCCAGCGTCGGCTCTGGCTGGGCCGACTGGGCTGGTTGGGCCAATTGCTCATTCGTCTCAGACATGATCATTCTCCAGTGAGGCACCCAGATAGGCGGCATGAATGCGTGGGTCGTGCAGCAGCGCTTGACCCGTTCCAGTCAGCGTCATGTCACCGTGTTCCAGGACATAGCCACGATCGGCCAATGCGAGGGCACCCCGGGCATTTTGCTCTATCAGCAACATCGACAGGCCACTCGCTTTTAACTCGGCCAGTGTCTGAAAAATCAGTTCAATCATCAGTGGAGCCAGCCCCATTGAAGGCTCATCCAGCAGCAGTAATCGCGGGCGTGCCAGCAAGGCCCGTCCAATCGCCAACATTTGCTGCTCTCCGCCCGACAAGGTGCCTGCCAGTTGCCCACGGCGTTCTTTCAGGCGGGGAAAACGGGCATAGACTGCCTCGTATTCTTCCTCACGGGACGGATGCAGATAGCCACCCATGGCCAGATTTTCCTGAACCGTCATCCGGGTAAAAACACCACGCCCCTCGGGAACCAGTACCAGACCCTGCCCTACGCGATCATGCGCAGCAAGTGACTGGAGATTTTGTCCGAGATACTGAATGCTGCCTGTCGAAGCCACCAGACCTGAAATGGCGCCCAGCGTGGAGCTTTTGCCCGCACCATTGGCACCGATCAGGCACACCAGCTCACCCGGATTTACCGTCAATGTTAAGTCGCGCACGGCATGGATATTGCCATAGCGCACATTCACCCCCTGAAGGGAAAGCATGGGCGGCAACGTGGAATCGGCCTGGGACTTCGATTGAGTGGTAGCAGAATGCGTCGTTGTGGTCATCAAAGCTTTCCTGCTGCGTCGGAGCTGCCGAGATAGGCCCGAATCACCTCGGGATGCTGACGGATTTCTTCCGGGGTGCCTTCGGCGATTTTCTGGCCAAAATCCAGCACGCTGATCCGGTCGCACAACTGCATCATCAATCCGACATCATGCTCAATCAGCACGATGGTCATGCCATCGCCATGCAATCGGCGAATCAATTGTTTTAACTGGGCGGTTTCGCTGGGATTCATACCGGCTGCCGGTTCATCCAGTGCCAGTACCGCCGGTTTCAGCGCTAGTGCACGGGCAATTTCAAGGCGTCGTTGATCGCCATAAGACATGTTGCGCGCCAGACGCTGGGCGGCATTAGTCTCCAGTCCAACATAAGCCAGCAATCGCAGGGCTTCCTGCCGGATGGCCATTTCTTCACGCCGTGCCGCTGGAGTGGCCAAAATGGCACCAATCAGGCCAGTGCGCGTCTGGCAATGCTGCCCGACCATGACATTTTCCAGTGCCGTCATATTGGCAAACAGCCGGATATTCTGAAACGTCCGTGCAATGCCAGCACGTGCCAGTGTTTGCGGGCTAACCTTGCGCCCGAGTGACTTTCCAGCAAAGTGAATGTCACCTTTGTCGGCCTGATACAAACCTGTCATGACATTAAATAAGGTGGTTTTCCCTGCACCATTGGGCCCAATCAGCCCGTGTACTGTGCCACGATGAATCTCCAGACTCACGGCATTCAGCGCGGTGACGCCACCAAAGCACTTGCTGATGTCGCTTAACTGGAGCAACGGCTGGTGTATGGGTTCGCTTTTAACTGCTTCAATGCTCATCGTGCAGCTCCAGCTGACGACGGCGGGAAGGCAATAACCCCTCAGGCCGGAACAGCATCATGGCCACCAGCGCCAAACCGAACAGCAGCATCCGCACATTGTCCGGATCGACCAGATTGCGACCAAACAGGGCTTGTTGCAATGGGTTGATCGCGGCTCGCAAGGCCTCTGGCGTCAGGGTCAACAAGATCGCACCCAGGATCACTCCGGCAATATTACCCATGCCACCCAGCACGACCATACACAGCACCATGACCGATTCCATCAGGCCAAAACTGGTTGGGTCGATAAAGCCCTGAAAACTGGCAAATAGTCCACCCGACACACCGCCAAAACTCGCGCCCATGGCAAAGGCCAGCAGTTTGATGTTACGGGTATTGATGCCCATGGCTTTGGCCGCAATTTCATCCTCACGGATCGCCACCCAGGCACGGCCAATACGGGAATTTTCCAGCCTCAGACAGATGCCAATCACCAGCAGCACCAGCACTAGGAACAGGTAATAATACAAATAGCTGCCATTAAAGTGCTGGCCAAAAAGTGTAAAACCGCGGCCAAATTCCAGCCCGCCGATCGACAGCGAATCAATGCCACTGATGCCTTGTGTGCCGTTGGTCAGGTTAAACGGACGATCCAGATTTTGCATAAACAGCCGGACAATCTCGCCAAAACCCAGCGTTACAATGGCCAAATAATCGCCGCGTAATTTCAGGGTGGGAGCACCCAGTAATGCACCTGCCAATGCTGCAAAACCAAAGCCCACCGGCAACAGCAGCCACGGCGACACATGCAGCCCAAGATGTGGCGATGCCAAAATCCCAACGGTATAGGCCCCGACCGCATAAAACGCGATGTAACCCAAATCCAGCAGACCTGCATAGCCCACAACGATATTTAGCCCCAGCGCCAGCAAGCAGTAGAGCAGTGCATAGTCTGCGGTACGTACCCACGAAGGCCCCAGCCCACCCAGCACAAACGGCAACAGCAGCAGGGCCAGTGCAATCAGGCCCAGCCCCAGCCAGCGGAGTGTGGGATTGCCCTGTGAACATTTTCCCCAAAAGTCGAAAGCTGACATCAGGCACGCTCCGATTCTTTTTCACCGAGCAGACCCGAGGGCCGTACCATCAGCACCGCAATCAACACCAGAAAGGCAAACACGTCCTTATATTCACTGCCCATAAAGCCACCGGTCAGATCCGCCAGATAGCCTGCACCAAAGGCTTCGATCAGGCCCAGCAAAAAACCGCCTAAAAGCGCCCCGCGAATATTGCCGATACCACCCAGCACCGCTGCAGAAAATGCCTTGAGGCCGAGCAAAAACCCCATGCTCGCCTGAGCCTGCCCATAACTCGCGGTGTACATGACCCCAGCGATGCAGCCCAGTGCCGATCCAATCATGAACACCTGACTGATGACCCGATTGACGTTGACACCCATCAGGGCAGCGACTTTTTCATTTTGCGCGGTTGCCCGCATGGCGCGGCCCAGACGGGTTTGCTGCACCAGAAACCACAGCCCCACCATGAGAATCAGGGAAAGAAAAAACGTGACAGCCTGATACATCGTGATGTGTGCGCCCAAAAACACAAAGGGCTCAACCGACAGCACGTCTGGAAACGATTTGTAGCCCCTTCCCCAGATCAGCATCGCCAGATTTTGCAGCACGATCGACACGCCAATCGCGGTAATCAGTGGTGCCAGGCGCGGCGCATGACGCAAAGGCCGATATGCGATCCGTTCAATGCCAAACCCGAGTGCCGCACACAGCGGCATGGCAATCACTACCGCCAGCACCAGCACTACGCCAGCCGGCAGTCCGGTCAGTAGGCCAAGCAACAGGCCAAACAGCGAAATCGTGGTCATGGCACCGACCATCACCACATCGCCATGGGCAAAATTGATCAGGCCAAGAATGCCATAGACCATGGTGTAACCCAGGGCAATCAGTGCGTAAATGCTGCCAATGATGAGTCCATTGGCCAATTGTTGTATGAAAATATCCATGCGGTCGTCAGGTTCCAGCAGCAGCCCGGCAAATAGGCGCAAGTATGCCGTGTTCAGGCGACAAGGTGTAGTGTCTGAGGGATAAGCGTACTGAGGAATTTGCAAAAGACACAGCTGGACCCTCCAGACTGTGTTTCATACTACTTAAGTGGTTTCAGTGCACCGTTTGATGACGGGGCAAAATTCGGTACAAAGCCTTTTCAGCAGTCAGGCAAACCTTCGGAAAAGGCTCAGTCCCCAGCCAACTGCTCTAGATGTTTATAAACCTCACCGTCGTTCCTTTTACCGATTTTCAGCACGTATACTGTCACTGTGCCCTCGGTGAACTGGAAAATGAATCGGTATTCGCCGGATTTGCCACGCCTCAGATGAGGGAATCCTTCAAGTTGAATACTGGGAACTGAGTTTTGATCACTGGCAAGTTTTTCGATTTTGGCAACAATTTGCTGAGCGTGTTTTGGTGGAATTTTTTTCAAAAAAGCCAGGGCTTGTCGCGTAAACCGATACTTAAGCATGCTGAAGCGTGCTTAGAAACTCAGCGGTTTCTTCGTCGGTTGCGAACCCCTGTTCCGCTGCCTGCATGGCTAGCCGGGCATCCACATAGTCTTCCAACACTTCCGGTGACATGATGAGCGTTGCCACCCGCCCACGGCGAGTGACGGAGACGATTTCACGCTGAGATTTGTCTATCACCGTCCCAAAGGTATTTTGAGCTTCAGAAGATGTCAGGGTTAGCATCATGAACTCCTTGTGGTAAAAGATTCTGAATGCAGAAAAATAGTAAAGAGCAGCTATTTCATCCATTTTAGCCGTTTTAGCTAAAATGACAATATTCAGCGAATATTCTGCTTAGCCGACTCGCTATTTTGCCAGCCCCTCAAAATTCTGAGCAAACCCACCACTGCCCCGCTTATCTGCGAGCACTTTTGCCAATCATTGACCGAAGCGCTCAGCTTACGCACTCACTTGGCAAATCCGCTCATTGTCGGCAAGGGCCAAAGCGCGTTTACTCAGGGTCAACCACCGCCAGCCACGGGCTGGCCTAACCCGCTCCTGCAATGAAAACAGCTGAGAATCGCTATGTCCGTCAGTTTTGAACGCCCTCTGCCCCCGATGATTCCGCGTACCTTGTATGGCCCGGAGCATGAAGCCTTTCGGGACACCGCGCGCCGTTTTTTTGAAACTGAACTGGGGCCGCATCAGGAACGCTTTGCTGAACAGCAGCACATAGACCGCCATTTGTGGAACAAAGCGGGTGAGCTGGGATTACTGTGCGCGACCATGCCTGAAGAATATGGCGGTAGTGGCGTCGATCGCTTATACAGCGCGATTTTGATGGAAGAACAGGCCTATGCGCTGGACTCCGCCTCTGGCTTTGCGCTGCATTCCGATATTGTTGCCAATTACATTCTGAATTTTGGCAATGAGGAGCAGAAAAAAAGCTGGCTCCCTCGTATGGCCACGGGTGAAGTCGTGGGCGCGATTGCCATGACTGAGCCGGGTACGGGTTCTGACCTGCAAAGTATCCGCACCACCGCCGTCGAGGACGGAGACGACTATGTGGTGAATGGCTCTAAAATCTTTATTACCAATGGCTATCTGTGTGACATGGCTGTTGTGGCAGTAAAAACCGGCAACAGCGACAAGGGCGCGGCCAATATTTCACTGTTGATCATGGATGCCAAGAGCCCGGGCTTTAGCAAAGGCAAGCCCTTGAAAAAGGTCGGTATGCACGGACAGGACACCTGTGAGCTGTTTTTTGACAATGTCCGTGTCCCAAAATCCAATCTACTCGGCATGCCGGGCATGGGCTTTATCATGCTGATGAAAGAGCTGGCCTGGGAACGCCTGATGGTCGGTCTGATGTCACAGGCGGCAGCAGAAGCAGTATTTGCCCACACCGTCAAATACACCAAGGATCGCAAAGCCTTTGGCAAACCCATTGGGGCGTTTCAGAACACCCGTTTCAAGCTGGCCGAAATTCGCACCCAGATTGATATCGGCCGTGCCTATGCTGACAAATGCATGGCCGAACAAGTCAAAGGCACCTTGTCCGTTGAAGCCGCCTGTGCCGCCAAATACTGGCTATCCGATATGGTCAACCGCATCGTGGATGAATGTGTGCAACTGCATGGCGGCTACGGATTTATGATGGAATATCCGGTTGCCCGTGCTTACGTCGATAACCGCGCACACCGGATTTACGCCGGTACCAATGAAATCATGAAAGAACTGATTTCGCGGACGCTGTAAGCGTTAGTTGCGGCAGTTGATCTGCGCCGTTTGATCAAAGCCACACAGCAAAGCTCACTAAAACAAGCCAGTCAGTCTTCACTGACTGGTTTTTGTTAGCAGCAAAAGATCACTCATCAGCATATGGACCTTATTGACCATTTCCCGTTACAGGCTGATTATTCAAAAAAACAAGTTGACTGATTCACAGACTCGTTGCGCTCAGGCCGAGCTGCTGCACCGCCTCTGCCTTGGCAAAGGGAGCCACGACCGAACGCACCCGTAATTCGGGTTGAACATACCGCCTCGCAACCCGCTGCAGATCCTCCAGCGTCACGCCAAGCAAGGCTTTACGCAATTGCCTGCGCACCTCCGGTGTGCGGTCGTGCAGGGAGGACAGGCAGGCACTGATCGCCTCTCCGGCTGGCGAACCCGGCTTATCCATCCCTGCAATGAGCCCCAAAATGGCTTCTTCCAGCTGGTAGGCTTCCTGTGGTTCGTTCAATAGCCACTGGATACTTTTGCCAAAGTCCTCAAAGGTCTCGGCCAGCCGGGGATCTCGGAAACTGTAAAAACGCAGGGTGCAGGCATTGGAGTCATACCCCGCTCCGCCACCATAGGCCCCACCCTGCTCGCGAAGCGCACGATGCAAAAAGCCATTGCGCAGATAGGGCCCAAGCACCATCAGCGCGGGCGCATCGGCGTGGCCTGAAGGCACGGCAGGATAGGTTTCGGCACAAAATTGCACGGAGGCCTGAATGAGCCAGGATTGATCCATTGCAGACGCAGCCCATTGTTCAATGGAAGGTAATACAGCATCGCCTGAAGTATCGCCAGTGGTAGTAAACGGCAAACGCATCGGTAGCAATTCTTGTTGCCAGACACGACCCAGCTCAGATGTCAATGAATCCAGCTGATCGCTTTCGGCCACCAGTAAAAACTGACGGGGTAAAGACAGAATTTCCTGATGCAGTGCCTGTAGGCCCAGTTGCACGGCCCTCAGCGACTCACTGTCAGGACTTGCCTCTTTCAGCACCTCACGCAGCCACTGCAGCGCAGGCAGCCCTGCCATGCGATATTCCGCCCTGGCCAGCGCACTCATGTCCCGCGACGCCGTTTGCATGGCATACGCATGGCCATTACCGGACAGTGAGGCCTCCCAGCGCGCCTTGCGTTGCATCAGCAAATCCAGAATGCGGCTGGATTCATCAAAGCGGCATTGATTAAACACCTGCTGTAGAAGGCCCAGCGCTTCAGGATGACTGACCATCGCGCGGGTAGACACCATGAGAAATGCCGAAATGTCGCCACTGTCGTGCAAGCTAGTGCGGGTAGACAAGCCAACCGAGATGCCACCGCACTGTGCCGCTTGCGCTTCCTGAACCTCCAGATAATCCCGCTCGCCTGCGCCCAGCTCGCCCACTAACTGGCTATACAGCGGCAGCAAGGGATTTCCCAACAAATGCGCCGGCAGGCTCAGCAGCACCTTGACGTAATACAGTCCATTGGTTCCAGCGGCATAGCGATGCAATGGGCGCTCGCCCTGTGCTGTTTGCAGACCGATGCACTCACCCTGGGCAATGTGTAAATCGGCTGGAATGTCCTCCAGACCCACCTTGGGCAGCAGGCTGATATCGTCCACTTGCGCCTGACGTGCGGCGAGCGCTTCCTGTTGTGCCTGCAGTGCCTGTTTTTCTGGCTCAGTCAGGGTGGCAGCCAGGGATTCCAGACGGTGCTGTTCGGCCTCGGCTTGTTTGCTGCTCAGCGTGGCATCCGGCTGCAAGGTCAGCAGGACGCGATGCGGGTTATCAATCAGATGGGTACGGATCAATCCGGGCAGCCACATCGGGTCTTTCAGCTGTGCGCGCAGACCGGAGAGCAAATCATCCAGTTGCCAGACCCGCAGTACATCCCCGCCATGAATGGCATTGCCCAGGCTTTTCAAAATCAGCTGCAGGCCATACGGAAAGCCATCGCCGGTAATTTCCCGCTGATTCAGCTCAATCTGATGCAGCACCGACTCAATGTGTTCTGGGTCGATCGGCGCAGAGGCCACTTGCTCCAGTACGGCTAGCACGCCTGCTTCCAGCTCGGCGGCTTTTTCAGGCTCACTGCCACGAATGCCCGCCATAAACGTCATTTCATAATTGCTGTCATCCAGTCCCAGCATCGGCGCGGGCGCACTGCCCAGCCCACTGGTTTCCAGATACTGACGCAACGGCGATGCCGAATGCTCGAGCAAAATTCCTTCCATAAGGCGCAAGGCCAGCCGCAACTCCGTATTCGTGCTGGGAGGCAGCAACCAGGCCAGCTGATGAAAGGTCTGGCCACTGGCATTTTCCTGATCGAGCGTATAGCCATCGACCACGCGACGGGGCTCGGTAAAGCGCTGCTCGGGTGTAGACTGCAAAGCCCTGCCCGCATCAAAGCGGTTGAGCGCCTGTTCCTCAAACTGGGCCTGCAATTCGGCCAGTGGCAGATTGCCAAACGTCATAAACACGGCGTTTGAAGGATGATAATGCGTTTGATAAAACGCTAGCAAATCCTCATACGTCAGATCCGGAATCACCGCAGGATCGCCACCGGAGTTGTAGTGATAGGTGGATGATGGGTACAAATGATGCGCTAGCCGATAGTACAGCTGATCATTGGGCGAGCTCATCGCGCCTTTCATTTCATTAAAGACAACGCCCTTAAACACCGGCTTGCCATTGTCCAGCTCTACCCGGATGCCTTCCTGCGCAAAATCCAGCGGATTCAAATTGGCGAAGAACGTTGCGTCCAGATACACCGATAATAGATTGAAAAAATCCGTGCGGTTTTGGCTGGCAAAGGGATACGCCGTCCAGTCCGCAGACGTGAACGCATTCATAAAGGTATTCAGCGAACGACGAATCATCGAAAAAAACGGATCGCGTACAGGGTATTTTTCCGAGCCACAAAGAGTGGTGTGCTCCAGAATGTGCGCAATGCCTCGCGAATCCATCGGTTGGGTGCGAAATGCTACCAGAAAGGCATTTTCATCATTATCGGTGGCTAAATGGAAATGCGTCGCGCCCGTCACCTTATGGCGGCTTTCGATCAGTTCGATCGAGAGCGATGGAATCGTCTGGCTACGGACAAACTCAAAGGCGGGGTGTAGAGGCTCTGTGTGTAAGGGCTTAGGCGCGTTGGCACTGGTGCCGCTGATTTTACTGCCATTAATTTCGGTCTGTTCAGTGCGCATGGAGGCTCCAATCTATTGATAAACGCTTCGGCTCTGGACGCTTGCACGTTAGGAAAAATACAGGTGAAATGCTATTCAACCGCGGGCAGTATCAGCCCATGCCGCATGAAATTTGTGGACAACAAGCTTGTGCTTCTTCCGTAAAACTTGCGCTGCTTCCGTGAATAAAAGGGGGCTGCGGCATTCCTGTTTTAACCTTCCTGTTTTAACGTTTCGTGGGTGTATCGACTTGGGTAGGTGTGTCTGCCTGCACCGAATTAACCCCAGTGTACAACCTGAAGTGACCTGAAAAATGGGGCGCAATCACCCGTTTTTCAATCTGATGAATCACTTCATGAGGAAGAATTTCAGGTCGCCCTAAACAATTATGCGAGCTGCGTCACTGTTTTGGCCATTGTTCGAAGGCAATGATACCAAACCCAAATAGTCATTTACGCAAACTCGCGTCAAACTGTTTGCCATAACAACAGCTTAAAGGCCACACCCATGCCCACTCTTGATCTGTATGCGATCGGCAATGCCCTGGTCGATCAGGAATTTTCGATTGATGATGCCTTTCTGGGGCTGTATCAGCTCAACAAGGGAACCATGCACCTGAGTGATGGACTGAATCAGCAACTCATGGCTGACCGGCTGAACGATCATACAACACCAGCGGGAGTGGCCGGGGGTGGCTCAGCAGCCAATACTGCTTTTGCCGTGGCCGCACTGGGAAGTACCGTATTTTATGCCTGTCGGGTGGGCAATGATGCCCTCGGGGATTTTTATCTCAAGGATCTTGCCGCAGCAGGGGTTCAGACCTCCCCGCTTTCCCGTGGACTGGGTCAAACCGGCACTTGTCTGGTGATGGTCAGCCCAGACGGTGAACGCACCATGCACACGCACCTGGGCATCACGACCGATTTGTCATCAGAACAGGTAGATGCTACGCGCTTTCAACATGCCGCCATGCTTTACATTGAAGGTTACCTGGCTTCTAGCCCTTCAGCCCGCGCGGCGGTGATTCAGCTTAGAGCTCAGGCACGCGAGCAACAGACCAAAATTGCCCTGAGCCTTTCCGATCCTTCCATGGTGGTGCATTGCCGGGAAGGCTTGCTGGATCTCTTGGGCGATGGCGTGGACATACTGTTTTGCAACGAGGAAGAAGCGCGTCTTTTTAGCGATCGTCTGGACATCAATGACGCCATTGCCGAACTGCACCGATTCAGCCCAGTGGTGGTCGTAACCATGGGTGCGAATGGCGCACTGATCGGGCAACGCAACGTCGGTGAGCGTCCTGAAGAAGCCGTCGGCCTGATTCAACCGGTTTCCGCACAGACCGTGGTGGATGTGGTGGATACCAACGGTGCAGGTGACGCCTTTGCTGGTGGCTTCCTGTATGGCCTTAGCCAGAATTTCACTCTGAGTGACTGCGGTTTGCTGGCCTCACTGATTGCGGCTGCCGTGGTACAGCAATACGGCCCTCGGCTTCCCCGTGACCAGTACCAGCAAATTTTACAGG
>CAUJHL010000042.1 GCA_963204705.1 Pseudomonadota bacterium | reverse complement strand
ATTGGCGGTCGACATTCTACTGCATTTTTTGGACAGTTTTTTCGGAAGCCTCTTTTTCTGATCCATACTAGTGAAGCAAGTGCCTGAATGAAACAGCAAGCGATTGACCCTGCATATACATCTTGCTACTGGAGCGAATTGTCGGCTTTGGATAGGCTGAGTACAGTGTATTTCTCCAAGGAATATCCGGTACATGGATGCTGCCCGCCTGCCAGAACGACGCGCTGAACTCATTCGTCTACTGGAACACCGACAGTTTGTGTTCCGGCAGGATCCCCTGCTCGTCAGCCAGCGTCTGAATGACAGCCCTCTGCCCTATCCGGAAAGACTGCTGGAACGTGCCGCGCAAATTGATCAGGACGGCACCTTGCTGAATAACTTGCTGAGACTAGAACGTCGTTTTCAGTGGGTCATCCAGGCCCTGATGCTGGGCTGGCTGGTGCTTGGGTTTAGCAGCTTGCTGATGATCCTGCAGGCCAGTTCGCTGAATTTTTTTGCGGTTCTGGTGTCCATTCTTGGCGTCCACAGTGTGATGCTGATCCTATGGCTGACCGTCGTGCCGCACCGACGCCGGCAGGTTCCGGCTCTGCCAGAGTGGCTGTTGTCCCGATTGCCCAGTGACCAGATTTCCCAAAGCGTGGCAGAGCTGTATCGGCAGCAATTGCTGGCACCCAATGCATTCTGGTACTGGAGTCGAATCAGTCATCAGTTCTGGCTGTTTACGCTGAGCGGCATGATGCTGGCCCTGCTAGGTATGCTCACCATCCGCCAATACACCTTTAACTGGCAAAGCACTTTGCTGGATGCTCGCCTGCTAAATCAATGGGTGCAAGCGCTGGGCTGGCTACCTTCCCAGCTGGGGTTTGCCACCCCGAGTGCGGACAGTGTGCGCAGCAGCCAGTTACATGGGACGACGATTGTGGCACGGGAGTGGGCGGGTTTGCTCATTGGCAGTTTGCTGGTGTATGGCATTGTGCCACGGAGTATGGCCTGGCTGGTATCCTGGCTGCTGGGGCGACAACAGCAGGCAGGGCTTAATCTGGAATTGCCCTATTATCAGCACATTATCCAGCGCTGGACGCCCAAAATCGTTGATAGCGCAGAGAATTACCGACCGGATGCCACGGCCCTGGCTTCAACGAAACAGGATGTCAGTCAAGGCTTTAGCCTGCACACGAGGCGCTTGGCGGTATTGCTGGAAAGCCCGGACATACAAGGTCTTTGGGCACGTGATATCGACGGGACCGACTGGCCATTTTGGGGCGGTGTGGAAGATCGTGAGCAATTTCAACGTCTAAAAAATGAATTGCAATCCCATCCCAGTCAGGTCATGGCGGGTCTGGAACTCCGCGGGCAAACTGTGCCGGATCGGGGTCTGTTACGCCAGCTGGAACAATTGCAGGCGATTTCCCTGCCACCCATGGGGCTGTTGCTGCTGTCGGAAACTGCCATTCCCCCTGAGCGCCTGCTGCCCTGGCAAGAAGCCTGTACTGCCCGTGGGCTAAGTCTGTTTGTGCGTGAAGGCTAGCATTCTGTCCGCCAAGTGACTAACAATCAACTCGGTAAGGCTTAATCGGGTAACGCTCAATTCGATAAGTCTGAACAAAACCCTGGACAGCCGGATCACTAAATCCCCTTTTGCCACTGGAAACAAGGATTTCATCTCACACGCTGGCAGACCATTTGACCGCAAGGAAACAACCATGCCCACATTCGCGCCGTTGCAACTGGCCGTGGTAGGACACACCAATACCGGAAAAACCTCCCTGCTACGCACCTTGCTGCGAGATGATCAGTTTGGCGAAGTGTCACATCAGGCGGCAACGACACGGCACGTTGAGCGGGCCAGCCTGGAAATGGATGGCCAGCCGCTGATCTGGATTTATGACACGCCGGGACTGGAAGATTCGGGCGGTCTGATGGAATGGCTGGAAACGAATACTAGTCATCGGGAAGAAGGCATTCAGCGTTTGCAGACATTTTTGGCCAGTGCGTCGGCGGAGTCAGAATTCAGTCAGGAAGCCAAGGTGATCCGGCAGGTTATCGACAGTGACATGGCACTGTACCTGATTGATGCCCGCGAGCCTATCGTCGGCAAATACCGCGATGAGCTCAGTATTTTAAGCCTGTGCGCGCGGCCGGTAATGCCGGTATTCAATTTTTGTCAGCAGGGCGATCTTCGGGCCTGGCGGGAGATGCTGGCCCGGCGCACTCTGCACGTCAGCACGGCATTTGATACGGTTGCATTTGGTTTTGAGGGGGAAATGCAGCTCTGGGATAATCTGGCCACCATGTTGCCGGTGCGGGATACACTGGATCGCTGGATTGACCATCGTCGTCAGGACTGGCAGCGCCTTGAAGAAGAAGCACTGCGCCAGATTGCTCACTTTTTGCTGGAGATCGCTGCATTTTCCCGGGAGATTCCAGACAATGAGGACACTGGCCCCACGCTGGCCAGTATGCAGGAACAAGTACGCCAGCGGGAGCGGCAACTGCATCAGGAATTACTGTCACTGTATCGCTTTTACCACAGCACGATTAATCCTGAAGAACTGACTCTGCGCCACCGGGAACAGGATCCGTTTGACCCGGAACTGCTGCGGGCACACGGTATTAAAACCGGCAGTGCGATGGCGGCTGGAGCAACGGTAGGCATGGGAATCGACGCTATGGCACTGGGCACCACACTGGGAATGGGGGCAGTGATTGGGGGATTACTCGGGGGACTCCTGCCAAATACCCGCTTACTTTCGGATAAAATTAGTGGCGTCAAACGCTTACAGATTGATGATGCAACACTTACGGTACTGGCCGCCCGCAATCTGAGCTTGCTGGATAGCCTGCGGCAGCGTGGCCATGCGGCGCAAACGGCCATCGTGCTGGGTCAGGGACGGGCACCCTGGGCTAAAACTGCGCAACAAGCCGGAGCGTTGCCGACACCGTTGCGTCGAGCGCGCGGCAAACCGGAATGGTCTGCCCTAAATACCCATCGCCCTGCTCAGGCACATTTGCTGCGGGAAGATATGGTAGGCGACCTGATCACAACGTTAAGCCATTAATAAACAGTTTTTTACGAGAAATGATTTAGAAACAGTTTCTTGCAAACAGAGGCTTGCAAACAGAGGCTTGCAAACAGTCACTTACCAGCAGTGACTCAAAAAGAGTGAATTAAAAAGCCTCACCCTAAGTCGCAACCAACTCAAGCTGGAACAAAATAGCCCATATCCTGTTGCCCAAAATGACTGAGGTTGGGTGCCAGTGTGGGAATGTTGCTTTCCGCCACGCCAAACCAGCGCGCCAGTGTGGCCGCCAATTGATCCACGGACGTAGAGGGAATCAGCCTGCCCTGACCAGCATCTTCTGCGGTACCCAGAGCCATCCGCTGCGTCACCGGATCGATCAAGGGTGCAGCGCCAAAATACCGCCCACCCTGCACACCACCACCCAGTAGGAAATGATGACTCCCCCAGCCATGATCGGAGCCATCCCCGTTAGAGGTCATGGTTCGGCCAAACTCCGAGGCAGTAAACGTCATGACCTGATCAGCCACGCCCATGTCAACGGTTGCGGCATAAAACTGGCTGAGTGCCTGATCCACTTTGGCCAGCAATGGCCCATGTTTGGCCAGCAAAGAATCGTGCAGGTCAAATCCCCCCAGCGACACCATAAACACCTGTCGCTTGAGTCCCAGTTGAGTCCGGGCCTTGATCATCTGCGCGACCATGGCAAGCTGCTCAGCAAGCGAATTGCCGGTCGTAAAGCCCGTGGCCGGTTTTCCCACCGCGACAAATGCCTGCGAGAGCCTGCTTTCAGCATCCATGCTCCTGCGGGTAATGAGATTCAGCTCATTTTCCAATACATGGCTTCTGGCCTCAGTAATCAGCTGATGCAGCAATTTTCCCGGCGCCGAGGAACCAAACATCCAGTCCGATTTCGCCGGCCAGATGGGCAGCGCACCATTGGTACTCAGCTGGTATTGTGAGGCACGATTGCCTGCCAGAAAGACCGAATTTCCCGTCAGGGAGACACTGCTGAACAGCGTGTTGCTGCCATTGAGCATGACCCCAGAATCGGCGATTTCACCGCCCCAGCCATACACGGCCCCTTCCGCGCCTGCCGATTGCCACACCGATTGCTGGTCATTGTGCGAATAGAGTTTGGGTGGCAGTGGCACCAGTTTGCGCTGATATTGCGTCTGGCTGGTCGGCTGAATCAACGGCCCGACATTCAACTGGATGGCGGCTTTTTTCTGGGCAAACAGCGCGGCCAGTCCCGGCATGTCATTCGCTAATCCAAATTGCAATCCGCTCGGCAATCCCTGCGTCGAGGCTAAAGGAATCAGGCTCGATAGCGGTCGTGCCAGATCACTGCGGATGCTTTGATAGGCGGCATAATTTGCGGCATCCACGGGCACCAGCATATTGCCCTGATCATTGCCGCCATTAAGAAACACACACACCAGTGCCTTGTAATCATTGGCAGGAACAGCGGCTTCTGCCATCGCAGACAGGCTCATCATCCACGGTGTGGCTACTCCTGCCATGGCCAGCCTTTGTAAAAAGTCGCGCCGGTTTACTGCCTGCATGATGTCACTCCTGAATACGGTTCCACGTCCATTCGCGCCATTTCCATAACATCCATTTCCACATCAGCCGCATACATCATTGCTGTACCAGATATTCAGGGCAGCACAGCACCAGCACGAGGGCAGAATACACGCGTTGCAGTTGCTGGGGCCTGGTCGTGAATGGCATGGCTGCGAGTGCTGTCTGCATCCGTGCAAGGGTAGTGGTGCTGATTCTGTTCGCTGCCAGTGTCAGGTTTAAGGTCGCCAGAAAACGCGGCAGGTTCTGACTGTCCAGCAGTGCCTGCGTATAGTCCGCAGTCAGGTCGTAGGTACGGGTATCCCAATACTGCAGGCCCTTCTCCACGGTATTCACCATAAAATTAATGTAGGCGGCCGCAGTGGACTCATTGATGATTTGCAGCTCAGGGCTACCCAGCTGCTGAGTGGCCAGCGCGGTATTGGGTGGGACATAGCCCGGCCTAAAAAAATTAAACACCGACGGCGCACGCAGGGGACTTTGCCCCAGTGCCCAGATCGGGCTGGAGGTCGCATCCATCCACCAATTGCCACTGGCAGAATGAATGCCAAAGGTACGCCCCCACTGGGCCAGCCGCAGTATCGGCTCACGGATTTTGCCCCAGCCGGCTGGGTTAAGTGTGGGTGACTGCCGTGCTTCGACGTCCAGCAGTATGGCCCGAACGACCGCCATCAGATCGCCCCGCACATTTGTGTTAGTACCATTAAACACGGTCGCTACTCTGGCGACATAAGCAGGTGACGGGTTGCTACATACCAGACGCTGAATGAGCTGCCGGGAAATAAAAGGACCGACATTGCTGTGGTTAAACAGACCGTCCAAAACCCGGTTCAGTGCGACCGTGCCTGCTGTTCCTGCGGGGATTAACTGCCCAAAAAACCGGATTTCCTCGGGGGAATGATTTTTGCTATCCAGTACCATTGGCGAGCGGGCAATCTGTGGATTGGCAATGGTTTGCGACTGGCTTTTATCCAGTTTCCAGCCGGTAAAGGCACGGGCCAGATGACTGATGGTGGTGTTGTCGTAGGTTTCGACGTGTTTGCCGTTAACCAGGCGAGGAGTACCATCCAGATTCAGCTCCAGCAAGCCGATAGTAAACAGCTGCATGACTTCGCGGGCGTAGTTTTCATCTGGCTGTCGGCCGGTGGCTGCATCGGCCTTGCGATTGCCCTCAGTGCTCAGAAAACGCCCCATGGCAGGATTCAGGGTAATGGCCCCGAGCAATTGGCGAAAATTACCCAGTGCATGCTGATTCAGCACATCCCAGTAAGCAGCCATGTAAAAGGCCGGATGTTCGCCTTCAATGCTATTGGCAGACACCACCATGATTTCGGATAAGGCCAGCGCGACCCGCTTTCTCAGCACGTCCGGCGCAACAAACAGCTCACGCCAGATCACCCGATCAAACGCCGCCACATGGAAACGATTGGCCTCGTTGTTCACACCGTGTTGCATGAGCCAATCCCATGCCGTGATTTGCACCGGCATCTGCTGCTGTTGCTGCAACCAGCCTTGAAAACCGAGGCGCTGTACCTGAGTGATTTCTGCCGCAGTAGACGAAAAACCCGCTTGCTGCAAAAAGCGCGCTGCCTCTGTTGTGGACGGAGGCACTAGTACAGGTGTGGGGCTGGGCGTAGGGGAAGGAGTCGGTGAGGGAGCAGGGGTCGGACTGGGCGATGGAGAGGGCGTTGGGGAAGCAATCGGTTTAGCGCCCGAGCTCGATCCTCCTCCTCCACAACCGGCCGCCACTAATCCAGTCGCCACCAACCCTGCCCAGCCTGCTGCGCGAGTAAACTGTGTGAACGGTGTTAATGGCTTTGATGGCGTAAATGGCTCTAATGGTTTTGCAGTAGCAGCTGGCTCACAAACAGGAGCAGGTTCGACCGTAGTCTCGGGCACAGGGTGGCAGGGCTCATTACTCAAACCACCGACCGCTGGTTCCGCCCGATTTCTTTTTTCCTGAATATCATCCGACAAACTACTTTCGGTACGATCCATGTGGTACTGCTCCTGCTAATGTAACCAGTATGTTACATAACAGCTTCAGACTAACGAGGGTCGATACACTTGTAAATGCCGGCTTGTCATTCACATTGGCAGTGCGCCAAGCCTGTCACACAAAAAGTGGCAACGATGCTTTAACACAATTTCAGGATTGCCAAATAACTCACTGAACGGACTGACAACCTGTCGTTCCACACGTAAGCACTGCTTCCGGACGACTGTGCTTCATCCAATAGCGAATGCGGGTCTCCAGTGCGGCACGGCGTTGCGGCGTCAGGGTCTGCAAATAGCGCGAATCCTGATCCGACCAAAAACCGCCATACGATTTCATATCCGTCAGAACGGTGTTCATGTCTTGTCCTTGAAATAGCCTCCAGGCCGCCACCATAACGCCGGTACGGTTCTGGCCTGAACGGCAATGCACGAGAATCGGCTGCGGCGCAATGCGGGTTACCGCAATAAAATGCGCGACATGATCATCCACCTTCGTAGGTGCCATGATCACCAGAGGCTCCCAGTCCGGCACCCGAAAGTAATGCAGCGGTTTAGGCTTAGCCAAAGTGGGACGTGCTAAGTGAAACGCCTCAAGGTCACTGTGCAGGAGTTCCAGATTTACCACCGAAGCGGCACCCTGCTCAATCAGTTTTGATGCGGTCAGCGTAGTCGGACGCTCACTTCGCCACAGACCCGGGCTAACCCGACAGGAACGCTGAAATTCAGGTGCTACCGGACTGGCGCAGTGAATACTGACAGCGGAACTGGTTTGCGGATAAGCAGTCTTTCCTACTACGTCTAGTGAATCCGCCCGTGCTGTAACAGTCAGCATCAGCAACGCACTCACACCCATGTTTAACCAAACACTGCGACTGAGACTGAAATCGAGAGAAATCAACGCATTGTTGAGGTACACAGCATTTCTCGACTTAATTGTTTTCGACACTGAAAAATTCATGAGCATCATTATCCGGCCTTGAGACGAATCGTGAATGAAGTTAATGATTCTCTGCGGTTAATTTACTGCCAAACGAATCAATAAACCTACAATCACCTTAGAACCTGAAAATGCGAACACCCTAAAGCACCCCTTTGATCGCGGGAAAGGCTATCATGCCATCGCGTTGTCAACGTATGCAGGGGAGTGGCGATTTCGTGAAAATTATGCAGCTATTACCTGAGCTCAATAGTGGCGGTGTTGAGGGTGCCACGCTGGACATGGCAGCAGCACTTGTAGCGGCTGGGCATGAGTCGGTGGTGATTTCCAATGGTGGCCGGCTGGTACCCGCCTTAGAAGCGGCCGGAAGTCGGCACATCACCCTGCCCATTCACCGTAAATCACTCGCCAGTTTGTTTCAGATTCGTCCCTTACGCCGACTTATTCAGGCAGAACAGCCCGATATTGTTCACGTTCGTTCCCGAGTGCCAGCATGGATACTGGCGCTGGCACTCCGCCCGATACCACTGGCCCATCGTCCCAAACTCGTCAGCACAGTGCATGGCTTTTATTCCGTCAATCGCTACAGCCAGATCATGACGCAAGCGGATCGGGTGATTGCCGTTTCGGACAGTGTGGTGGACTACATTCGGCAGCATTACCCGGCCTGCCCTGCCGAGCGTATCCAGCGAATTTATGAAGGCATTCAGCCCGCCCAATGGCCGCATGGCTATCAGCCCAGCGCACACTGGTGGCAAAAGACCTATGAGGAATTTCCTGAACTGGAACATAAGCGCTGGCTAACCCTACCGGGAAGAATCACCCGACTAAAAGGGCATGTGGATTTTATTCACCTGATCAAAGCCTTAAGCCATGATTTTCCTGAGATTCATGGGGTGATTGTCGGCGGTGCTGATGAGAAAAAAATAACGTATCTACAAGAGCTGCAAGCCCTGATTGCTGCAGAAGGTGTGTCAGATCGCATCACCTTTACGGGCGCACGTCAGGACATGCGGGAGTGGCTGGCCGCCAGTGAACTGGTTTTTTCACTGTCCACGCAGGCGGAAACCTTTGGCCGAACCGTGCTGGAAGCGGTGGCGCTCGGTCGGCCCGTGATCGGCTGGGATCGTGGCGGGGTATCGGAAATACTCTCCCGCTGCTTTCCCGAAGGAAAGCTTCCCATCACCACGCCCGACAAACAGCCGATCACCGAGCGTGAACGTGACGCGGTGGAACATCAAACCCGCGAGTTCCTTCGGCATCCTCCGCAAGTCGCCCCCCTTAAGGATTTTCTGCTGGAGGAATGTCAGGCGGAAACACTGGCGCTGTATGAGTCGCTATGCCGCTCAGGGGGAAAAAAGGTTCATTGAGCTCGTCGAAATGAAACTTATAAATTCCGCCCCTTCGACAAAGCTCAAGAAGAAAGAAGGTTCATTGAGCTTGTCGAAATGAGCCTGCTTGCACCTTTGACAAGCT
>CAUJHL010000041.1 GCA_963204705.1 Pseudomonadota bacterium | reverse complement strand
CAGTCTGTTTTTTGTGGGATTCTGTTTTTTGTGGGATGTTGCCCCGTTGCCTCGCTTTGAGTGGGTCAAAATATCAAGTTTTTGTCAGGAGGGAGGGGGGGTAAGGGGTCTAAAAGTCGAAAGACGTGCCCCCGTAAAGACCGTAGCCCCGTCGTTTTTTCTCACTGTCAAAATTAGGAAGGGGGGGTATCAAAATATAGAGTATATATAAATCATATACTTACACTTACTTTTTAAAACATGCTCCTATGTATATACTTCTTTTAAATATCAATAGCTTATGTGTTTGATTGTATTTTGGCTTGGCCTATCTGTTGACCATAAAAAACCGCCTATGGTGGGGCGGTCTGAGGATGGTGTCATTGGCTGCCAGCTTTGGGAAAAGGCACTAGCTTGCCGCCTCGCATACTGTCTAGATAGTCCGCCCATTCCTGCATCATCTTGTGCCGATAGGGTAGATGCTTGGCATGGTCATAGGCCGCTGAGACTTTATCGCGCTTAGTGTGGGCAAGCTGCAACTCAATCGCATCATGGTTATAGCTTTGCTCATGCAATACGGTGGAAGCCAATCCCCTGAATCCATGCCCAGTCATGCGGCCTTTGTAGCCCATGCGCCATAACGCCGTCAGTAGTGTCATGTTGCTAATTGGCTTGCGTGAGCGGCCACTATAGAAAACGTATTGCTGTTGTCCGGTATGGAGGGCAAGTTCATCCAATAGTGTTAATGCTTGGTTGGATAGAGGGACAATATGCAGTTTGCCCATTTTCATTTTATTTGCTGGAATGCGCCATTCCGCCTTGTCGCGGTCAATCTCTGCTCATTCCATATGGCGTAGCTCAATCGTGCGCACAAACGTCAAAGCCATCATCTGTAGACCAATACGGATTAATAGCTCACCGCTGTAGCCGTCAATATCTTGTAGAAGCTGGGGGATTTCCCGCTCTGAGATACGCGCCATATGGGTAACTTTATGCGCCTTCAAGCCTTCGGATAGTTTGTAGGTGGGGTCAGTCTCGGTAATACCGCGCCGCATGGCATACCGAAATACAGAACCGGCAAGGCTGATTACACGTCTTGGTTTTTCGCTTGCGCCGCTGTCTTCTGTTTTTTCGGCTGCGGTGAGAACGTCACGGCCTTTGATGGTATCAATTGGCATTGTCCCGATTTCAGGAAACAAGTCTTTATCAAAAATGCGCTGATCCCTTGTCAGTGTTGAGGGCTTTACGTCGCGCCCTGCCATCCACTGTAGGGCGAGGGTTTGGAATGAGTCCGCACCGCTTGCTCTACGTTTAGCCTGTTTCTTGGCTGCTGTGGGGTCAATACCATCAGCAAGTAATAAGCGTGCTTCATCCCGTTTTCTACGGGCATCGGCAAGGGATACTTCTGGGTATGTACCTATGCTGTAAGTTTTTTGCTTACCTTCAAAGCGATAGGCCATACGCCAGTACATGCCCCCATTAGCAAAGACGTGAAGCTGTAAGCCTCTTTCATCGCTATGTTTGTCTGGGGCTTTTTGCTCGGCTGCTGGTGGTTTTAGCTTGCGTAGCTTGGCATCGGTGAGCATTTGCGCTGCTCCAGTGTTGGTATTTTTTGGCTGTTGGTATCTCGGTTCGGATTTTTAAAATTCGAACAGAAAAAATACCAACAAATGTACCAACAGAATATAGCGGATTGCATCACATCATGGCGAACAATGCCGAACAACAAAAAGCCCCTAAACATTGCTGTTTAAGGGCTTTTCGAACGTTGGCGGACAGTCGCGAACGTATGTTTGGCGGAGAGGGAGGGATTCGAACCCTCGATAGGGCAGAACCCTATGCCGAATTTCGAGTCCGGTGCCTTCAACCACTCGACCACCTCTCCGAAGACAGGCATTCTAGCGGCGTGCCCGCCGAAACTCAAGCCATCGACGGATCAGATACCGGAAAGATCAACGCCCAGCCGCTGGGAAACTTCTTCATAGGCTTCCACGACGCCGCCCAGGCCCTGACGAAAGCGGTCTTTATCCAGCTTTTTACGGGTTTCCTTGTCCCACAGGCGGCAGCCATCTGGCGAAAATTCATCGCCCAGCACTACCTGATCGCCAAACAGGCCAAACTCCAGCTTGAAATCCACCAGCATCATGCCACCCTGATCGAACAATCCTTTCAGGATGTCATTGACCCGATAGGTTAGCTGCTTCATTTCCGCCAGTTGGGCTTCGGTGGCCCAGCCCAGGGTCACAGACAGGGACTCATTGACCATCGGATCGCCAAGGGCATCGTCCTTGTAAAACAGTTCGAAGGTTGGTGGCGTCAGTGCGCGACCTTCATCAATGCCCAGACGGCGGCACAGACTGCCCGCAGCAAAATTGCGAACAACGCATTCTACCGGAATCATTTTCAGGCGTTTTACCACCACTTCATCGGGTGTCAGCAATTGTTCAAAATGGGTAGGAATGCCTGCTTCCGCCAGTTTTTGCATGATAAAGGCATTAAAGCGGTTGTTGACGCGGCCTTTACGGGCCAGCTGTTCAACTTTTTTTCCGTCAAAGGCAGACGTGTCATCCCGAAAGACCAGAATCAGGCGATCCGGATCGGCAGTTTCGTAAACGGATTTGGCTTTGCCAGTGTACAGCAGGGTGGTTTTTTGCATGGAGTGCGGTTCCTCAGGCTCCCTTCCGTGGGAGTGACATTCAGGGGGCGATTATAGCGCCAAAGTCCATCGGGGTCAGGTGCTTACTGGCCCCAATTGTGCAGGATCACAGCAAAAATATCATTGGCAGCATCTTTCTCCAGCAAAGCCCCATCCTTGTTGAGCAGAGTCAGCGTGGTGGCGGTGCCCGAAGCGCCGAGGTGCAGTGTGACCGGCTTTCCAGAGGTGGTGTCTTGCAGACGAATCCAGCCCTGCGAGGTATTTTGCTCCAGAATTTTCAGGCTACCGGCTGAGAGCGTGGCCAGCAGGCGGCTCCAGATCTGGCGATTGTCACCTTCGATGCGGACGACGGGATACCCGTTGCCATCCTGCACCAGAGTAGGAGTGCCGGGCGCGCCTGTACTGGCTGGATTTGCGTCGCTCAGGGCAGCCTCTGGCAAGGGTTGCGGCGCGGGCATGACAAACCGCGTGTGACGTTCATTGCTCACCGTGATCGGGGAGGGAGAAATCGTTTCAGGGATCGGATAAGCCTGAATGAACGGGCGCGTCTGCATCTCCTGAGGGAGTTGCAAGGGAGCGAGCGGGCGGGCTTTCTGATAATCCAGTGAGCCATTATTGACGCTCATCCGGCTACAGCCATTCAGGGTGCCCAGCAGTAAAAGGCTGGCCACCATCATCAGAGCCTGAGGAGCGCGTGAAGCCAATGGTGCGGCTGGCTGAGGGCAAATCACGTGAGAAAAGCGGGTCAAAATGGTCATGCAAATGCTCTTCGGCTCATCAGGATAGGGCCTGCAGAGGCAGGCACAGGGTCATAGTAGGGCAGACGCTTTGGTGCAGCTACGCTGGAACCGCTACGTTGAAACCGCTACGTTGAAATAGACACTGTAGGCTTGCGGTGCGGGCTACACAGTGTGGTTTACACAGTACGGGTTTAGCAGTACGGGTTTAGCAGTATAAGACACTGGTGCGACAGACAGGGGGGGTGACCATATATCTGGCGTTAACCGGAGAAATGTACTTCAGGTCACCCTTTAGCCCAGCAGGCCGCAGCGCTTGAGTGCCTCAATCAGGGCTGGGCGGAGTTTCTCTGCCAGCGGCGTGAGAGGCAAGCGGATTCCTGCAGGAATTTGATGCATTTCGTGTAATGCCCACTTGGCCGGAATCGGGTTGGAT
>CAUJHL010000040.1 GCA_963204705.1 Pseudomonadota bacterium | reverse complement strand
GGCCAGGAGAGAGGGATCGGTCATCCCACCGGCATTGACCGCCATAAAGGCTTCAATGATGCCCAGCACAGTCCCCAGCAGTCCCAGCAAAGGAGAAATACTGCCAATGGTGCCGAGCAGATTGAGGTTCTTTTCCATACGATGAATCTGGGCGCTGGCCTGGCTTTGCATCTGCAAGGTCATAAAATCCAGACCACTCGCGGCGTTTTCAATACCTGTCGCCAGCACATGACCCAAGGGTGAGGACTGTTTCAGGGTATTCAGCTGACTCAGGGTCATTTGTCCACTTTGCAGCCGAGGGAGCAGGGAATTGACCAGACCTGCCGGTGCAATCGCTTCTCGCTTTAGCCGTAGAAAGCGCTCAATCATGATGCCCAGCGCCAGTATGGAACACAGCACGATAGGCGCCATCAGCCAGCCGCCTGCTTTGACCAGTTCCCACATACCCTGCTCCTGAACCCGATGTTTTGCGTTGCCGTTTTGCGTTGCCGTTTTACGTTGCCGTTTTAAGTGCTCGTGAGGTCACCCTGACTCACTGGCCCCTGATGGCAGTTGGTGTGCCGTTTATTGCCTCACCGTTTACTGGCGTACCATTTACTGCCGCATGCGCGCGAGAATACCACCCAGTTCATCCAGCGAATGATAACGGATCACCACTTTGCCTTTGCCCTTACGATGATGATCAATGTCGACTGCTGCACCCAGATGCTCGGACAGCTGCTGCTTCAACTGTTCAATGTCACTGACGTCGGTTTTTTTATCTGACTTTTCAGGCTTGGCGGGTGCGGGATTGAGCAGGTTTCGAATGAGCTGTTCGGTTTGGCGCACAGACAGCCCACGCCCCACGACCTCTTTTGCCAGCTCCAGTTGTTGATGGGGCTGCAGGGCCAACAGGGCGCGTGCATGGCCCATATCCAGATCACCATGCTCCATCATGGTTTTGACTTCGGGATGCAGGCTCAGCAAACGCAGCAGATTACTGACCGTGGCGCGCGCTTTGCCCACAGCATCGGCGATTTCCTGATGACTGAGGCCAAATTCATCGTGAAAACGCTGCAGCGCAATGGCCTGTTCAATCGGGCTTAAATCTTCACGCTGAATGTTTTCAATCAGCGCCAGTGCGATCGCCAGCTCATCGGATAATTCACGGATGATGGCGGGGATGTCCGTCAAACCGGCCTGCTGTGCTGCCCGCCAGCGCCGTTCACCGGCAATGATTTCATAGCGATCGGGCTGATCTGCCAAGGCACGCACGACGATGGGCTGCATGATGCCATGACGACGTATCGACTCTGACAGTTCGGTCAGGCTTTCCGGTGGAATTTCCCGCCGTGGCTGATACACACCGCGTTGCAGGCTGTCGATCGGTAGCTGTGCCAGACCCTGACCCGGTAAGGTCTGACTTTGCTGAATTTCGGTCTGGGCCTTGACCACATTGCCCAGCAAGGCTTCCAGCCCTCTACCCTGAGCCAGTCCCCGGCGTTTGATACTCATGCTGTGTCACTCATTGCTGATTTGCCTACCATAAGGCAGTCCAGATAGTAAAAAAATCCAACGCTTGCAAACGGTGCGTCAGGCTTAACACAATGTCTCCTGCCCTAAGATCCCTCACTCAGACTTCCATTGCGCAAACCTCGATTGACCTGACAGCAACTGCATTGGCCTTCAATCCTGACTGGTAAGCCGTGGCTGCAACTGTTTAGGAGGCAGAAGCCTTGCGGGCCGCCGCTGCCTTTTTGCGTGCCTGACGAATCAGTTCAGCGGCCATGTTGAGGTAGGCCACGGCACCGCGCGATCCTTTTTCATAAAACAGCACGGGCATGCCGTGCGCGGGCGCTTCGGCGAGGCGTACATTACGGGGAATCACGGTTTCCAGCAACTGCGGACCAAAATGGGTCGCCAGTTCCTGCGACACATCATTGGCCAGCGTATTACGCGGATCAAACATGGTACGTAGCACACCGCGTATGCTCAGGCGTGGATTGAGTTTACTGCGGATGCGGTCGATCGTCGCTGACAAATCGGCCAGACCTTCCAGCGCATAATACTCACACTGCATGGGAATGATCACGCCATCGGCCGCGCACAAGGCGTTGACGGTCAGCAGATTCAAGGTTGGCGCGCAGTCGATCAGAATGTAGTCGTACTGGTCTTTTACCCGTTCCAGGGCCTCACGCAGGACAAATTCACGGTTCTTGTTTTCGAACAGGCTCAGCTCAATACCCGCCAGCTCCCGATTGGCTCCGATTACTTTATAGCCCACCTGAGTCGGCTGGATAATCGCTTCTACCGGCGCTTCTTCGAGCAACAATTCAGCCACGGTATAGGGAAGCTGATTTTTCTGGATGCCCGATCCCATGGTAGCGTTGCCCTGAGGATCGAGATCGATCAGCAGCACCTTTTTCTTCAGCACTGCCAGCGAGGCAGCCAGATTGACCGTGGTGGTGGTCTTGCCTACACCGCCCTTCTGGTTTGCGATGGCGAGTATTTCGGTCATGCCCTGCTTTTCCTGTTGTTCCCATCGTGGTGGGAGTATCTTTCGTTGTTTAAGTATCGCTGTCTGAAATCGGTTTCAGGGTCAGCACATGCCGCTGCTCCTCCAGTCCCGGTACAGTCAATCGCTGAGAAACGCACTGAAAATCCGTGAGCTGTTGCATTTCTTCGACAGGCTCCACCCCTTTCATGGCAATCAGGCTGCCTTGCGGGTCAAGCCAGTCACGGGTATCACGCACAAAGTCCAGCAAGGACGAAAACGCACGACTGGTGATGACTTCAAAGTGTCCCAGTGATGCACGAAGCGTTGGATCTTCAATCCGCCCCTGCACCGCACGCACATTGGGCAACTTCATGTCGGCAATCGTTTGGACCAGAAAGCGGATTTTTTTGCCATTACTGTCCAATAGGACGCATTCACGCTCGGGCTGGCAGATCGCAATCACCATGCCGGGCAAACCGCCACCCGTACCCACATCCAGCAAACGGCCAGCAGGCAGATGCGGGATAATACTGAGACTATCGAGCACATGTTTGACCAGCATGTCCTTTGGCTGGCGTATCGCGGTCAGGTTATAGGCCTTGTTCCACAAGTGCAGCTGATCCTGATAGGCCAGCAGTTGCAACAGCACGCCTTCCGAAAAGGACAAGCCCAGCTGCTGGCTGCCTTTACGCAAATCATTCAATAAGGCATGCATGGTCTTCGTGATTCCCCGCAAATCTCGCGCTGTTGACCCGCTGCACGCGCGCAGTGGGGAAAACGCTCACATTTCAGCGGGAATGATAGCAAAATCGTGGAACAATTTATCGCGGCATGATCGAACAATTCATGAATTTAGGTCATGTTATTCTTGCAGCTTATCCCCATATACAGTTCGACACAGATCAGCCGTTGGCTGGGCGGCAAAAGGCTTGCGCACCAACATTAACTGCCTGTAATGTTAACCCATGTCCAGACCCGTTGAGCCGCCTGATACCTCGGGCTCATCGGGTGATTTCATTTCTTCACAAGAGCATATCAAGATCATGCAAAGCAACAATCCTTTATTTAAACGTGCGACGTTTGAGGTCGCTGGCGAACCGATGACCGTCAACGGTGCCATTCAGCGCACGGTGATGCTGACTGGCATGTCTACCACGCTGGCTGTGGCGTTTTATGCGTATAGCCTGTCTCAGGCTAGCGCTGGAGTCGGCATGATGGGCGCCCTTCTGGGCGGTATCGTCGCCATGATTCTGGCTCTGATTACCTCATTCCGCCCACATCTGAGCCAATCGCTGGCCATTCCGTTTGCCCTGATGGAAGGGGTATTCATGGGAGGCATTTCCGCTACCTATGAAACGCGCTTCCCCGGTCTACCGCTGATCGCGATGGCGGCGACGTTCGCTACGACGTTTGGCCTGCTGGCGCTGTACAAGGCCAACATCATTCGTGCTACTGACAAATTCAAGTCAGTCGTCATTTCTGCCTCGCTGGCGATTTTTGCCCTGTACATCATTCAGATGTTCATGAGTCTGTTCTTTAGTGGCTCAATTCCATTCCTGTTTGATAATGGCATCATCGGACTGGGTTTTGCGGCATTTGTGGCGATCATCGCCTCGCTGAACCTGATTCTGGACTTTGACCTGATTGAGCGCTGTGCGGCCGTTCAGGCACCCAAATACATGGAATGGTTCTGTGGTATTGCCCTGCTGGCAACGCTGGTGTGGATGTATGTGTCCTTCCTGCGCTTGCTGGGAATCATTCGCTCCAACTGAGTGCGTTTGACCCTGCAGAATTCAGGCTGTCTTTCGCAAGCGCCTGAATTTAGTAAAAAGACCTCGTGATGAGGTCTTTTTTTATGGAGTGTTGTTTGTGGACTGCTGTTTAGGGCAAAGGCTAATCGCGCTCGATCAACTCAATCTTATAGCCATCGGGATCTTCCACAAAGGCGATGACCGTTTTGCCGTGTTGCATTGGCCCGGCTTCCCGTACCACTTTACCACCCGCGGCACGAATCTGCTCACAGGCACTGGCGGCGTCTTGCACGGCAATCGCCAGATGACCAAAGGCATTGCCCAGCTCATAGTCAGTCGTATCCCAGTTATGCGTCAGTTCCAGCACGGTGGTGGTGGATTCAGGGCCATAGCCTAGAAAGGCCAGCGTAAAGCGCCCTTCAGGATAGTCTTGTTGCCGCAATAACTGCATGCCGAGAATCCGGCTGTAAAAATCAATGGAACGCGCCAGATCGCCAACGCGCAACATGGTATGTAACAATCGCATGTGGTTTTTCCTCAAATCAAGACAAGCCGTCTAACATAGTGGATTAAGTTCAAAGCCTGGACGCCTGGACGGTGTTTAGGCTGATTTTTCCAGAGTGACCGGCTTGGCACCAACCAGCGGTGCCACGACAGGTAACAGCAGCAAACCCGGTATCGCCAGCGCAGTACAAACCCAGAAAAAATTCGTATAGCCCAGCGAGTCCACCATATAGCCGGCGTAGCCATTGACCACAGTGCGCGGCAACGAAGCCAGTGAAGTCAACAAGGCCAATTGCGCGGCGGTATAGGCCGGATGCGTGCTTTGCGCAATAAAGGCCACAAATGCTGCCGTACCCAGCCCTACCCCAAACGCTTCAGCCGCTACCACGCCACCCAGCGAAAACAGGTTCGGTGTTGTTTGCATCGATAACCAGGCAAACAGCGGAATCACCAACAGCTGAATAATGCCAAAAATCCACAAAGCCCGATTAATGGAAATTTTCATCATGGCAAAGCCACCGATAAAACCGCCCGTGATACCACCCCACAGCGCCGCGACTTTGGCCACTTCACCAATTTGTTTCTTGGTAAACCCCATGTCCAGATAAAACTTGGTCGCCAGTGCCGTGGCTAGGGAATCGCCCAGTTTGTACAGAAAAATAAACAGCACCAGCAGAATGCCCGCCTTTAAGCCATTACGGCCAAAAAACTCCTGAAAAGGCTCGATAAAGGCTTTTTCCAGGGTTCGCGGCGGTAGGGTTTTTAGCGCGGGTTCCTTCATCACCAGACCAAGCAGTACGCAAGGCAGCATAAATGCGCCCACAACGGCAAACACGACTGGCCACGGTAGCTGTTCCGCCAGAATCAGCCCGAGACCACCGGGAATCAGACCAGCCAGTTTGTAAGCATTGACGTGGATGGTGTTGCCCAGACCCAGCTCGCTGTCGGGTAGCAATTCGCGGCGGTAGGCATCAATCACAATATCCAGCGAGGCGCTGGCAAAACTGATCAATACCCCAACCAAAACAATCATGCCCATTTGCTGATCCGGACGCAGCATGCCCAGCACGATCAGCAGCACGGTCAGTACCATTGGCAAAATGATCATCCAGGTCTTGCGGCGACCCAGTGCCCGAATGTTGATCCAGTCCATCATCGGAGCCCACAGCGGTTTACCTACATAGGGCACCTGCAGAAAGGTCAGCAAGCCAATGGCTTTGACATCGAGCTGAAAATCATCGGCCCACGCAGGAATCAGGTTTAAGAACACAAACAGCGGTAAGCCCGAGGAAAACCCGATGACAACGCAAATCAGCATCCGTTGCCAGAAGGCAATGCGATCCTGTTCGGGCGACTGTGAAGGCTGTGAAGGCTGTGAAGGCTGTGAAGAAAGTAACTGGGACATAACAGCTTCTATACTGGCAATGATTTGACGCGCCTAGCGTAACGAGGCAAGGTGACTAATGCCAGCTTTTGCCCCTTTCCGCTACAAAACGCCAGCACGTCACAACCCTTAGCTGTGAACGATTACCCAGACTAGCTTATGCAGACTAGTATAGCCAGAGAATGGAACCAGCCATGTCACTTGAGTCACTTGATGCCCTTGCTACCGCTGCCCTGCTCTCCTGCAGACAGGCCGTCATGGCCAGCCAGTCTGCGAGTATTCCGGGCTTTCCCTTTACCTCCGTCATTCCACTGGCGGTGACCCACACTGGAAAAATAACGATATTAATCAGCGATATCGCCCAACATACCCGCAATCTCACCATGGATAACCGGGTATCCATCCTGCTGCATGACGATACCGCCAGCTCCTGGCAAGCCGCGTCGCGGCTACTGGTCATTGGTCATATGAAGCCGGTACTGGATGAATCGGCCTTTCCAGCCTTCAGGGAGATTTTTTACCTGCAACATCCCGAATTAACTGGATTTGATCAGGAACTGGATTTTCATTTCTGGCAGCTGGAACCGATCCGTTTTCGTCTGGTGGCGGGATTTGGCACGATCAAATGGATTGATACGATTGACCCGCATCTGTTTAGCCTTTCGCCTGAAGACATGAGCCAGATTCAGGAAATTCTGCACTTTCAGCATGGGTATGCACGTCTGATGCGGCTGTCCGCCTTTGGCCTGCAAATCATGCAGCAAGGGCATATACAATTTTTGGAATTTGAGCAGGCCGTGACATCTCCGCAAGAAGCATTGGAGGTGATCAAAAGCGGTAAATTTCGCGATCCTTTGATGCTTTGACCGTTTAGGTAAATGATTCCAACGTAATCATGGCAAAAAAATACCTGCCCGAAGGCAGGTACTTTGACGGAACACCATCGGATCGCTGAAGTGAGCCTCAGCACATCCGATGAAATCCAGCGTCTACGCCAGAAACTTACTGCTTGGCAGCGGCAGCGGCTTGAGCAGCATTTGCGTCCGCTTTGGCAGCAGTAGCATTGGCATCAGCAGCCACGTTATTGGCGGCATTTGCAGTAGCCTGGGCAGCATCAGCAGCAACACCGGCAGTCGCAGCAGTAGCAGTAGCAGCAGCGTCTTTCACGGCTTCACCAGCGTTGATCACGGTACCGGCAGCAACAGCACCAGCGGTTTTAGCGGCGTCAGCGGTAGCATCAGCAGCCTGTACGGTGGCATCAGCGGCTTTTTCGGTAGCAACCTGAGCATCTTGGGCAGCAGAGTCAGCAGCAGCTTCGGCGTGGTCTTTGGTTTTTTCGCTACAGGCAGCCAGAGCCAGAGGCAGGGACAGCAGAGCAGCAATCAGCAGTTTGGATTTCATGATCAAACCTCAAAAAATAAATACGAGAGTCAGGATTACCCAGCTTGACGTCCTGCCAAAGCGGCTACGGCAGGGAGTGTTTTCCCTTCGACAAACTCCAGGAATGCACCACCACCAGTAGAAATATAGCCTATGTTGTCCGTGACGCCATACTTGTCAATCGCCGAAAGAGTATCACCACCACCTGCGATCGAAAAGGCATCACTTGCAGCAATTGCCTGTGCAAGTGTTTGAGTTCCGTTACCAAATTGGTCTACTTCGAATACACCCACGGGACCGTTCCACAGAATTGTCTTCGCATTCTTCACCAGTTCTGCAAAGTGTGCGGCAGTTTTGGGGCCAATATCCAGAATCGTGTCAGTCGGACCTACATCAGTAACCGCCTTCACCACGGCAGTTGCTGCATTGACCGAGGCCATAAAGTCCCCTGAAAACTGACTGGCATCCGCCACGACCACATCGACCGGCAGGGGCACGCTGACTTTGGCAGCGATCTGGCGGGCGGTGTCGATCAAATCGGTTTCCACAAGTGATTTTCCGACAGGCAAACCGGCTGCGGCCAGAAAGGTATTGGCAATCCCACCACCTACGATCAATTGATCACAGATGGTAGAAAGCGAATTCAGCACGTCCAGCTTGGTCGAGACTTTGGAGCCTGCCACAATGGCCACCATCGGCTTTTCGGGTTTCAGCATCGCTTTGCCCAACGCGTCCAGCTCGGCTGCCAACAACGGCCCGGCCGCAGCCACTTTGGCAAAACGGGCGACCCCTTCGGTAGACGCTTCGGCGCGGTGAGCGGTACCAAAAGCATCCATGACAAAGACATCGCACAGGGCGGCGTAGCGCTGGGACAGCTCATCGCTGTTTTTCTTTTCACCCTTGTTGAAGCGAACGTTTTCCAGCAAGACGAGCTGACCTGGCTTTAGATCTACGCCATTCAGATAATCGGTGATCAGCGGGACTTGTTGCCCCAGTGCCTTGCTCAGATATTCCGCTACGGGAGCCAGTGAATTCTCAACCGAGTGCTCCCCTTCAACTGGACGGCCCAGATGAGAGCAGACAATCACCGCAGCACCCTGAGCCAGTGCGGCTTTCAGGGTTGGAACGGCGGCCCGCAACCGCGCATCACTGGTGATCACCCCCTGTTTGACCGGAACATTCAGGTCTTCACGAATCAGGACACGCTTGCCCTGGAGATCAAGATCAGTCATACGCTGAAAATTCATGCGGCACCCCGGCTGATTAAAAGTGGCGGCAGTTTAATACAATTTTTAGCCCCATGCAGCGATCAAAATGGTCATTGTCGGGGCATGCTGGCTTCTGTCAGTCTTGCCCCTTCAGACTTTTTATCAGTGTTTTTCCCTTCTTACTTGGTTCAGGAAATAGTCATGACGGCTTTGGATATGCCTCAGAATTCAATCGATTTACTGCAAGAGGTGAATACGATCGTCCATCAGGCTGGTGCCGCACTGGGCAAGCTGGGCTTTGCGGTAACGGAGATTGCCCTACCGACGATAACGTGTGTGCTGCCCTTTCATCCTTCGCAGATTCGCCCCGGCAATACGATTTCGGGCCCCACCATGATGCTGCTGGCCGATGCCGCGATGTATGCGCTGGTGCTGGCCTGTGATCCCGACAAGCCGTTTGCGGTGACGCAGGATTTGCACATTCATTTTTTATCGCGGCCTGAACCAGCGGATTTGACGGCGGTGGCGACGATGTTAAAACCCGGCAAGCGGACGCGGGTGATGCGGGTTGATATTTACAGTGGGGAGAAACTGGTGGCGCATGCGACGGGGAGTTATGCGCTGGTGAATGTGGGTGGTGCTGGGTGAATGAGCTGCCGGAGCTCCCTGAGCGTGTCGAAGGGGCGGTTACAGTATTAGCTCCCTGAGCGTGTCGAAGGGGCGGTTACAGTATCAGCTCCCTGAGCTTGTCGAAGGGGTAATAACGCCATTAGCCCCCTGAGCCTGTTGAGGAAGCAATGATCGGCAGGGACAATTTGGCAAACTCAATGTAATCCGACTCAAACAATTGAAGCATCTCTTTCTCGTGATGTTCGATTTGTTTTTGGCGGTAGCTAGCCAATCACGGCTTGGCGAGCCTGAATGGCCGGTTTTTAGAGGTGCCCATTTCTCACTGGGGCAGCCTGTTTCCTTCACGCTCTATCAGCTGTGTACGGATCTGGACTGGCCGATCAACGGCCGTTACTACCAGCGCGCCGAGGAGTGCTTGGACCGCCTGCAGGCGAGCGCGATCAAGTTCGTTTCCAAGCGCTTGGGCAGTCTGGAATCGCTGTCGATGATCAAGCGCTACCGGATGGTGGGGCGTGGATCGCGCGGAGCGCGTTGTGAGGTCGAGATCGACGGAGAGATGGTGTACTTGTTCGCCGGCAACCATTACACCCAAGTGGTGTGGACAAAGTATCGCAAACTGTCTCCTATATCGCGTCGCTTGTACGATTATCTGGCATCGCACAAACAGCCGTACCCGTTGGCTCTGGATACGTTTAACCGGATGTGTGCTTCTCTTTGCAACCGTCCGAAGAAGTGGGCGGAGATGGTGAGGGAGTCTTGTGAGGAGTTAAAGCACGCAGGTTTGGTGGAGGCCGCTTGGGTACATGATGCTATGGTTTTGTTGAGGCGCTAATTATCAAGGGGTTCATGCAGTTGGTTGTGCATGAGATTTGCCGCAATTCTTGTTGCTGAGCAAGCGGCCTGAAGACACTTGCAGCGACTGGGCGAGTCAACTATTGGCAAGCAAAGTTGATTCGTCCAGATACTAAAAGCTATAGGTCAGTCCGACGTCAGCAACAGTCTCGCCGCCGTTGGTGGTTGTGTCGAAAGGATAGTCGCATTTGTATGACAATTCATACTTCAGGCCGAAACTCTCGGTTATTTTGTTTTTGATGCTAGCCTGAATGGTACGGTAGGTCTCACGACGGTTCTGCTCATGAACCAAGGAAATACGTACGCCAACGGTGTCTGAGATTGTCCAGTTGAGTTTGGTCGTCAAGGTCATTAACGGCTCTGACAACTCGGAGCCATCGATGATCCAGACGGACCGATACCCGGTACCCAGTTCAAGATTGAAATGCAGATGTGGCGTCGGTGTGAATTTCCTGCCTATCCCTGTACGTAACGCTACGGCGGATTGATAGTAACCGTCTTTGTTATGACGGATGCGGGGGGGAAATGTAGAGATAACTGGTACTGTGACTGAATAGCGACAGCCATTTGATATTGGCATCGTATCGGTCTTGATTGATGGCGGTTGGCTGGTTGTCTATCCGGATGTATTCCTTGCTGATATACAGTTCCCCACTCAACTCTCCGGTCGGTGTCTCACGGGTAATATCACCATCAACCGTAAAACGACGGCTGGTGTAGTTGGCTTGGCTGAGTCCTAAATGCAGGCTCAATTCCCCGCTGGTCTGAGGCAATGCCCCTGAATCCGGTGCTGCGGATGCGGGAGTCCAAGGCGCCAGGATTAGGGCGCCAATCGCGATCCGACCGATGCTGATGGATCCCAAATTACGGGGCATAGACTTCTCTAAAAAGCGGATCCAGGTATCCCCGGATTTCGGGGACCGAATTATAGACGAACCATAAGGTGTTGCCCCCCCCGGAGATACCGCCAGTTGAGTGTGTGAAGGGGCCTATTCTGCCCTACCCTAATCAATGCAGAACGATGAAGAGGCCACGATCAGATATGGCGCGGGGGCCGCTGCAAAATCATTCGCAACCAACAGAACCCGATAATAGCGCACAGGCCGGATGCCGCCATGACGGCTATTTTTGAGGAGACCACGAGGGCCGGATCATCAAATGCCAGGAGCGTAACAAACATCGACATTGTGAAACCGATGCCGCCAAAAATACCGGCAATCAGAACCAGCCACCAGTTCATTCCGGCGGGCAGTTGACTTAACCCCAGTCGGACTGCAAGCAGGCTGAAGAGGAAAACACCCACAGGTTTACCGACGAGCAGCCCCAACAGAATGCCCAGACTGTTATGCGTCAGCAGCCCAGTATGCCAGCCTTCGGGAATAATCATGGCGGTATTCGCCAGCGCGAAAAGGGGCAGGACCGCAAAGGCAACAATGTCGGATAGGCGGTGTTCCAGAATATAGGACGGGGATTGTTTTCCACCCTTCCTGAAGGGGACCAGGAAGGCCAGAACCACGCCTGTCAGCGTGGCATGAACACCGCTGTGCAGCATGCAGTACCAAGCGACCAGTCCCAATGCGAGGTATGGCCAGAGCCGTCGGACATCCAGGCGGTTAAGCAGGCCCAAAAAGGCAAAAATACCGAGTGCGGCTATCAGATAGCCCCATGACAAGCCGTTACTGTAGAAAACAGCGATGACGACAACGGCTCCCAGATCATCAATGATGGCCAGCGCCGTCAGGAATATTTTCAGGCTGACAGGGACCTGCTTGCCGAGCAGCATGAGGATACCGAGCGCAAAAGCAATATCCGTCGCCATGGGAATGCCGGCGCCTCGCTGGGTGATTTCGCCCCCGTTCAACAGCCAATGCAACAGTGCTGGACATAACATGCCACCCAGGGCGGCGAATACGGGTAACAAGGCGGCACGGATGTCCGAGAGTTCTCCCAGATAAATTTCGCGTTCGATTTCCAGACCGACCAGTAAAAAAAAGAGGGTCATCAGTCCGTCATTGATCAGATACTCCGCTGAGAGTTTTCCGATCAATGGATCATGCCAAAAATGCACGTATGACGATCCAAGCCCTGAGTTGGCCAGAATCAATGAGAGCAGCGTGCAGCCGAGAAGGATGAAGCCGGACCGGCTTTCACTTTGGAAGAAGTCGCTCAGCAGTTGGGTGAGCTGCCAACTGGGCGTTTTATCCGGGGAGGAAGAATTCATTGCGCCTCCTGGGTAGCTTCGATAATGGATGCTGCTTTTCCGAAAAGCAGGATGATCCTCTTGTTCTTGATGCGGGCCTTGAGCCAGCCCTCTATACGTTGCCGGTCGCGGTAAGGCAGCGCTCTTTCAGACAGTAACAGGTTCACCAGCACCACATCGTTCCGGGGCTGACCTGTCCGCCCTTCTTCTTTACCGGCGGCAATCGCGACGGATGATATGGCCGGGTACTGCGCCAGAATCTCCTGAACCAAACTGTCATTGTCTAGCAATCCTTCCTTCAGCTTCTGGTTCTGACTGGCCAGGGTTTGGAGCAGCCTGTTGCTGTCGCTGAGTTGTGACAGGACCGTGGAATACTGCTGCTGCATGTCCTGATTCAATTGGCTGGCCAGCCCGGCAGTTCCCAGATAACGGATTTCGACAGTGACATCCGGAAAGCCGGACAAACTCATTTCCTGGCGTATCCTGCTCTCCAGATCCTTGGGCGGTACTCCGCCGCCGATGGTGATAATGATCGTGTTCTGCTTGGGTAAGAACTGATGGGACAGCTCAAAGAAATCGGTGTTGTTGCTGGCGGCTTTCAGAACGGCCGTGGCCGCCTGGTTAAAAAGCTCTTCCTTGACCAGACGATAGGTCAGCCATGTGCTGGGGAGGATAATCGCTACGAGTAGCACGGCAATCCATTGCCGGGTACGGCGTTGCATGTCGGGATTGGCTTGTGCATGTTGCGGCAATCGCATCAACTTGACAAACAACGCGGTTGATAAGGCAATGAACACGCTGTTGATGGTGAATAGAAAAAACGCACCTGCAAAGAACGAGAAGTTGCCTGTCGCCAGGCCGAATCCGGCGGTACAGAGTGGCGGCATCAGGGCCGTTGCGATCGCGACGCCCGGTATCACGGATGAAGCGTGTCGTCTGGTTTGCGCCACAATACCTGCCGACCCGCCGAAAAAGGCAATCAGTACGTCCCAGAATGTCGGCGTGGTGCGCGCCAATAACTCCGAGTGCGCTTGTGCCAAAGGGCTGAGTTTGAAATACACAATAGACGTCAGGAGACTGATGGTGATGAATAATCCAAGGTTGCGGGCAGAGGTTCGGATCAGGTCGACATCATTGGTCGCCACGCCGTAACCAATGCCAATAATGGGGCCCATCAGCGGTGAAATCAGCATGGCGCCGATGATTACCGCCGTGGAGTTGACGTTCAGTCCGATGGAGGCGACCAGAATCGCGAAGATCAGGACCCACAAATTGGTGCCGCCGACGCGCACGCCCTCGCGTACAGATCGCTCAATAACAGCGGCTTCCGCTTGGTCGTGGTGCAGGTCAAAGAGGTAGAGAAATTTGCTTTTCATGAAGGATCCGGCTTCCGCCCTTGGCGATCTTCGATTTGCAATATTCCTGAGCGGATATGAAGATCCCGTTGGGGGAATGGAATCTCAAGGTTCCGAAGGGTAAGCGCACTTTCCAACTCCCACAGATAGAGCGCGAGGGTTCTTGCCGGACTCATGACCAGATCGCGCCCAACCCAAACCACCAGTTCAAAATCAAGACAGCTTTCTCCGAATCCAACCAGCCAGACCTCGATTGGATGCTCTTGATCCGTGACGGTTCCGGGAACTGCCGTCGCCGCAGCCAGCCCCGCCTCACGGACCAGGTTCTTGTCACTGCCGTAAGCCACGCCAAAGGGGACATGAATCCGTCGAAGCGTGTTATTGAAGGTCCAGTTGGTTACCCTGCCGTTGACAAACTCCGCGTTGGGGACAATGACATCGACCGAGTCGTTGGTGGTGATGCGGGTGAAACGGATGCCGATTTCACTGACCCGGCCGGCAACCCCGGATTGCAGATCGACAAAATCACCGACCTTCAGGGTTTGCTCCAGTAGCAGGATAATGCCGGAAATGAAGTTGCTGAAGATATTTTGCAGACCAAAGCCGATGCCGACGCCGATGGCCCCGCCCACAATGGCCAGGCTGGATAAGTTGATTCCCAGATAATCCATGGCAATGAAGCCAATAATCATCCACACCAAATAGCGGAGGATGCGAGACAAAGCGTAACTGCCCGATGGGCTCAGGCTGACATGACGATCCGGGTGCGACAGGCGCCGTAGTCCCCGGTCTATGCCCCAGACCAGACCTTGTGCGGCCAGCAGCAGAATGGCAAGGCCTGCAAGCTTGCCAAGGGTCAGCTCAAACTGGCCGATAATGAGCAGAGGCTCCTGGGTCAGGCGGGCGGCTTCATCAAACCATGATTTCATTGTCTACACGCTAGTACGCCGGGAAATAGACGCATGGTACATTAGTTTCATGGTGCCTCATAATCATGCGTTGCTTCCGAAAACACTTGGCGTCCCATTATGAATACATTTCTGGATTCAATCAGAGCTCGGCTGCAATCCCTGTTCTCACTGGCGTCGCTTGGCCGGACACTGGCGGATTTGCAGGTCAATGTCCTGGTGGGTATTGCCGTCTTTTATGGGGCGTGGAGGCTGGCCAGGTTGGCTATGGCGAATGCTTTTCGGCGCACCGGCGTCGATGTGACAACCGCTTCTTTTGTGCAGGCTGTCCTCAAATTCGTCATGCTGGCATTTGGCATGGTGAGTGCGCTGGATGCGTCAGGCATACAGACCTCGGCCATCCTGACCTCTCTCGGGATTGCCGGTCTGACCATCGGTTTTGCGGCGAAGGATGCGTTGTCCAATCTGATTTCCGGCCTGCTCATCTTTTTGGACCGGCCTTTTGTGATCGGCGATTTGGTGGAGATTGACGGGCATTACGGCCGGGTTGACCGGATTACCCTGCGATCGACCCGTATTATCACCAACGACGGGAAAATGCTGGCGGTTCCAAACACGGAAATCATCAACATGATGAAACCCGGCATATTGAGCTGAGATTTGCCTTGCGCGAGCAGATGTTCAATGCCTTGGCCAAGGCGGATATCGAGATGCCATTCGAGACATTCCAGCTATCTCCGTTCAGTGTCAGACTGGACTGTCCGCAGGAAAAGTAATCAATTGTCGGTGTTGGGTCCGGACAGCAGGTTAGGCTCTATTTCCAGCAGGATGTCGCCGGGCCTTACCACCGCCTGCTCACCCTCCCAGAATCCGACGGGTTTTCCAGAACGGTAAAGGCGAACAACCATGCCGGGGCCGATGTCACGCATGGGGCGTCCTATTTCATGAGCGGGGGCGTTCGAAAAGGCGAACCCGGCCCTCCTCGCGCATGAGATCGTTGATATAGTCCGCGATATGGGAAGACTGTACCGAGTCGGCCATCAAATGGCCGCCCACCACGGAAGGTGCGATAATGACATCGGCTCCCGCGTGACGTATCAGCTTGATATTTTCCTCTTCAGTCACGGAGCAGATAACACGCAGCCCCGGGTTCAACTGCCGTGCGGTCAGGACTGTGAGTACCGCGGTGTCATCCCGACCAAGGCAGATGAGCAGAGCTTTGGCGCGCCCTACCCCGGCATCAATCAGGTCCTGCTCCCGGGTGGCGTCTCCCAAGAGGCCGACAAAGCTATCACCGGCGACGTTCGTCAGGCGATCACTATCGATATCCAGGATCAGTCGAGCCGCGAGCCACCGCTTCTCTCGCGGCGCTCTGCCCGCTATGGCCAAAGCCGCAAATGATGAGATGCTGGTTAAGCGTTGTTTGCATTTTTTTTCATCCGGCGCGCCTCCAGCCAGCGTTGGAGAACCAATTCATAGGCGGTTCCCAGAAAGATTAGCCAGATAATTAGCCGTAACGGCGTCACCAGTAAGGTGTCCGTCATCCTGGCGCGATCGCTGACCGGGACAATGTCCCCGTAACCCACTGTTGAGATGGTTACGGCGGTAAAATAGGCCACATCATGAAAGCTGATCTCGCCGTCAATTTGGTCACGGTGCCCGTCGCGGTCATACCAGAAGATGGCGAGGATCATGGCCACCAGCACCAGCAGAATCAGGCACCGGTTCAACAGGATTCGTTCCGGAGAGCCGCTAGCTTCGATAAAGATGCGTTGATGGGGTTTGAACGGTTTGCCCTGTCGGGGCTTATTTGCATTCAACGCAGTTCCTGCCGTTCTGTTTTGCGCAATAGAGAGCCTCGTCGGCCAGCCCGACACTCCTGCTAACCGGATGCCTTCCCGAGAGCTCGCTGATGCCGAATGACATTGTGACGGATATTTCCGCTGCCGCAGGCGATACATTAATGGATGTGCCCGCGATCTTACACCGGACGGCCTCAATGAAGGGCCGCCCGGCGTCCAGTGTCAGTCCGGGCAAACACAGCAGGAACTCTTCTCCTCCGTACCGGAAGGCAAGGTCATTATTCCGGACCTGCGCCATGATAATCTTGGAAACCATGGCAAGCACCTGGTCTCCGGCCTGATGGCCGTGGGTGTCGTTAATCTGCTTGAAATGATCGATGTCCCCCATGACAAGCAGGCAAGAGGATCCGATGGCGGCAACCTTGCGCCACTCCAGCTCCAGAAGCCCATCCATGGATCGTCGGTTCAGCAAGCCGGTCAACTCATCGCGGTTGGCATAATCAAGCCATAAACTCTGTTCGTACGCATGCACATCCTCCAGGAACCGGGTGTGGGCCCGTACAAAATCGCGATACTCCTTGAGGTCTACATGACCTTCTTCCTGCAAGCGCCGGATCAAGAGATGCGCTTTTTGATGAACAGTTCCCTTGATCTGCTGAAGCTGTTCCAACGCATCACTGCCCGGACTGGAAGCGGCAATACTGGTTATGGCCTCTGTAAACTTACTGGTGGCCAGTGCATCTATTCGCAGCCATTCACGCAGATCGTCCAGACGGCAGACCAGAATCTCATTTACATGACCGGCCCATTGCCGATGCAATATCACGGATGTTTTGAGCAAGTCATACCGGTTGATCATATTTTTGCTCTGGTTGAGAGGTCGCAACAGTGCCGGCGAACGGTGCATTGCGGTAAAGAATCGCCGGGCGCTGGATCCTAGCCTCGGCAAAGCCTTTGACTATGCGCTCGGTGACATCGGACTCCAGGACTTTCTCGTAGCGGACATCCATGACATAGACTTTTGTGCGCAGCCGCAGTGCGAAATATTGCTCATGGATGACCTCGTTAACCAGCACCGCCCAGGGATTTTTCAGATAGGCATATGGGCATGATGTAATGGCTTCCTGGGCAATGCGCTTGGCGGTTTGCAGATCCTGGTCGATACCGATATAGAAATCCTGCTGGATCAGCATGTGCAGTTCACCGGCATTGCCGCTGGACACGCTGTCGTTCAGGAACTTGTTGTTGGGAATGGTGATCAGGTTATCGTCCAGAGTGACCAGGCGCACCGATCGGAGTCCAATGGAAACTATTTCGCCATAGAAACCGTCGAAGGTCACCCGGTCACCCACCTGAAAGGGTTTATCCAGCAGGAGCGTCAGACCGGCGATGATAGAGGCCGCCAGATCCTTGAGGGCAAAGCCGATGGTGACGGCAATCGTTCCGCCAAGAGCGATCATCATCTGGTCGGTCAGGGTGAATATCACCGGTACCGCCGCTGCAAAGGTCATGATGTAGATGACAAAGCGGATGATGGTGATCATCTGGTTGATCAAGAGCCGGCGATCGACCAACCGATTACCCAACTGGTCGCCGACCCGGTGAAGTAACTGCACCAGAAACCAGGCGACTGCAAAAATCAGCAGTGCGGAGGGTATTCCCCCCGGGCGTATGAATTTCAGGACCTGCGATGCATCATCCATATAGGTCTCCTCAGAAAGACAACAGTTTCTTGCGCATCAGGAAGCGAAGGACGGCGCGATTCCAGTGGCTGGTAACCCGATAACGCCCCCCCGCCTCGACCAACAGACATCCCTGATGGTGGAGTAATTGCAGGGTGCGCTCGCACTCGGTTAACGGAAAGCAAAGTGACTCAGACGCTTCCAGGGCGGTCAGGTTTTCGTGTTTGACCAGACAGGCCAAGAGGAACCGGGTTCGGGCTTCAAATGCTTCCAGGGTCTCTGTTGCAGGCGTTGGAAACAATCTTACAGTGACCTGATTTCCTGTCTCCCAGATCAGGGACAGTCGGAAAAAGTGCAGCGCAACCCGAGGATTACCATCGGCATAGTCCCAGATAAGCCGATGATAACGATCCGCCGCCTGCTCTATGGATGTTGTTTCATGGTTCACGCCTGTGGGCGCAGATACCGTGATTCCAACGGTATTGAGTCGAAGCAGGTCATAGTTCGCGATTAACCCGGCTGCGGCCATCCGTGACTCGATCAGTTGGCCGATTTGTGCTTCTGGCCATCCTGCCAGCTCAATGATGTCATTGTAGACGTCGCGACCGGGCTGGGTTTGCTGCAAATAATCGAAAGACCACCGGGCATAGGAAATCACCCAGACCACACGCTGTGCCGTTGCCATAGCGATCCGGAGAAAGCACGAATGTCCTGCCAGCCCTCCGACTTTCCGCAAGAGGAGATTTTGTCCAAGGTCCACAAGCACCACCCGCGGCGGCTGTAAACGCGTCTGGCAAATGATCTGCTCGGGGTCTGTAGTTTCTGGAATGTCCAACCACTTGCACAGCAGCTTGCAGACGTCATCAGCCGCCAAAACCCGATCTGATATTTCGTGATGCGTGCAAGCGATATCCCTCCCGATTCTCTGCCGGAGCTCCGCCAGCCAGGAAGTCTTGCCTGCCCCGCGCTCACCGACCAATGCAATTAATTGCCCGGGCTGCCCGGCAGCCACTCCTTGGCAAATCTCCAAAATCTCCGCCAACCGGGGATAGTACTCGACACTTAACCTCCCAATGACCGGGTCTTCGGTAAAAGCTGCCACCAAGGCCTCCGGCAAACTGGATTCCAGGGTTTGGGCCTGACTTCGCGACTGTCTCTCCAGTTGCCTCCGGAAAAGATAGGCCAGCGCTTTCCGGGTTTGTTCGAATCCCAAGGCGATTCCCTGAAGCCAGACCCAGAGACTGCGGGTGGCCACAACAGAAAACGCGGCTATTGCAAGCAGCAAACCCACACTACGCGTTTCGGTTTTTCGGACCAGATCGGCCAGTACCCCGTCGGGGGAGTATTTGAGATAGGCGTGAGTGACCTCGGAGCGCCACTCACGTATTAACCGCCAGCTCACGAGCACGACGCCAATCGTCGCCATGCTTTCAGCAATGCCATAAAGCGCACCGCGTCCCAGTAGCACCTGGGCAACGATGAGATAACCGTAGATAAACAGCCACAGGCGCGCAACGATCCGGAGCGACTGGAGAATACGCTCGTTGAGCTCGGGTTCGACGACCCTGTATCGGGACAGTTCGGTCAGCAGGATGCGATGGATGAACGCCAGTGACAGCGCATACCAGGCATAGGCATAAGCCAGCTGTCGCAGGGTTACCAGTTCTGGCTCGGCCAAGGGGGCGGATGGCAGCCAGTCAAACAGAAAATAAACGGTCAGCAACAACAATATTTCATGAGCAATCGCGATCAGCAATTGCATCAGTCTATCCGCCAATAACATGAGGGACGGCGGTTGAAGACGGCCTGCCATCCATGCACGAAGACTGCCAAGCCAGCGGCGGCAGCGGCGTTTGAGTAACATGATGAAGGAGACGCCAGCCAGAAAGCCGATCATATCGATACTGAAACGGCCAACCTTGAACAGATTATGGAACAAAGAGGCGGCTCCCTTGGCATCATGCATCCGCTGCACGGGATACCAGCGGGCCATTAACCGGACATGTGCAATTTCGCTGATCAGCCGATTGAAGCCTTCTTCGGTGAAGCCTGTCATTTCCTCCCGGAGTGCCGGAGTCAGTTGTGGCAGTAATGTGATGCGCTGGGCTTGCAGGGTTCGCAGACTGTCCATGATGGACTCGAGATTTGCGTATCTGTCTTCGGTCTCGCGGGAGCGCATTTCCGCTTCTTCTTTGGCAATCCGTAGGCGGAGAGCTTGCAACTGCTTAACGGAGTCGCCATGGGCGGCGTAAGCCGGGTTATCCAGTGGCAACATGTCGGTGAGAGCAACTATGCCGGAGGGTGATGAAAGGGAGTCAAGTGCTCTTTCGGCTTTATCCCGCAGATCGCGAAGGTCTTCACGAATGCTCTGGTACAGGGCGTCGGCCTCTTGAGTTTGGATCACCTTTCCAAGGTGACTGTTATAACGCGCCAATAGCCGCTGATGATTTAACAGCTGAGCCTGGTCACTGGCGGCCCACGCCTGCCGCAAGGCTGCGAGTTCGCTGAGGTGGGCAAGCAGTCTCGCCTCTTCAGTGGCTAACGCGCGGGTCACATCATTTTGTGTCTGGCTTGCCGTCGCAAGTGCCTGATCCCTGGCTTTCTCGGAGAGGGATTGCGCCTCGGCCGCTGCCGCTTTTTCTTCCAGCAGTGCCTGGTTTTCCCGTTGCAGGCGATCCTGTTCTCGTAAATTGTTCCGGGTATCCTGGGGCATTTGCAGGAAAGCCAGTCGTAGGCGGTCACGTTGTTTCCGCAAAGCGTCAGGTGTCGTACTATCCGTATCAGGAACGTCACCGGCTGCAAGTCGATCCTTGAGCGTCTGGATTCGCTGTTGCACCGCCGCTTCGTCAATCAGGTCTATTTCAAACAGGGCGGGCAGCGCAACATGCTGCGGTAACTCCCCATGGATCAGTATCTGAAGATCGTTAATTTCCTGTTGCAGCTGGTCTGCCTGACCTGTGGTTACTTGGGTAGCAACAGCCGTACTCGGATGATCATTGGTTGGCCCGGCGATAGCGCCCAAGGACGACATTATTGTCAGGATGACCAAAACCACCAGAAGGCTTGACTTCGGGAGTACAGGAGTCCATTTCTTTGTCATGTTGGGAATCCAGTGAGCAGCAGGATTAATTGGTCATATTGAGATTATCACAACGCTCGCCATGCAAATGAGTTGTGCTGCTGACCTTAAAAACGGCTTATAAAATATCCCCATAGTATCAGAGGATGAATACGTGCATCCACCAAAGCTCGGGAGAAAACATTCTGGATATTGTGCTTGTCTTTGGGATAGCGACCGTGCTGGCGGTGTTGGTGTTTGACTTCACCAACGGATTTCACGATGCATCAAACATGCTGGCATCGCTGGTGGCTTCACGGGCATTGACGCCCGCGCAGGCGGCATCGCTGGTATCGGTGTTTACTTTGCTTGGCCCCGTACTTGGCGGGACAGCGGTTGCGGATACCCTTGGCGGCATCGTCAAGCTGAACGGACTCACGGGCCCCCACGCGCTGGCCGTGGTGCTGTGCGCTGTTTGCAGCGCCATAATCTGGAATCTGATCACGTGGCTCATGCGTATCCCTTCGTCTTCCTCGCATGCATTGGTTGGCAGTCTGGCCGGTGTGGTGATGCTCAGCGTCGGTCCTGATCATGTCATGTGGGGGTTCGCGGATCTGTCTGACCGGAGTAACCAAGATTCTGATGGCGCTGCTCGTGTCGCCGCTGGCCGGAATGGTCGCGGGGTACCTGCTGCAAAAACTGATGCGGTTCTTGTTGCGTGCCGCCCGACCATCAGCCAACAAAACCTTGTGTCGCGCCCAATGGGTTACGGCCGGCGCACTGGCCTTTTCGCACGGGGCCAATGATGCCCAAAAAGGCATGGGGATCATTACGCTGGTGCTGGTCCTGGGCGGGCGGCTCGACCATTTTGCCGTGCCTTTCTTGGTGATGTACCTGTGTGCCGGGGTCATTACCTGCGGCACACTGCTGGGCGGATGGCGCATCATCAAAACGCTCGGACTCGGCATTTACAGGCTGCGTCCGCTGCACGGCCTGGATGTGCAACTGGCGTCGTCAGCGGTCATCTGGGGGGCGTCGGTCATCGGCGGGCCGGTATCGACCACCCATGTCCTGACGTCGGCCACGATGGGTGTCGGCGCGGCGGAGCGTCCGCGTGCAGTCCGGTGGCCAACGGCGGGCGATATCGCCATTACCTGGGTGCTGACCTTGCCGGGGTCTGCGTTGCTGGCGTTCGACTGATGGTTGAGTAACGGGAGCTGCGACATGGGTGATGCACCGGATAGTATCCTGCGCCGGTTGAAGAAGCGGATTTTCCCCGAGGTGCCTGATTTCTTCGCGTTGATTCTGGACCAGTGCCGACTGGCGGAGGACTGCGCTGCAGCGTTGGTCAGCTTCATGGAAACAGCCGATGCCGAACACGCACGTCGCGTCGTTGAGCTGGAGCATCAGGGCGATCTGATCCGCAGCCGGAATCTGGATATTCTGCACAATGCGTTTTCGACGCCCATGGACAGGGAGGATATCTATCAGGCGATTGCGGCTATCGATGACATCCTCAATTACGCCAAAACGACAGTGCGCGAGATGGAAGTGCTGCAACTCGCGCCGGATGAACATACCCTGGCGATGGCCAGGCTGATGCACGATGGCTGTGCTGCGTTGACGATCGGCTTCGGAAAATTGCAGAAGACGCCCCTGGCGGCTGAACAGGATGCCGTCATTGCGCACAAGACCGAACGCAGCACTGAAAAAGTGTACCGGAAGGCACTGGTGGAGCTGTTTGATCCCAGTCATTACCTGAACACCCTGACGGCTAGGATGCGGATGCCTCTCGCGTCCTCATGGCGTCGCTGAATGACGCGGAGAGTGCCGGTCTGGCTCCGGCCCTGGGGTTTCTGCTGGAAATCATGAAGCGCCGGGAAGTGTACCGGCACATGTCCAATGCCGCCGATCGGGTGGCCAGAACGGCCGAGGTCTTGCACGATATCGTGGCGAAGATGGCATAAGCCGGATCGCGTGGATTGATGCGGATTGGGGCACAAAATAAAAGAGCCGCCATCCAGTGCGGCTCTGGTTTGAATGAGCATAACCAATATCAAAACAGGAGAGACAATCCGTCGAGGAAGTCTGCTTGCAGATTACTGCATCTTGGTTGTTCTGCTCAAGCCCTCATGGCTATTACAGGAGTTGCAATCCATGCCTCAGATAAAGCCCCAATTCGATTTTGTCGGCTAGGTAATATGGCAAGGTGGGGCTGTACGCATGTCTCGCATGGGCTATGACTAGATCGAACGTCGCATCACCACGTCCAAACCAAGCCAGCGCCGCCAGTTCGATCTGGGCGTCCCGTGACAGTTTTTGGATTCGCCGTATCAGAGCTATATGGTCTGGGGACAGACCTCGCGTCAGTAGATCATCCAGTTGTTGCCCTTTCTCGGTATCGGGCCGGATTTGCCAGTCCGGAATGTGACTGGCGGATGCTGTTTTGCGTGCCTCGGTCAATCCGCAGATGTCTTCGACATCGCTAACTGTCAGATATTTGAGCCGCCGCATGTTGTGCGTGTCCCTTGAGCCGATTCTCATCGCTACCCCTTTGTTCGGGGGACCTTTCTATTGGGCACCTCTAAAAACCTCGGCGTTTTGATATTGCCCTGCTAAAATTTGGCCTCCTCCCCGCGCCTCGATGATACGCCATGAAGAGCCTGTTTTCCGCCGAAGAACGTGAAGCCAAACTGGACAAGAAAGGCGACACCCTTGTCCAATTGAACAAGCACATCGACTTTGCCGGTCTAGCTGCCGTTGTGGATAGAGAAGCCCCGCGCCCCAGCCGCGATAAAGGCGGCCGCCCTCCATTTCCGACCGAACTCATGGTCCGGGTGTTGGGCAGCAACTGTTCAACCTCAGCGACGAACAACTGGAGTACCAGTTGCTGGACCGGCTAAGTTTCCAGCGTTTCGTGGGCCTGCGGGACAGCAGCCGGGTGCCAGACGCCAACACGGTGTGGGTGTTCCGGGAACGGCTGGCGATGGCGCGCCTGGGACAGGCCTTGTTCGAGCAGGTCCAGCAGCAGTTGCAGCACCACGGTTATAGTGCCCGCTGCGGGGAGATCGTCGATGCGACGCTGGTGCCGGTGCCGACCCAGCGCAACTCGCGGGAAGACAACGCGAAGATCAAGCAGGGCGAGGTGCCTGAGGACTGGTCTGCCCCGCAGA
>CAUJHL010000039.1 GCA_963204705.1 Pseudomonadota bacterium | reverse complement strand
GCTGACGTTGGCCTGGTAAGTATGCCAATTTAAGCTCCGCCGATTGAAGCCCTGATTTTTTTGCATGAGTGGACGCATGACCGAGCCAACTTCCTCGCCAACTTCTCCGGTGGTGGACTACAAAACCACCCTGAACCTGCCGGATACGGCATTTGCCATGAAAGCCAGCCTGTCAACGCGTGAGCCGCAATGGCTGGCACAGTGGCAGGCTGATGGACTGTATCAGAAAATCCGCGCAGCACGGGCAGGGCGGCCGCGCTATGTCCTGCACGATGGCCCTCCCTATGCCAATGGCCAGATTCACATTGGCCATGCCGTCAACAAAGTGCTTAAGGACATCATCGTCAAAAGCAAAACCCTGTCCGGTTTTGACGCGCCCTACGTGCCCGGCTGGGATTGCCATGGGTTACCCATCGAGCTGAAAGTCGAAGAAAAAGTCGGCAAGGTGGGCGTCAAGGTGGATGCCGCGACGTTCCGCCAACACTGCCGTGACTATGCCACGCAGCAGATTGCCTTGCAGCGTAAGGATTTCGAGCGGCTAGGCGTTTTGGGTGACTGGGATCGTCCCTACCTGACCATGAATTTTCAGCAGGAAGCGGACACCGTTCGTGCGCTGGCCCGCATCACCGCCAATGGTCATGTGCAGCCCGGCCTGAAACCTGTCAACTGGTGCCTTGACTGTGGTTCCGCATTGGCGGAAGCCGAAGTTGAGTATGAAAACAAAAAATCCGAAGCGATTGATGTCGGCTTTGGCGTGGTGGATCTGGCCGATCTGTCTTCACGGCTCAGTGTAGCGGTTAGCCTGCCGACGGATGTGGTGATCTGGACCACGACCCCGTGGACCTTACCAGCCAATCAGGCGGTGTCGCTGCATCCTGAGCTGGAGTATCAGCTGGTTCAGATAGAGGGTGATCGCGGTGCAAGCTGCCTGCTACTGGCGGCGAATCTGGTGGAGCAGGCCACTCAGCGCTATGGCCTGAGCGAACCCGTAGTGCTGGCGACCGTCAAGGGACGGGCACTGGAGCACCTGCAATTACAGCATCCCCTGATTCCCAGCCGGCAGGTGCCGGTGATTCTGGGCGAGCACGTTACCGCCGACAGTGGCACGGGCGCTGTCCACACCGCTCCCGGGCACGGGGTAGATGACTATCGGGTGGGCCTGAGTTATCAGCTCAAGGTTGACAATCCCGTGGGCGGTAACGGCGTGTATTTGGCGGATGCGCCGATTTTTGCGGGTGAGCATATTTACAAGGCCAACCCCCAGATCATTGCGCTGCTAAAAGAACACGGCCGACTGTGGCATCACGTCACCATCGAGCACAGCTATCCGCATTGCTGGCGGCATAAAACTCCGATCATTTTCCGGGCCACGCCGCAGTGGTTTATCAGCATGGAAGCGCAGCACATCCGCCGCGACGCCATGGCTGCCATCGAGCAAGTCGAATGGACGCCCGCCTGGGGCAAAAATCGCATTGAGGCCATGATGGAAGGCCGGCCTGACTGGTGTATTTCCCGCCAGCGTACCTGGGGCGTGCCGATTACCTATTTTGTGCATAAAGACACCGGTGCGCTGCATCCCGACACCCTGGCGCTGATGGAGCAGGTGGCCCAGCGCATCGAGCAATCGGGCATTCAGGCCTGGTTTGATCTGGAGCCCGCGAGCCTGCTCGGTGAGGAAGCCAGCCAGTACAGCAAGTGCACTGACACGCTCGACGTATGGTTTGATTCCGGGGTGACCCATTTTGCGGTGCTGGATCAGCGTCCTGAACTGCAGACACCAGCAGACCTGTATCTGGAAGGCTCCGATCAGCATCGTGGCTGGTTCCAGACCTCGCTGCTGTCGAGTATTGCCATTCGGGGGCACGCGCCGTTTCGTCAAGTGCTGACACATGGCTTTGTGGTCGATGAAAAAGGCTACAAAATGTCAAAATCGCGCGGCAATATCATTGCACCGCAGGAAGTGATCAATGACAGCGGCGCGGACATCCTGCGCTACTGGATTGCCTCTACCGATTACCGCTATGAAATGGCCGCAGGCAAAACCGTCTTTGCCGGGGCGATGGAAGGCTATCGCCGTATCCGCAACACCCTGCGGTTCCTGTTGGCCAATCTGAATGGTTTTGTGCCCTCGCGGGACAGTCTGCCGGTTGATCAGCTGATTGCACTGGATCAGTACATTCTTCAGCGCACGGCTCAGGTGCAGCAGGAGGTACGGGCCGCCTATGATGCGATGGATTTCCATCAGGTGTGTAGCCTGCTGACGGCGTTTTGCATCAGTGATCTCGGTGGGTTTTATCTGGACATCATCAAAGATCGCCAGTACACCACACGGGCGGACTCTCGCCCCCGTCGCTCGGCTCAAACCGCGTTGTATCATCTGACGCAGGCCTTTGTGCGCTGGATGTCACCGATACTGAGCTTTACCGCGCAAGAAGCCTGGCCGCTGATCCCTGAACAAACGGATGCCTATGTGTTTACCGCAGAATGGTACGACATTCCTCAGCCAGCCACGGCTCAGACTGTTAGCGCAGAACAATGGCAGACCATCCTGCAGGTCAAGGCGGCGGTCAATAAGCAGCTTGAAGCAGCACGTGCTGCCAAACAGATTGGCGGTAATTTGTCCGCCAGCGTGCAGCTCTTTGTCGAGGAGTCGCTACAGGCTGCCTTGCAGGCTCTGGGCGATGAATTGCGCTTTGTACTGATTACCAGTGCTGCTGTGCTGGCGCCACTGGCTTCGGCGCCTGCGGAGGCCATTGACACCGAGCTGGCAGGGCTGCGGGTGCTGGTGCAGCCTGCTGAGGGCAGCAAATGCGCCCGCTGCTGGCACATTCGTCCTGATATTGGGCAACACCCGGAACATCCGGCGATTTGCAGTCGCTGTGTGGCCAATGTCGTGGGTCAGGGTGAGGAGCGTCACTATGCCTGATCAATTACCGATGCCTACCCTCGCCAAAGGGCAGTGGTATCCACGCAATGCGCTGTGGCTATTACTCGCTGTACTTGCCATCGTGCTGGATCAATGGACTAAAGGATTGGCTACGGCGCATTTGCAGTTTGCCCAGCCAGTCGCCGTTATCCCGGGAATCCTTAATTGGACTCTGCTGCACAACACTGGCGCGGCTTTTAGCTTTCTGTCCGATGCGGGTGGCTGGCAGCGCTGGCTGTTCAGCGGACTGGCAGGCGTCGTGTCGCTGGTGATGGCTATCTGGCTGCTGCGTCTCCCAAAGGGCAGTGCAGTGCTGGCTGCTGCGCTGGCACTGGTGCTGGGTGGCGCACTGGGCAACCTGTACGATCGTGTCACGCTGGGCTATGTGGTCGATTTCATCCATGTTTATTGGCAAAACCACCATTTTCCGGCCTTTAACATTGCGGATAGTGCCATCACGCTAGGCACCATTTTGTTGATTCTGGATACGTTCTTTCTGGAAAAACGGCGGGTCAATGCGGCGATTGCGGCGCAGAATTCTGCGAGACACTCTTAACAACCACCAAGTCCTTAAACGCTAGGTCTTTAAAAGCCAAGTCCTTAGAAGTCATGCTATTAAAAGCCATGCTTTTGAATGTCAACACCCCTCAAACGCCGGAGTTTTCCATGACGGAATTATTCAATCCCAATGACGACACCCGCATTGCTGCTGACAGTCAGGTCGCGCTGCATTTTTCTGTGTCGCTGGAAAATGGCGTGCAGATTGACAATACCCGCGATGAGCGGGGTGATGACACACCGCCGGTATCACTGGTCATGGGCGATGGCAGTTTGTTGCCGGGTTTTGAGCAATCCCTGCTGGGTCTGCGGGCTGGAGATCGCCGCACCGTGCATTTGCCACCGGAAGATGCCTTTGGCCCCTGGAACCCCGAGAATGTACAGACCTTTGACCGCACGCTGTTTGCCGCCACCGATGTGCCTGAAACCGGTATGCTGATGGAGTTTCAGGACAAAGGCGGTGGCACGCTGCCTGGTGTGGTCAAGTCAGTAACCGACTCGCAGGTCGAGGTGGATTTTAATCATCCCCTGGCAGGCAAAAACATCGTCTTTGAAGTGGACATCGTGCGGGTGACACCAGCGGGACAGAGCGGCATAAAGCTGGGCGAGAGATTATAGTTGGGCTGTCAATATAAAAAAGTGATAGGGCCTTCAAAAAGAAGGCCCTATCAACATGGAGAACAGAAAAAACGGGCTTAAATGGGCATCAATTCCACCCACCATTGAGACTGGTCACCGTCCTCCATCCACATGCTGCCTAACAGATAAACCCCGTCATCATCAAGCAGCTTTTTAAAGCGAACTTCGCCCTTTCCCCCATTATCACATTGATAACTACCCTTATATTTTCCCAGACCCTTATCCATTTGCGCCTTGACCGTGTAGTGATAAGCGGTGGTGTCGGGGTAAATCAAAGTGAATTCCAAAAAAATTTCACTCGTGTTGGGGTTTTCGGCAAAATCAACATTCTGACACCGAGGCTTTTCTGAAGTGCCAAACCACTGTCCATCCATTTCCCAGCTCATGCGTATTCCCCTTCTTCATCGTTGTCAGGTGAAATCTCCAGCTTCTCACGATACAGGTTCGCCAATTCATCTGGGTCAAATTCTCGATATGCTGCAATCCGGTGGCTGTTGAGCCGCGGCCAGCTGTCTGTTTTAGACAAATCCAGCAGACCAAAATCGGTATCGCGAATAATCAGGGTCCAGTTAAGCTCTTCAAGCATTTCCTTCAAGTCATCAAGAAATACATCATGCAGGCGCTGCCGGCCAGAAATTTTCTTGAGCGTTGCGCGGGTGAAGCGGTAGCGGCTCAATTCCTTGCCTTTTTCTTCGGCATAGGCATGCGCGTTAAGCACAAGTAGCATTGCAACCGTTGAGGTGGTTAACCTTTTTTTCAAAGCAATCATCGAATATTCCTCGTCTATAGAGAGTCGGTTCCACGAAAGTGCCTCTCGCACCATAGGAAAAAGCTGCTTGTCGCTGCCAAGGGCGGCTTGAAGAAGCATCCTGCAATGAGCACGGGCAAGCCCATCCTATACAACCCCTTGGAACATTTCAACTGATTTTGCATGCCAGTAACCTTATTTGTCTTGCATGTCGCCAAAATCAGTTTTTCATGAAAAATTTGGACGAAAAAAGCCCTCGAGAAGGGGGCAAATCAGGGTTTTTCTTGAGCCGTGTTGATCAAAAATGCGCTGGATTTTCACCTGAGCTATAATCTGGGGGTGTTGAGTGCCCAGGACCCTGATGCATATTTTCAAATCATCAGCAAGGACACGGGGTTTGAACCGCTGATTCAGCATTTGTGGGCGCAAAAAAAAGTGCATCGCCTTGCCGCACTGGAAGACATTCCCGTGTTGCAGTCGCTGTTAAAAAAGGAAAGCGCACAATCACCGCAACCTGCCCCAGCACCCCCACCACAGCACCGCGGGCGGCGTTGATCCGGATCAATTTTCTGAGGCGAAAAAATGGCAACAGCCGATCCGCTTCGCAGGCCACACTGCGCAGCACCGTCGATCATGTGTTGCAGTAAGCCCTTGACGATCAAGCCTTTGCATCCCTGCTGCAAAGTCTGACCCATTCAGGTGAGTTGCGGGTAGAACGTCAAAAGGTCATTTATTTGACCTAAAAACCAAAACCGCCCGAAGGCGGTTTTGATGCATCCACGCGAGACGTAATGCGTATTAGCTACGGTTACGCAGTTTGCGCAGCGTTTCCAGCTGGGCAGCGGTTTCAGCCAGACTGGCCATGGCCGCGCCGGTGTTGAGCTCGCTGTGCTGGTTGGCCAGCAGGGTTTCCGCAGCTTTGCGGGCTTCCATAATCTGGGCTTCGTCCAGATCGTGAGCACGAATCGCCGTGTCGGCCAGCACGGTCACGAGGTGCGGTTGCACTTCCATGACACCACCCGAGACGTAGATGATTTCTTCGTTGCCATTTTCGAGCTGCACGCGAATGGCACCGGGTTTCAGCAGGGTCACCAGTGGGGCGTGGCCGGGCAAAATGCCCAGCTCGCCACCGGCACCCTTGGCGATCAGCATGGTTACCGGACCCGAATAAATCGATTCCTTGACGCTGACGACTTCACATTGCAGGGTTGCCATGAGTCTTGCTCCTGTCGCGTTGCTTACAGCTTCTCAGCTTTGGCAATGGCTTCGTCGATGCCACCGACCATATAAAATGCCTGTTCTGGCATATGGTCGTATTCGCCGCTCAGAATGCCCTTAAAGCCACGAATGGTGTCTTTCAGGCTGACGTATTTGCCGGGTGAACCGGTAAACACTTCGGCAACGTGGAAGGGCTGGGACAGATAGCGCTGAATCTTACGGGCACGGTAGACGACCAGTTTGTCTTCTTCAGACAGTTCGTCCATACCCAGAATCGCGATGATGTCCTTCAGCTCTTTGTAGCGCTGCAGCACGGTCTGCACACCACGGGCCACGGAGTAGTGCTCTTCACCCACGACCAGCGGATCCAGCTGACGTGACGTCGAATCCAGTGGATCGACTGCAGGGTAAATACCCAGCGAGGCGATGTCACGGCTCAGAACGACGGTGGAGTCCAAGTGCGCAAAGGTGGTCGCTGGCGACGGATCGGTCAAGTCATCGGCAGGGACGTAAACGGCCTGAACCGAGGTGATCGAACCGGCTTTGGTGGAGGTAATGCGCTCTTGCAGTACGCCCATTTCTTCAGCCAGTGTCGGCTGATAGCCTACGGCAGACGGCATACGACCCAGCAGCGCGGAAACTTCAGTACCGGCCAGCGTGTAGCGGTAGATGTTGTCGACGAACAGGAGCACGTCACGGCCTTTACCGGATTCGTCTTTTTCATCACGGAAATATTCCGCCATGGTCAGACCGGTCAGGGCGACGCGCAGACGGTTACCTGGTGGCTCGTTCATCTGGCCATACACCATGGCAACTTTATCAACAACACCTGAGTCTTTCATCTCGTGGTAGAAGTCGTTGCCTTCACGGGTACGCTCACCCACGCCGGCAAATACGGACAGACCGCTGTGTGCCTTGGCGATGTTGTTGATGAGTTCCATCATGTTAACGGTTTTGCCCACACCGGCGCCGCCGAACAGACCCACTTTACCGCCTTTGGCAAAGGGACACAGCAAGTCGATAACCTTGATGCCGGTTTCCAGCAGTTCGGTAGAACCTGCCTGATCGGCATAGCTCGGGGCCTTGCGGTGAATCGCCCAGGTGGTCTGGGTTTCAACTGGGCCAGCCTCGTCAATTGGGCGACCCAGTACGTCCATGATGCGGCCCAGGGTGCCTTTACCGACGGGAACCGAAATCGGGCCGTTGGTGTTAGTCACGTTCAGGCCACGCTTCAGGCCTTCAGTAGAGCCCATCGCAATGGTACGAACCACGCCATCGCCCAGCTGTTGCTGGACTTCGAGCGTCGTTTCGGTGTTGTCTACGTGCAGGGCATCATAGATATTGGGAACGCTGTTGCGATCAAACTCGACGTCGATAACCGCGCCGATGATCTGAACAATACGACCGCTGCTCATAGCTGTCTCCTCAAATCACACTAAATAGGTTAAACGGCAGCGGCACCGCCAACGATCTCGGAAATTTCCCGGGTAATCGCGGCCTGACGCAGCTTGTTGTAAATCAGTTGCAGTTCTTTGATCAGCGAACCGGCGTTGTCGGTAGCGGCTTTCATGGCCACCATACGGGCAGCCTGTTCCGACGCGATGTTTTCCATCACGCCCTGATAGACCATCGACTCGACATAGCGGACCAGCAGGCCATTCAGCAGCTCACCAGCCTCGGGTTCGTACAGGTAGTCCCAGCTATGACTGCGCTTCAGATCTTCCTTGCCCACATCGCCGGACAAGGGTACCAGTTGCTGCACCGTGGGCTTTTGGGTCATCGCATTGACAAACTGGTTGGAAACCAGATAGATGCGATCCAGCTCGCCACGATCAAACGCGTCCAGCATGGCCTGAATCGAGCCAGTCAACTGCTCAGTGCTTGGGTTATCCCCCAGCTGAGTCGTTGCTGCGACGACTTTGCCACCATAATTTTTGAAAAAGCTGACGGCTTTTTGGCCAATCAGCGCAAATTCGACGTCTACCGATTGTTCCCGCTGGGTTTTGACGTGCTGAACGACCCGTTTGAACAGGTTGATGTTCAGGCCGCCTGCAAGACCACGATCGGAGGACACCACGATGTAGCCCACCCGTTTGACCGGGCGATCCATCATGTAGCGGTGTTTGAATTCCGGGTTGGCCTGTACCAGGTGCGCAATCACACGACGCATGTTTTCAGCATAGGGACGACCTGTGCTCATGCGTTCCTGTGCGCGGCGCATTTTACTGGCGGCAACCAGTTGCATCGCACGCGTGATCTTCTGCGTACTTTTGATACTGGCGACCTTGGCACGGATTTCTTTTAAACTTGCCATACGCTCGACCTAACGATGGGAAGCCCGAAGGCTTCCGTTACGTGGACGTTCATACCGGAGCGTATTAGTACGCCTGGGTAGCCTTGAACGTTTCAATGCCTTTCTTCAGGGCTGCCTCGATCTCACCGTTAAAATCGGCGGTATCGTCGATGCGCTGCATCAGCTCAGCATTCTGTGAACGCATATAGGCCAGCAGACCGTCTTCGAAAGCACCGACTTTGTTGACCGGAACATCCGCCAGATAGCCTTCGTTAGAGGCCAGAATCGACAGGGCCTGATCGGCAATGGACATTGGCGCAAACTGCTTTTGCTTCATCAGCTCGGTAACACGTTGACCATGTTCCAGCTGTTTGCGGGTTGCTTCGTCCAGATCGGAAGCAAACTGGGCGAAAGCAGCCAGTTCACGATACTGTGCCAGCGCGGTACGAATACCACCGGACAGTTTTTTGATGATCTTGGTCTGGGCAGCACCACCCACGCGGGAAACCGAAATACCAGCGTTGACCGCAGGACGGATACCGGCGTTGAACAGGCTGGATTCCAGGAAGATCTGACCGTCCGTAATCGAAATCACGTTGGTCGGAACGAAGGCAGATACGTCACCAGCCTGGGTTTCAATGATCGGCAGGGCAGTCAGAGAGCCAGTTTTGCCAGTCACGGCACCGTTGGTGAATTTTTCAACGTAGTCAGCCGACACACGGGCTGCACGCTCCAGCAGGCGGGAGTGCAGATAGAACACGTCACCGGGATAGGCTTCACGGCCTGGCGGACGACGCAGCAGCAGGGAAATCTGGCGATAGGCCACGGCTTGTTTGGACAGGTCATCATAGATGATCAGGGCATCTTCACCGCGGTCGCGGAAGTATTCGCCCATGGTGCAGCCAGAGTACGGTGCCAGGAATTGCATGGCAGCAGGCTCAGAAGCCGACGCAGCGACAACGGTGGTGTAAGCCAGCGCACCAGACTCTTCCAGCTTGCGGACAACGTTGGCGATAGTGGACTGTTTTTGACCCACGGCCACATAGACGCACTTAATGCCCGAGGTTTTCTGGGCAATGATCGCATCGATCGCCATCGCGGTTTTACCGGTCTGACGGTCACCAATGATCAGCTCACGCTGGCCACGGCCAATGGGAATCATGGTGTCGACGGCTTTATAACCGGTTTGTACCGGCTGATCGACCGACTGGCGCCAGATCACACCAGGAGCCACTTTTTCGACCTTGTCGGTCATTTTGTGGTTCAGCGGGCCTTTGCCATCAATCGGGTTACCGAGGCTGTCTACCACGCGACCCAGCAGTTCAGGGCCCACAGGAACTTCGAGAATACGACCGGTACAGCGAACTTTCTGGCCTTCTTTCAGCGTCAGATAGTTACCCAGTACCACAGCACCGACTGAATCCTGTTCCAGGTTCAGTGCCATGCCAAACAGGCCGCCTTCAAATTCGATCATCTCACCATACATGGCATCGGCCAGACCGTGTACACGTACGATACCGTCGGACACCATAACAATGGTACCTTCGTTGCGGGCCGTGACACTGGTGTCCAGATCGCTGATGCGCTGTTTAATGAGCGCACTGATCTCGGAGGGATTCAGTTGTTGCATTGCGCTTTCCTCAAATATTTTTAAGCTGCCAGGGCCGGTCAGGCCAGCAACTGGGTACGCAGTTTGTCCAGTTTGCCACGGACCGAGTCATCAATGACCTGATCCCCAGCGCGAATCAGCACACCACCCAGCAAATCGGGATTGACCACGATCGTAGGCAGAATTTTTCCACCGAACCGGCGGCCAAGCCGCGAGGCAAGCAGAGTTTCCTGTTGCTGGGTAAGGGGAAAGGCTGACTCGATGGTCACCGCAGTTTCCTGGAGATGTTGGTTTTTCAGCTGCTGGAATTCGGTTTCGATGGCGGGAATCAGACTCAGGCGGCCATTGTCCGCCAGCTGAGTCAGAAAATTACGAAAATCCGTACCCGTTTGACCACCCATGGCATTCACCAGAGTAGAAACCTGCTCAGTAGCCGTGATGTCTGGGCGGGCCAGATAGCCTGCCAGCTGGCGATCCTGAACAAAGGATGCAGCTAGACTCAGCGTGTCAGCCCAGGCACTGGTTTGACCCTGCTCAGCGGCAAAATCAAACGCTGCCTTGGCGTAAGGGCGGGCCAGCGTCAATAATTCAGCCATGCAAACCTCGCTTGGTGTCACCGGACGGCGAACCGTCCAGTGTTACAGTTCAGTGGCCAGGTCGGTCAGCATGGCAGCATGTGCCGCTGAGTCGATCTGAGTCTTCAGGATTTTTTCGGCACCCGACACAGCCAGCGCAGCAACCTGCTGACGCAGCGATTCACGCGCCTGACCAATTTCCTGGTCAATCGATTCACGGGCTTGCTGACGAATGCGCTCACCTTCGGCCTGAGCCTGGGTACGAGCTTCTTCGACCAGCTGGGCGGCACGGCGATTGGCCTGATCGATCAGCTGGGCAGCCTGCGCCTTGGCGGCAGTCAGTTCCTGCTGAACCTGAGACTGGGCAGTCGCCAGATCGGCCTTGGCACGTTCTGCGGCATTCAGGCCATCAGCGATTTTTTGCTGACGGTCATTAATGGCGCCGATCAGCGGTGGCCACACATACTTCATGCAGAACCAGACGAAAATCGCAAAGGAAATCGCTTGGCCTAGAATCGTTAAATTAATGTTCATTGCAATTCCTCATGAATTAACGATCGGAATTGGAATTAGCCACCAATAGCGGCTTTTGCCATGTCGATGAACGGGTTGGCGAAAATGAAGAACAGACCAATACCCACACCGATCATAGGTACGGCGTCGAGCAGACCGGCGACCAGGAACATTTTGGTTTGCAGTTGGGGAGCCAGTTCAGGCTGACGGGCTACGGATTCCAGGAAACGGCCGCCCAGCAGACCAAAACCAATCGCGGTACCCAGGGCACCAAAAGCGATCAACAGAGCAGCGGCGATAGCGGTCAGGCCAATCAGGTTTTCCATGTCGAGTTACCTCAAGGTTGGTGAAAACAAATATAAAACAGGAGAAACATTCCCTGACCATACGGCGTCAGGGGGTTTAAAACAAAAGTGACACTAAAAAAGCGAGTACGGTTTTCGCGCAGTCAGCGGTCAGTGTTTTTCACTGGCCATGCTGAGGTACACGATGGTCAGCATCATGAAAATAAAGGCTTGCAGCGTGATAACCAGAATGTGGAAGATCGCCCAAGGCACGGACAGCGACCACTGGATCCACCATGGCAGGATCGCCAGCAGAATAAAGATCAGTTCACCGGCGTACATGTTGCCGAACAGTCGCAGGGCGAGCGAAATCGGACGAGCCAGAAAGGTCACCAGTTCCAGCACCAGATTGACCGGGATGAACAGTGCCTTTAGCACAGGGTTTTTCGGGTTAAACGGATTTAACGCCAATTCACCGATAAAGCCACCGAGGCCTTTTTCCTTGATGCTGTAGAAAATGATTAGGGCAAATACTGACAGCGACATGCCCAGCGTGATGTTGGGATCCGTCGAGGGCACGACTTTCATGAATGGGAAGCCAAGCAGATGGGCAATCTGCGGCAAGAAGTCCACTGGAATCAGATCCATGAAGTTCATCAGGAAAATCCAGACGAAAATCGTCAGCGCCAGCGGGGCAATCAGCCTGGATTTGCCATGATAGGTATCCCGCACGCTGGTATCGACAAATTCGACCACGGCTTCGATCGCCGCTTGCAGCTTGCCCGGAACGCCACTGGAGGCACGTTTGGCGGCAGCACGAAACAACAGGCAAAAGAAAATACCCAGACCGATCGACCAGGCCATCGAATCCAGATGGATCGCATTAAAGCCCATGGCTTTGGCTTCTTGTGCCGTTTCGGCGACTTTCCAGCCCTGTCCGGCATTACCGAAGGTCAGATTGGTCAAATGGTGGTGGATATATTCCGCCGACGTCAGACCTTGTTCAGCATGTTCAGCCATACACACTCACCTAAATGCTTGAAATGAAAAAGGGTGCTGGATACTGTTTTTCCACGCACATTGTTCGGGAAAACAGTCAGGCATCTGCGTCTGCTGGCCAGTTGGGCGCATGCAGTCCGTGGATACCTTCCATGAAAATCGCGGGTAAATCGTTTGCCAGTCTTGTCGGCCCGAGCGGACTGGCCGCTACACTACGGTGATTGTTTGCCTTGGGCAATCAATCGATAACGCTGAATCGTTAGCGCTGCTTTCTAGCGCTCACTCTCTAAAACAACCCAATTCCTAAAACACCCCAATCGTTTAAAACGATTCGTCGCGGTACTTGTCCGGGAAGCGATTTCGCCACCACGGATACCACCAGGCTGCCGACTGGACCACTACCAGACCCGCCAGCACTGCCAGTGGCGACAGGGGGTGAACCCGGTGAAACACCAGTCCCAGCCCGAGAACAATCAGCACAAATTTGCCGATCATTCCGCGGTAAAATCCCCCTAGCATCTGCCGGGCTGCTCGTGCGCCCTGATGGCGAAACGCCTGCCATGCAAAATAAGCACTGCCTAGCCAGGCTACCCCAGCACCCAAGCCGGCACTGAGTGCGGCGGTGGCAGCGGCGGATATGCCCTGGGGCTCATTGAACCCATTCAGCACTGCAGTGACAGCGCCCGCCAGCAGCATGGCCAGAGGAATCATCAGCGCCTGACAGCGCGTCAGTGAGCGGGCGATTCCAGCGTGTACCAGTGGGGAGGGTCGGGACATTCGCAACTACTTCCACACAACTCGGTACAGCGCGTCAATGCACCGCGATCTGATCGCACAACAGGGCCTATTCAGGTACACGCCTTGAGCAATTCGACAAAACCGCTACTAAGGCTGTCCACTCTTTGGCCATTTTTAAGCGCCCACATTATAGGCGGATCGTTACCGTTTGGCAACAAAGCTGAGCAGTTTCTCACTGTGAAGCCAAAAAAGTGGTTTCTCTTACCACGGTTTTCTGTGTTCACAAGGCTCGACACCTGCCTTTAAGAAGCCGGACAACGGTCGAGGATGTGCTGGGCGAGCTGCTGCCAGCCCACTACGTAATCCGAGGCTTCACTCATGCTTTCATCGAGAACGAGGGCAGGGGTCTGTTGCAGTCGCTGCTGCATGCCAGCGGAAAGGGCATGGGTGGTGAGCAGGCAGGCAGACACAGGGCTACTTAATACGCGCTGAAGTGCCTGCGGTGTCAGGGGTAATTCCTCGTCCCGTACCAGAGTGCCTTGCCAGCGGAGGTTTAGGCTGCGATCCAGATATTGAAAGGCATCGTGATAGGCCCAGTAGTTGCGGGGGCTTTGCCGGTGCAGGGCATGTACGGCCTGAATGAGCGCGCGCTCAAAACGCTGGGCATTGGCGCGGTACGTTTGGGCAAGGGCGGGATACTGGGTACCCCGATAGGCGGCAATCGCGTAGGCAATACCAATGGCGTTAGCGGGATCCAGCCAGAGGTGCGGGTCGTGTACCGCAGTCGTTTTGCTGGAACCAGCCGAGGGCAGGGTTTGACCAAATGAACCGTCTAGTGGGCGCGGCGCACGCCAGAGCAAGCCGGGAATCCGTGACAATTGCAAGGAGCGCGCCTCACCCTGTGTCATGGACTGGGTCGCGGCGGCGAGTCCGCTTTCATACTCGGGCCCGATCCACACCCAGAGGCTCGCCTGCCGGAGGGCCAGGCGATTTTGTGGCGTGAGCTGGCTATCATGGCCGCTTTGTCGCTGGCCAAGCAGGCGCTGTGGGGTTTCAATACCCGCGGTGACTGCTTTGGTGATCAGATACAGTGGGTGGCTACTGACCAACAGGCCGGTGGGCTTGCGAGAGCTAACAGGCGGTTGTGTAGGCAAACTCGCGGTAGCTGGCTGTGCCCCTATGGCAGAAATCAGGAAGGCCATAAGCATTACGATAACCGTCTGCAGCCGATAAGCGGCAAAGCTGTGCCATGACGTCATGGGCACTATTCTGCGGTGACTAAGTTGAGCAGGGAAGAACAGGCGAATGGCGGTCTGGATGCGAGTGACCGGATTCTTTCGGGGAGTGTCATTCATGCAGGCCTTGGGCGTTTAGCGTCACGGACAGGGGCGGCATTATGCTATGATTCGATTGCCTAAAACGAGCCTTTGCTTGCAACACAACTGAATGGTGGTGACTGCTTGCGGTGCTGCGTGTGGCGGCTAAATTGGGACGGCTGACTTGGCCGGATTGACGCTTTCTCTTTTTTTCCCGAACCCCTCATTGACTGTGCAGACCCCGTTGCTGTGAATGCTTCCCGCCTGACCCCGCCTGTGCCCCCTTCGACAGCGCATTCTGCTGGCCGGAGCATTCATGCGCTGTTGCCGCTGCCCGATCGGCAGGATCCGCTCATTGCCCTGCAAGGCATCCAGCTCCGTTTTGGAGCCCGGCAGGTGTTGCGGGATATCGATTTGCGCATTTATCCCAGAGAAATTGTCAGTCTGATAGGGCCAAATGGCGCGGGTAAATCGACCCTGATCAAAGTGCTGCTAGGGCTTCAGACGGGTGACGCGGGCAAGCGTACCCTTCAGCCCGGACTGCGCTGTGCGTATGTGCCACAACAATTTGAGCTGAGCCCTGCCTTGCCGCTGCGGGTACACGATTTATTGGCTTTGGAAAAAGCACCTGCTGCGCTGCATCAGCAAGTGGTTGCAGAGATACGGCTAGAAAGCCTGTTGGAACATCAGGTCAGCACCTTGTCCGGCGGTGAGCGGCAACGCGTTTTACTGGCGCGGGCGCTGTTGCGACAGCCGCAGTTGCTGGTATTGGATGAGCCCATGCAGGGGCTGGATGCCCACAGTGAGGCAGAGCTGTATCACTATGTCCGTGAGCTGCCCTGGCGGCATGGCTGCGCGGTCGTGATGGTGTCCCATGATTTACACTGGGTGATGCAGGGCACGCACCGGGTGGTGTGTCTGAATCAGCACATTTGCTGTAGTGGCACGCCTGCGCAGGTCGCACAACATGCTGCGTTTCAGGACCTGTTTGGTGGACATCGCCTGTGGTATCAGCACCATCATGATCATTGCCAGCATGATGGGGATTGAGTGTGCCATGAGTATTTTCAGCTGGGTTCACCCCTCTATACCGTGCATGGGCCTGGCCTGGAGATGCCCGTGAACTGGCTGGAGATCGTTGGCCCGGCCTGGTGTCTGGGGGCGTCCATGGTGTTGCTCACGGCTCCCCTTGGCTGTCTGTTGCTGTGGCGCAGAATGGCTTTTTTTGCCGATACCCTTGCGCATGGCAGTTTACTGGGTGTCGCACTGGCGAGCCTGCTGGGTGCGCCGCTGGGTGCAGGCGTCTTTGCGGTGTCACTGGTACTGGTGCTGCTGTTGCAGGGCTTGCAAGACAGGCGACTGCCCATGGAGTCGGTGCTGGGGCTGTGTTCGGCGACCCTGTTGTGCCTGGGTATGCTGGCAATCAGTCAAGTACCGGTATTGCGCAGTAATTTGCAGGGCTATCTGTTTGGGGATTTGCTAGCGGTAGGCTGGCAGGATGTGCCGGTACTCCTCGCGATCATCGGGCTGGGTGCTATCGTTTTGGCTACCCAATGGACAGCCCAGCTGCGGGTAGCCATCCAGCCTGAAGTCGCGTCGACAGAAGGCATATCGCCAACCCGTCAACGGCTGATCTTCATGCTGGTACTGGCGCTGTTTACAACGCTGGCCATTCAGGCGGTGGGCTCGCTGCTGATGGGCGCATTGCTGATTATTCCTGCACTGACGGCCCGATTACTGTCGCACTCTCCCCTTCAGATGGTGTGCTGGAGTGCGGTAGTGGCCGAGGTCGGTGTGGCGGGCGGGGTCTGGTCTAGCGTCTGGCTGGGTCAGGGTACCGGGCCGCTGATCGTAGTGGTGCTGGCCTTGATATTTGGTCTTATTTTTTTGGCTCAAAAGCTCTGGTCAAGACTACGGCACAGATTCTCGCCCAAACACTAGCCTGCGCCTGCTCATGAGACTGGTACTTCAGTTGAGTGAGAATTTTGGCGAGTCTTGTCGGACAAAATAAGTTCGTTGCGGTATCCGTACACGAAGAATTCCATCGCCATTGGCAGGATAGACCTTGATTTACTGTCAGCAATGCCAATAATAGTTCTACCCCCGAAGAAATTGTCTGACAAGTTTGCTGCATCCCCGACGGTTTCTTTTGCCTGATTCATCTCACTGGAGTACTGCCATGTCCCTGTTTTTCCGTTCACTCATGCCTAAGGTGAGTGTCGTCGCGCTGTTGACGGGCGTGGCAATGTGCGCACAAGCAGCGCCTATTGATGGGATTTATCGTTCCGTCGATGACAAAACGGGTGTTTCCAAGGCATTGATTCAAATGAAAACGCTGCCGTCGGGCGAAGTGACCGGAAAAATTATCCGCATCATCGTGACCAAAGGCTACAACCCCAAAACCGTGTGTACGGATTGCCCTGCGCCGTATACCAATCAGCCGATTGCCGGCATTCAGGTCATTACGGGCATGAAACCGGTGAGCGGAAGCCCCGGCGAGTACGAATCCGGCAAAATTCTCGATCCCAAATCTGGCAAAATCTACAGTTGCACTCTGGCTATGAGCCCTGATGGCAAAAAGTTGAAAGTCCATGGCTATATTGGTTTTGCCGCTCTTGGTCGTACCCAGTGGTGGTATCGCGAAGATCATCCGGAAAAATACACCGGTATTGATGCCAAATAAGGCCTTGCCGCTAAGGCAAAGCGATTGTTTTCGTCATAGCAGTCGCTGACACAAAAAAACCTGCCGAAGTAATTCAGGCAGGTTTTTTTATCACCTTTTTTACCGCTCTTTAGAGGCACGCCGTATCAGGCATGCTCAGGCAAGGTATCGCACACTCACCAGTGCTCACCCGGAAACAGGCGGGCAAAGGCTTTTTGCGCGATATTGGGCTTTTGATCCTTGGGCGATTTGCCTTTGGTCGCTGCAGTGGACGACGGGAACAGGCGATAACCCACCGACAAAATGAAATCATTGAACTTCGGCGCCACGGCATAGCTCACGGCGGCAAAAGTGCCCACTTTGGTGGCGATACTCTTGGGACGCTTGATCAGGGCGTTGGCCACCATGTCCGCCGCTTCATCCGGCGACAGGGTTGGGATGTAATCGTACAGACGGGTCGGCGCAATCATCGGGGTGCGAACCAGTGGCATATAAATCGACGTTATGTCGATTTTCTTGGCGCGCACTTCGGCAGACAGGCAGCGACTGAATGCATCCAGCGCTGCTTTAGAAGCCACGTAGGCAGAGAAACGGGGCGCATTGGCCAGCACACCAATCGAGCTGATGTTGACGATATGGCCACGTTTGTGGTCCATCATGCCGGGCAGCAGTGCCAGAATCATGCGGATAGCGCCAAAATAATTCAGCTGCATGGTGCGCTCAAAGTCGTGGAAACGATCCACGGATTCTTCAACAGCGCGGCGGATTGAGCGGCCCGCATTGTTGATCAAAATATCAATATTTCCCTGATCTTTAAGGATTTCCTTGGCACAGGCATCAATGGCCGCCATGTCGTTCAGGTCGCAGGGGTAAACGGAGGCCTTGCCGCCTTTGTCTTCAATTTCCTTTTTGACGGCTTCGAGGGTTTCGCGGGTACGCGAGACCAGAATCACGTGAGCGCCGGCAGCAGCGAGCAGGTGTGCCACTGTGAGGCCGATACCACTGGACGCACCGGTCACGACGGCGGTTTTGCCGCTAACGACTTTGCGCAGGGCGGAGCTGACTTTCTGGGACATGAAATTTCTCCAAAATACAAAACGGAAGAGTTGAAAACAGTCAAAGCGGCAGGAGAGGCTCAGTCCAAACACTGACTGAAATGACCTGAGCTGTAAATAAACACTGCTTAAGATTTGTCAGACAATTTATCGTAAATACGTCACATTCCCTAGCCCAATTATCGGATGTACAATCGGAGTTTTTAAGGGGCGGTTATTTTATAATAATTTGAATATATGGATTTTTCTTAAAAATTGGGTGAATTCGAAACAGTTTAAATTGATTAAAAATTAATCGAGTCTTTGCTCTATGTGGGATTAGAGTAAATGCTCTCTGGCTGTCCGATCAAAAAAATCGCTGATTCCTGAAATGGTCGTGGGGATTGGCTGGAATGACTGGGTGGCAAAAAGCACGATCCAGCACGTAGCCCTTGAGGGCAAATTCTGGCAATACCTGCGTCGCCCATTGACGGAACTGGGTTGCCCGTACCGAGTTCACGCGATAGCCCACGGAAATAATGGCATCGAGGTTGTAGTGATCTATCTGGCGATTAGCTCGCCGTGTGCCTTCTTCTTGAACTATTAGGAATTTCCGAATTGTTGCGCTGTGAACTAACTCTTCAGATTCATAGAAGTTTTTGAAATGTTCATTAATCGTTGGGACACTCACATCAAACAGTTGCGCCATGAGTTTCTGAGGGAGCCAAACAGTCTCTTCTTCATAGCGGGCTTCGATGCTTTGCCTACCGCTTTGCGCGTTAAAGATTAACAATTCAGTAGTGCTGTTACGGATCAAGGGTTTAGGCATGGGTAGCACACCCCATGTCACCCACCAACAAAATGACCTAAGCCATCCTGAGGTGCGCCGGTTTCGGCTATACTGTGGGCCAATTTTTGCTGGCGAGCTGCCAGATAGGAGTCCCCCGTGGCACAGTATATTTACACCATGAACAAGGTGTCCAAGATGGTCCCGCCCAAGCGCGAGATTCTCAAGGATATTTCCCTGTCGTTTTTTCCCGGTGCCAAGATTGGCGTGCTCGGCCTGAACGGTGCCGGTAAATCCACCCTACTGAAAATCATGGCTGGTGTGGACAAGGATTTTAATGGCGAGGCACGGGCCCAGCCGGGTATCAAGATTGGCTATCTGGAGCAGGAGCCGCATCTGGATCCTGCCAAGGATGTGCGTGGCAACGTCGAAGATGGCCTGCGTGAGCCGCTGGATGCACTAGCGCGGCTGGATGAAGTGTTTGCCGAATACGCCGCGGAAGATGCCGATTTTGACAAGCTGGCCAAAGAACAGGAAAAACTGGAATCCATCATCCAGACCTGGGATGCCCACAATCTGAATAACCAGATGGAGCAGGCCGCCGATGCCCTGCGCCTGCCCGCTTGGGATGCCGATGTCTCCAAGCTGTCGGGAGGTGAGCGCCGCCGCGTGGCCCTGTGCCGCCTGCTGCTGTCTCGCCCCGACATGCTGCTACTCGACGAACCCACCAACCATCTGGACGCCGAATCCGTCAGCTGGCTGGAGCGCTTCCTCAAGGACTTCCCCGGTACCATCGTCGCGATTACCCACGATCGCTACTTCCTCGATAACGTGGCCGAATGGATTCTGGAGCTGGACCGCGGACACGGCATTCCGTATCAGGGCAATTACACCAACTGGCTGGAACAAAAAACTGCCCGTCTGGAACAGGAGCAAAAGCAGGAAGAAGCCTTTGCCAAAGCCCTTAAACACGAGCTGGAATGGGTACGTAAAAATGCCAAGGGCCAGCAGGCCAAATCCAAGGCCCGTATGGAGCGCTTTGAGGAGCTTAATTCACGGGAATTCCAGCAACGCAATGAAACCGCTGAAATTTATATTCCGCCGGGTGCGCGTCTGGGCAATAAAGTTGTGGAAGTGGACAACATCAGCAAGTCCTTCGGCGACCGTCTGCTGTATGAAAACCTGAGCTTTACCGTGCCGCCGACCGCGATTGTCGGTATCGTAGGGCCAAACGGTGCGGGTAAAACCACCCTGTTCAAAATGATCACCGGCGAATCCAAGCCGGATACGGGTTCAGTCACCGTCGGCGATACCGTCAAAGTGGCCTATGTGGGCCAGATCCGCGATACCCTGACGGACAGCAAAACCGTGTGGGAGGAAGTCTCGGACGGGCTGGATATGATCACTGTGGGCGAGTACGAAACGCCGTCTCGTGCCTACATTGGCCGCTTCAACTTCAAGGGACAGGATCAGCAAAAACGCGTGGGCGAACTGTCCGGAGGTGAGCGCAATCGCCTGCAGCTGGCCAAAACCCTGCGTCAGGGCGCCAACGTCATCCTGCTCGATGAACCTTCCAACGATCTGGACGTGGAAACCCTGCGCGCACTGGAAGAAGCTATTCAGGTTTTCCCCGGAACAGTACTCGTGGTCTCGCACGATCGCTGGTTCCTCGACCGCATCGCGACCCATATTCTGGCCTTTGAAGAAGAAGGCCCGCAGTGGTTTGATGGCAATTACAGCGAGTATGAAAAATGGCGCAAGGAGAAACTGGGCGCTGATGCTGGCCCCAAGCGCGTGAAATACAAGAAAATTGCGGGTTAATAGCTGCCAAAAATCAGGTTAATCCTCCGATGAACGGCATCTGAACTCCACTGACCCCACGCTTGTGGGGTTTTTTATGGATTATTCTGGTAGAGAATTGGAGCGTTAAAAGGAAAATCAAATGGACAAACCCTTATCCGAAAGCCAGCCCTTCCTCCCCTTTGTCAACGACACCCAAGTCTGGCAAGTGGATGAAATCATGCTGGAAAATGACTTTAACGAGCTGCGTCTGAGTGGGTTGTTAACGATCCGCAGGGATGCAGACAGCCTGCACGCAGTGACTCAGCTGCGGAATCAATTAACCGCGATTGCGCTGGCGATTGAGGAAAACGCCGTAAAGCAGGGTGCAGCAGGCAATGTGATAGAAGAAACGGGTTCGCCTCATTCAGAAGAGGTTGCAGTGACCCCGCCTCGGACCACCCGCAATCCATTTTTGTAACAACCGCTCTTTAAAATAAATTTCTAAAAAGTATTAGGAAATCATTATTATGATATTGAACTAAAATGAATTTTTCAAAAAATTAAGGGGAAGTCGCTCTCCAGCCCACCCCGTTTCCCTAGCATAACTACTGCCTAACTGCTGCCTAACTGCTGAAAGAAACGAGGTGACTAACCCTAACGGGTGGATAGGCCATGCTTATTGGCGTTCGCGGAGCTGTTCCTGCAGTTTACGGATTCCTTCCTGCATCTTGGCGGCATTGGCGGCAGCGGCAGCCGCCGTGGCGGCATCTTCTGCATCGGCAGCAGGATCATTTGCCGGAGGAGTTACAGGGGCAGGTTTGGCCGCAGGAGCGGGTTTGGGCGTAGGTTTGCTTTCGCTGCGCGATGCTGGTGAGCTGGGTGGATTGGCGGATGCACCGGCAGCAGGCGCGGCAGGTTTGGCACGCGGTGCGACCACGGCAGCAGCGGCATTAGCAGCGGCCACTGGGTCGAGCGGTGCTGCAGATTCATCGGCAGGTGTGGAGGCTTCAGTCATGCTGATGAGTGTCCGCAAAGGTTCCAGCCGGTCGTTGGTCACTGCGGTCTGGCAATCCAGCCGGGCAAGTTCCATCTGCTGTGCGGTGCCACCGCTGTTACTGGCATTGAGGCGGCATTCCTGATCCCGTTTTTGCAGCCAGGCTTGCTGGTCTGGCAGGAGCTGGGCCCGCACTTCACGACGGGTGCTCGACCAGAGGCTGTTGAGTTTGCGATTGGCCTGGGTAAAGCGCTGGGTGGCTTGTTGCAATTCGGGATCGGGGGCGTTATCCGTTGACGGCGTAATACTGGCGGATGTCGATGTATCCGGGGTGGCAACGGGAGGCTGAGTCACAGGCACGGCTGCATTCGCCGCGTTCTGGGCATCCAGATGGGATTTTTGTAGGGCATCGAATATCACGCCACCCAGAAACGTGATGAGTCCCTGTGCATTTTGTGCTTCGCCCACCAGCTTTTTGCCATCGTCGGTGGGCTGAAGGGTGTAATTGAGATCTTGGCGAATCTGATTGCCTTCGAGATTGACGTCATTCTGAATGGCGCGATCGGAGACGGTACCACCCTGTTGACGCTGGGCGACGACGGCATCCGCATCCTGAATCAGATTGGCAGGCAGTTGCACGGTCACTGTGGAGGCACATTGCAGGCGCGTGCTGGTACCTTCCGCGCGGTCGGTGCGAGTATCGCCCAGTCCAAATTGCACGCCGCGCAACAGGCTTTTCACCTGGGTCAGGTCATAATGATTGCCATTGGCATTCATATCCGCCTTG